>SCTX01000030.1 GCA_004298385.1 Betaproteobacteria bacterium | reverse complement strand
TGGCCCACCACCATGCCCCAGGTGCCGCCGGAAAAACGACCGTCGGTGATCAGGCCCACCGACTCGCCCAGTCCCTGGCCGGTGAGCGCGGAGGTCGGCGCCAGCATCTCCTGCATCCCCGGGCCGCCTTTCGGCCCCTCGTAGCGGATCACGACCACGTCGCCCGGCTTGATGCGCTTCGCCATGATCGCATCCATGCATTTTGGCTCGGAGTCGAACACGCGCGCGGGGCCGGTGATGGACAGTTTTTTCAGTCCGGTGATCTTAGCCACGCAGCCTTCGGGCGCGAGATTGCCCTTGAGGATAGCGAGATGGCCCTGCGCGTACAGGGGATTGTCCCAGGGGCGGATCACGTCCTGATCGCTGCGCGGCGCATCCGGAATCGCCGCCAGTTCCTCGGCCATGGTGCGGCCGGTGATGGTCAGGCACCCGCCATGCAGCAGGCCGTGCACCAGCAGCATTTTGAGCACCTGCGGCACGCCGCCGGCGCGGTGGAAATCCACGGCGACATAGCGGCCAGAAGGTTTCAGGTCGCACAGCACGGGGACTTTCCGCCGCACCCGCTCGAAATCGTCGATGCTCCACTTCACCCCCGCCGCCGAGGCGATTGCCAGGTAATGCAGCACGGCATTGGTGGAACCGCCGGTGGCCATCACCAGGCTGATCGCGTTCTCGATCGACTTGCGCGTGATGATCTGCAGCGGCAGTATTTGCTTGCGGATGGCATTGACCAGCACTTCGGCCGATGCGGAGGCGGATACGGCTTTCTCCGCGTCGGGCGAGGCCATCTGCGAGGATCCGAGCAGGCTCATGCCCAGCGCCTCGAACGAGGAGGACATGGTATTGGCGGTGAACATGCCGCCGCAGGCGCCGACCGTGGGGCAGGCATTCTTCTCGATACCGACGAAATCCTCCTCGCTCATCTTGCCGGCGGCGTAGGCGCCGACCGCCTCGAATGCGCTGACGATAGTGAGGTCCTGGCCCTTCCACTTGCCCGGCTTGATGGTTCCGGCGTAGACGTAGATGCCGGGCACGTTCATGCGCGCGATCGCCATCATGCCGCCGGGCATGTTCTTGTCGCAGCCGCCGCATACCAGCACGCCGTCCATCGCCTGGCCGTTGACCGAGGTCTCGATGCAGTCGGCGATCACCTCGCGCGAAACCAGGCTGTATTTCATCGCCTCGGTACCCATGCCGATGCCATCGGTGACGGTGGGAAAGCCGAACACCTGCGGCTTGGCGCCGGCGGCTTCGAGCGCCGCGATGGCGCGATCGACCAGCGGCTGGATGCCGGCATTGCAAGGATTCATGGTCGAATGGCCGTTGGCCACGCCGACGATGGGTTTGTCGAAATCGCCGTCGCCAAAGCCCACGGCGCGCAGCATGGCGCGGTTGGGCGAGCGCGCCATGCCCTGGGTGATGAGGCTGCTTCTGCGATTATCCGCCATGACTTTCTCCTTCGTCTTCAAAATTGGCAGGGCGCCATCCCATGCCGCCGCGATCAAATCAGCTTCGCCGCCCTACGATCAGGTTTTGCTCGAAGCCCGAGACGATAGCACCGGCTCCGGCTGGAGACAACCGAGTATGGCGCCCCCAGCGACGAGGACGAAGCCGGCGGCGTGATAAAGAAACAGCCGCTCGCCGATGAACAGGGCGGCGAACGCGCTGGAGAACACCGGCATCAGGTGGATCAGGATACCCGCGCGCACCGCGCCAACGCGATCGACACCGTAGCCGAACAGAACGGACGAAACCAAGGTGACCACCGCGCCGATATAGAGCAGCCCCAGCCATTCGCGCGTGCCCAAATGCACGCCGGCCCGCATCCATTGGAGCGCGGCGAACGGCAGCGTCAGCAACTCGCCGATCAGCGACAGTGCGAAGACGAAGGCGAACAGGGATAAAGACTGTGGCCGGTGTTTAAGGCGCAGGGTGTAAATCGCCCAGATCACCACCGCGCCCAGCATCAGCAGGTCGCCTTGATTGAATTGCAACTGAAGGAGCGATTGCAGATCGCCATGTACTAGAATCAGCAACACGCCGATGAGCGAGATTGCGAGCCCGACACCCTCGAGCCGACTCGGCCGCCGCGCGTACCAGCCCCAGCTGATCAGAATAATGAATACGGGGATGGTGGAATTGAGCAGCCCCAGGTGGATGGCCGTGCTAGCGGCGAGCCCGCTATAGACCAGGGCGGTCTGCGGCGCGCCTCCCAGCAGCGTCAGCGCCAGCAGCAGTTTCCAGTCGCGCCGGAGCGAGTGCGCGATCGCGCGCCGCTCCGGCCACACCAGCGGCAGCAGCACGACGAACACCACAGCCCAGCGCGCCGCCGCCATGACCAGCGGTGGAATCGTGTCCATGAGCGCGCGCGAAACGACGCCGTTGCTGCCCCATAGCGCGGTGGTGCAGACTAGCGCCGCGTAGGCGAGGAAGCGCGAGGAAGCGGGGGCGGAAGGCATGGTGTGTCGCGGCAACCGCGCCGCAGCGCGGATGGGTTTTCCAATACAATGAGAGTTGCATTCTAATCCCTGGCTGGCATTGAACAGGCGCCATGTTGATCCATCCGCAAATCGATCCCGTCGCGATCGCAATCGGCCCGCTGGCGGTGCGCTGGTACGGCCTGATGTACCTGGTCGGCTTCGGCGCGGCCTTCCTGCTCGCCCGCAGCCGCATCAAGCAAGGCGGGAACGGTGTCATCTCTTACGCCGTGTTCGACGACCTGTTTTTTTTCAGCGTACTCGGCGTGGTGTTGGGCGGGCGCCTGGGCTACGTATTGTTCTACAAACCGGGCTATTATGTTTCGCATCCGCTGGAAATCCTCGCGGTGTGGCAGGGCGGCATGGCCTTTCACGGGGGGTTTCTGGGAGTGCTCCTCGCCATGGTGTATATTGCGCGCAAACACCGGATTCGCTGGTTCGCGATTACCGATTTCATCGCACCGCTGGTTCCGCCCGCGCTGGCCGCAGGGCGAATCGGCAATTTCATCAACGGCGAGCTGTGGGGACGCACTACCGACGTTGCCTGGGGCATGGTGTTCCGCGGCGCGGGCGCATTGCCGCGCCATCCTTCGCAGTTGTATCAGTTCGCCCTGGAGGGCGTGCTGCTATTCGTCGTCCTGTGGCTGTATTCGGCCAAGCCGCGTCCCACCGGCGCGGTATCGGCGATGTTTCTGATCGGCTATGGCGTACTGCGCTTTGCCGCCGAATTTTTTCGCGAACCCGACGACTTCCTCGGCCTCCTGGCGTTCAACCTGTCCATGGGTCAGTGGCTCTCCCTGCCGATGATCCTGGCCGGCATCGCCATGCTCGCCTGGGCCGGGCGAAAGGTGTAGTCTATTTGCAAGGGGGATAAGCCATGGACGATGACGATGAAGCACTACACGCCGCGCTGCGACAGCGCATCAGCGAATTGCAGATGGAGCACCGCGACCTGGACGACGCTATCGCGCGCCTGTCGGAAAAACCTCTGCCCGACCAACTGCGCATGCAGCGGCTGAAAAAACGCAAGCTGCTATTGAAAGACCAGCTAACCTATCTCGAACGCCAGCTAGATCCGGACGTCCTGGCTTAGCCGGATCGCCGCTGCAGTGCCACCGTGTGTCGCGCTGCATCGGGGTTACAAGTTCCGCCAACGACGCCGGCTACCGTTGCTGCCACCCCCATCGGCCGTGATTAAATCGGGTCCCAGCAGAATACGTCCATGGTGCGCTCCAGCGGCGTGAAGGAGGTTTTGAAAGCCTGCGGGACGCGCTCCGCCAGAGCCTGGGGAGTCCAGCCGCCGTCCCGGTGGATGGCGCGGATCGGGCGGGGCTGGCTAAGCAGGAAGATTTCGTTGCCGATCACGGTGAAAATCTGCCCGGAAATATCCTTGGCCGCCTCGCTGGCGAGAAACACCGCCATCGGCGCGATCTGGGCGGGGTCCAGGCCCTTCTTCAACTTCTCCACGAAAGCCGCCTGTTCCGGGGTATTGGTGGGAATCGAGCCCACCATGCGACTCCAGGCGCGGGGCGAAAGCAGATTGGAGCGCACGTTGAAAGGTTTCATGTCCAGGGCGATGGATTTGGACAGCCCCTGCAAACCGATCTTGGCGGTAGCATAGTTGGCCTGGCCGACGTTGCCGATGAGGCCGGCGCCGGAGGTCATGTGGATGTAGCAGCCGCTCGCCTGTCGGCGGAAATGGGGCGCGGCGGCGCGGCTGACGAAGAAGGCGCCGTTAAGATGAACGTCGATCACGGCTTTCCATTCCTCCGGCTCCATTTTGTGGAACATGCGGTCCCGCAGGATGCCGGCGTTGTTGACCACGCAGTCGATGCGGCCGAACTTGTCTATGGCGGTGGCGATGATCCCTTGGGCGCCGTTCCAATCTGCCACGCTATCGGTGTTGGCGGCGGCCTCTCCGCCCTGGGCTTTGATCTCCTCGACGACTTGCTGGGCCGGACCGGCGTCCTTGCCCTGGCCGTCGATGCCGGTGCCCAGGTCATTGACCACCACCTTGGCACCCTCCGCGGCCATGGCCAGCGCCATCGCCCGTCCGATGCCCCGGCCGGCGCCGGTGACCACCGCCACTTTGCTCTTCAGCATTCCGTCTTTTGCCACGATTTCTCTCCTAAGTGAGCGAAAAAATATAAATCACCCGCGGGGAAGTAAGCCATTCAGGATCTGGGAATAACCCCGATCCGCTCCAAAGTGTCGAGGGTCTCCGGGGAATATCCCGCCTCCTCGGCCAGCACTTGCCGGGTATGCTCTCCCAGGCGGGGTGGCGGGGCAAGAGGGGTCTGGGGAGCGCCGGTGAATTTGATCGGACGGCCCACCATGCGGATTTTCCCGACGCTGGGATGATTCGCCGTCACCACCATGTCGCGAGCCTGGGCATGGGCGCTTTCCAAGGCCTCACCCACGCTCAGAATGGGGGCGTGGGGAACGTCGTGCTCCTCCAGGATTTTCTTCCATTCGGCCATGGTGCGGCGGCGCATGACGGCGTTGATCTCGTCATCCAGAACTCGACGGTTCTTGAGGCGAATTTCGTAGCTGCTGAAACGGGGGTCCTGCAGAAACTCGGGCCGGCCCAGGGCCTTGGCGAAATTGATCCAGAAGCCTTCGGTCAGGCAGGCGACGACGAGATGGCCGTCGGAGGCGGGGTAGGCGCCGTAGGGAGTGAGGTTGGCGTGCTTGGATCCCACCCGCCCCGGGCTCTGGCCGGAGACGAAATAGATTTGGGCCAAATATCCGAGCATCCCCAGCATGCCGTCCAACAGGCTGATGTCGATGTGCCTGCCCCGGTTGGTGGAATGGCGCTCATGAATCGCCGACATGATGGCCAGCGAGCCGTACACGCCCCCCACCATATCCCCTAGCGGAACGCCTAGCTTTTCCGGCGGGGTGTCCGGGGAGCCGTTCACGCTCATGACGCCGCTCAAGGCTTGGGTAACGATGTCGAAGGAGGGCTTGTCCCGCAGCGGCCCATGAGCGCCGAAGCCGCTGATGGAGCAATAAACGAGCCGTGGATTGATCTGCGCCAGCTTTTCGTAGCCCAGTCCCAGGGAATCCATGACGCCGGGCCGGTAGTTTTCCACCAGCACGTCGGCCGTGCGCGCGAGATCCATTACCGCTTGTACTCCTTCGGGCTTCTTGAGGTCGAGCACCAGGCTTTTCTTGTTACGGTTGAGTGCGATGAAATAATGGCTCTCGCCTTTGATAAACGGCGCCATGATGCGGATGTCGTCGCCTTTGCCCGGTGGCTCGATTTTCATGACCTCGGCCCCCAGGTCCCCCAGCAGCATGGTGGCGTAGGGCCCAGCCAGCACCCGGGTCAGGTCCAATACTTTGATGTCGGCCAGGGGTCCGGCCCATCCTGAATTTTCCATAATTTCCTTTTAAGCGGATTGTCGTAGCTTTGAAAACCGCAGCGAGTTTTTTGGGCGCGCCGGACGCATCAATCCTGCCGGACTTTCCTCCCGGCAGGACTAATCCGATGGTCTTCGCCTTGCCTGGGTCCCTCTGTGCAAGGAGGTTCCCTAAGCGGCGTCAGCGGGGATACCGACCACAGCCTGCTCGACCAGCGCTGCGCGTTGCTGTTTTTCAAATCCCAGTTCTTCCAGAATCGCCAGCGTGTCTTGGCCTACGCGGGGGGCCCCGCGTTTCAGCACCCCGCCCCGCCGCCCGTCGGCGCGCACCGGAAAAGGCACCATGGGTTCCCCGTCCATTTGCAACACCATTTCCCGGGCCGTTGCCTGGGAGCCGGCCGCGGCTTGGGCCGGGGTGAGGCACAACTGCGCCGGCAGATCGTGCCGCTCGAACAACGCCATCCAGTCGGCGGCGGTCTTGGTGCGGAATAGCGCGTGCAGAATTTGGGCCAGCTCGTCGCCGCGCCGCCGTCTCCCGTCCGGCGTTGCATAATCCGCATGCAGCAGCGCCGGGGCGAAATCGCCGATCGCCCGCTGGAACTCTTTCCAGAAATGCTCCTCGACGGGAGCAAAAGCGATGCGCTGGCCGTCCGCCGTCTCGAACAGGTCGTTGAACGGAAACAGATGGTCGCGGTTCGGCCGGTCGGCCGCCATGCCGTGCCGCAGCGAAGTGTAGAACAGGGCCGATTCGAACAGGCTCATGTCCAGGTACGCTCCTTTGCCGGTGCCCTCGCGCTCCCGCAGCGCGGCGAGAATCGCGATCACGGCCAGCGATCCTCCCGCCAGATCGGCCACCGGTAGTCCCGAGCGCATCGGCTTTTCCAGCCAGTGCCCGGAGAAGGCGAGGGCTCCCGCCGCCGCCAGGTAGTTGCCGTCGTGCCCCGGCATATTGCGCCAGGGACCATCCTGGCCGTAGCCGGACAGAGAGCAATAGACGAGTCCGGGATTGATCTTTCTAAGATATTCGGAGTCGATACCCAGCCGTGCGGCGACCCCGGGCCGGAAGGCTTCCACCGCCACGTCGGAGCGCTCGGCCAAGCGCTCCACCACCTGCCGGCTTGCGGGATGCTTGAGGTTGATGGCGATGCTGCGCTTATTGCGGTTGGTGTTGCGAAACATGGTGTCCGGCCGGGTCATGATGCGGAACGGGTCGCCGGCAAGCGGCTCCACTTTCACCACGTCCGCCCCCAAGTCCGCCAGCATCACCGTCGCCGCGGGGCCCGGCAACAGTACCGAGAAATCCAGCACGCGTAGACCGGCGAGGGGACCCCAGGAAGCATCGGCCATTCTCATCGACCCCCTTGGGCCAGGGCGGCGCGGAACGCCTTGAGCGCCTCGCTGCCGGGTTTGCCGCGCTTGTCCAGAGCCTCGGCCCATTCCGTGGACACCGTGGCCAGGAGGGACTCTATCTCTTTTTTGTCAGCGCTAGAGAATTTCACCGGCGTGACGCCCCGCTGTTGCAATTTTTCGATATCGGTGTCGATGCTCTTGTCGACTTGGGCGCAGGCGTTGCGGGTGGCGGCTTCCCCGGCTTCCAGCATGATTTTCTGCACGTTCTCGGGCAGTTTTTTCCAACGCGTTTCGCTGATCACGTAACTCGCGATGAAGCTGCCAAAATTCTCTCCCACAGTGGTGAATTTGGCATGGGCGTCCCACTTCCAGGACAGCACGCTGGCGTAAGGAAACACTCCCGCGTCGATGGTTCCTCGGGACAGGGCTTCGTTGATTTCAGGACCGGGCATCTTCACCGACACCGCCTTGAGCTTGCGCACCGTGGTGTCCATGGCGCCCCCGGTGGTGCGAATTTTCAATCCTTCGATGCTCTTCAGGGAATCGAATTTCTGGCGGGCAAAAATCTGGTAAGGCGCCAGGGCCAAAGTAAACAGCAGCCGGACCCCGTTGGGCTCCAGCTCCTTCTGGGCCAGGATCCCGTCCTTGGCGATCTTCCAGTAGGCGAGGGTTCCGGCGCAGGAGGTCGGAAAGCCGCCAGGAAGCTCCGCGACCGCGGAAAGCGGCATCTTGTCCGAGACATTGGATGGCGCCACGTAGCCGACATCGGCGACTCCCGAGACCGTCAGCGCCAGCAGATCCTTGGCCTTGCCGAGCTGCTCGGCCGGGTAGTACTCGAAATCCACCGCGCCGTTGCTGCTCCGCTTGACGGTTTCCATCCAGAACTTCGCCGCGTGTTCGGCGATATAGTGGCCGAGCGGAAAGGCATCCGCCACCCGCAGCACGATTTTTTTCTCCTGGCCGAGGGCGGCCCCGCTACCGAATGCCAGGAACACGCATGCGAGCGCTGGCAGCCAGGGTTTCAAACGATCCTTTTTCATCGAGTTTCCTTTTTCGGCGGCGCCGCTTCGCCGAATGAAAGCGGCACCCTGGGTGACAAATGGGATGTAGCTATTCGGAGTTCCCTTTGCAAATACAAACAAATCGAGAACCTTAACCCCCGCCAAATGCCCGACCCATTCCGCGGCTTGCATCGTCGTCCCCCCGCGTCCTAATCCACCCGAATCCCGGCGGCTTTGATGGTCTGCCCCCACTTGTCGGTTTCCGAGCGCACATAGGCGGCCAACTGCTCGGCAGTGCCCCCCGCCGGGTCAAAACCGATGGAAGCCATGCGTTGCATTATCTCCGGGGTTTGCAGGATCTTGCCGATTTCGGCGTTGAGCTTGGCGACGATTTCGGGAGGGGTGCCCTGGGGGGCAAACAACGCGTTCCACCCCACCACGTCGTAGCCCGCCAGACCCGACTCGGCGAAGGTGGGAACAGCGGGGGCCAGATCGGTTCGCTTGGCGCTGGTGACGGCTACGGATTTGACCTTGCCGGCTTTGACCTGTGGCAGCGCCGTGGCCACGGTTTCAAAGCCGAACTGGATCTGGCCGCCGATGAGATCGGTGAACATCGCCGTAGCGCCCTTGTAGAGTATCGGGACGATGTCGATGTTCGTCATGCGCTTGAACAATTCGGCCGATACCCGCGAGCTGGTGCTGCCGATACCGAAATTGAGGGCGCCGGGCTTGGCTTTGGCAAGCTCTATGACCTCCTTGACGGAGTTGGCGGGAATCGAAGGATGGGCCACCAGGATCAGCGGCAGGGTGCCCACCAGGATGACCGGGGAAAAATCCTTGATATGGTCGAAGGGGATGTTGCTATACAAACTGGCGTTCATGGCATGGGTGGCGTTGGTTCCCATCAGCAGCGTATAGCCGTCGGGGGCCGCTTTCGCCACCGCGTCGGTGCCAATGTTGCCGCCAGCGCCCGGCCGGTTGTCTATCACCACCGGGTGCCCGAGACGTTGTGACAAGCGCTCAGCGATGGCTCGGGCCATGATGTCGGTGGCCTGGCCGGCCGGATAGGGCACCACCATGCGAACCGGTTTGTTGGGATAGGTCTGGGCGTTCACCGGCAGGGTTGACGCGACCCCCACCAGCAGCATAGATGAAACGATGATGGCTAAGCTCTTCATTGGTGCTTCCTCCTTGGTCAAGGAACATCGATGGGGAACCTCTATTCCTCCTTCTTCACGCCGATGCTGCGGCGCAGGTCTTCAAGGGCGTCGTCGTTGATGGTGGGAAAGTGTCCGACGGATTTCTTGCGACTGCTTCATGATAGCTCCGAAATGAATGAGTACTAGGCGGATTTCTTGCGGGGGAGGATAGCTACCGCGGTGCCTTCGCAGGACAGCTCGCCATCTTGGTTTTCCGCTCGCAGCTCGCAGGTGACCGTGGCTTTGCCGGCTTCCTCTCCCTTGGCAATGACTTTGCCGCTGATGGTGAGCAAATCTCCTTCCGGGTTGTGGCGGCGGATGCGGGCGTTGAGCCGGTAGAGCCAGCCATCGTCGCCGATCCAGTTGGTCATGATGTGGCTCATCCAGGAAATGCGCTCGGGGCCGTAGTCGTAAGGCGCCGGCGCTCCCACCCGGGTGGCGAACTCGTTTTCCCAGTGGACCCGCTCCGGAACGTCGGGGATGTTGCGGGAATTGGGAATGGCCGAGCCGGGGGCGCTGCGAAACAGCTTGAAAGCCAGCTTGTGAGCGCGGACGAAGATGCCCCCCCAGCCCTGAACAAAAGCGATAAAGCCGGTGATGGTCATGGGGCCCTTGAGGATGGGGGGCAAAGCGTCGCCGACCTTTGCGTCTTCCCAGTAGAGCGTATCCCGGCCACGCACGTATTCGTTGGCATAGGCGTCGGCGATCCGCTGGATTTCCTCGTCGCTATAGACTTTTTGGGCTTTCAGGTTCTTGTACTTAACCCCTTTTTCCCGGGCCGTGTCCCTCTCGGTGCGGAAGGCCCATTGGTCGCATTCCGCCACTTTTTCGTTGCGCTGGTTGTAGAGGTCAAAATGCACCACTTGCTGGATCGAGCGGCCGGAGAACCGGGTTTTGTGTTCAATGAGATCCTTGAGAGCAGTCTCGGTGCGGATTTTGTCGCCGACGCGCATGGGTGAATGCCATGTCCAATCGCCGCCGGCGTACATGGCATGGATTCCCGGCAGCCCTTGGAAGGCATTCATGGGGGTCATGGCGTGGAGAATGGACGGCGGGGCCAGCAGAGAGCCATAGCGGGTCGTCTTCGCGTATTCGGGGTCGCACCATAGGGGGTTGTCGTCACCGATGCCGTGGGCATAGTGGCGGATGGCTTCCTCGTTGCACTCGCTGATCCAGATGATTTGCTTTTCCAGTTTCTTGCCGACGCGCTGACGCAATTCGGCGAGGGCTTGATCGGTAATGAGGGGAAATCTCTTGTTGCTGGACACGGTATGGTTCCTTTCGGTGGGTAATCAGTAAATGATTTTTTGCTGCTGCAAGTCGCGGATGGTCTCAATGTCCAGGCCGAGAATATCTCCGTAAACGTAATCGTCGTGCTCGCCGAGCTGCGGGGCGGAGCCCCGAATGGAGATGGAAGTAGCGGACATTTGCCAGGGCAGGCGGTACAGCATTTCCTCCCCCAGCAGGGGATGAACGGTTTGCTGCCGAGTCTGCCGGGCGGCGAAATGGGGATCGACGAATTGCTCTTCCATCGACAACACCGGGGTCGCCGGCACACCGGCGGCAACGAGTTGCTCGACCGCCGCTTCCCGGGATTGGGTGGCGGTCCAACGGGTCAGTTCCGTCTCCAGCCTGGATCGGGAGGCGAGCCGGCCGGCGGCGGTGCGGCAGGAGTCGTCCCGCGTCCATTCCGGGTCGCCCAAGGCAGTGCGCAAGGCCTGCCAGTGATCGTCGTGTTCCACGCTTACCGCGATCCAGCGATCCTCCCCGGCGCAGGGAAAGGCACCATGGGGGCAGTATAGCCGATGGCGGTTGCCGATGCTCTGCATGACCGTGCCATTGAACTGGTATTCCAGCATCGCTTCGGCTAGAGGCGCCGCGCCTACTTCCATTTGGGACATATCGATGTACTGGCCCTGGCCGGTTTCCTCGCGGTAGAGAAGGGCCGCCATCATGGCGAACAAGGCATGCACGCCCGAACTGGAGTCGTTGAGGCCGAAGTTCAGCATCCCGGTGGGAGGTTCCCCTTCGTACCCCACTAAGGCTTCCATGCCGGAGTAGGCTGAAATCACTGGGGCATAACCCCGAAGGTCGGCAATGGGCCCAGTCTGACCGGCGGTGGACAGAGAGATCATCACCAGGTCCGGCTTGAGGCGGGCAAGGGCGGGGTAATCCAATCCCAGATCTTCCATGGTACCGGGAGTGAAATTCTCCAGCACCACGTCGCTTTTCGCCGTCAGAGCCCGGAATAGCTCGGCGCCCTTGGGATGCTTGAGATTGAGCCGGGCGGAGAGTTTGTGACGGTTGGAGTTGTGGTAAAAAGGCCCCAGCTCGATGGATTTGCCGGGGATGGAGAATTTTTTGCCGTTAATAATGGGAGCACCCCGCAGCCGCGAATTGTCCAGCCGCTCGGTGTGCTCCAGCTTGATGACTTCCGCTCCCAGGTCGGCGAGATAACAAACAGCCATGGGACCTGCCCAGACCCATCCCAAATCCAGCACCCGCAATCCTTGCAAAGGCAACATGGGCCTTAACCTGCGCGCAGTTCCCGAAGCGCCGCTTCGGTGTGTTGGCCCAACCGTGGGGGCGCGGCGAGGGGCCTGGGCTTTACCGAGGAAAACTGAAACGGCAGTCGAGGCAGCTTCACCGGCCCGATGCCCGGCAATTCGACGGTTTCGAAAAAGCCCCGGTGGGCGAATTGAGGGTCCTCCAGGGAATCCCGAATAGTGCGCAGCGGTGCCAGGGGAAAGCCGTATTCCCTTGCAATGCGGAACAGATCCTCCTGGCTGTGATCCTTCAGCAGATCCTTGACCAACGCATCCACCTCGTCGGGATAATCCCGGCCCATGGCCACCTGATCACGGTAGCGGGAGTTGTCCGCCCAAGGGGGGGAGCCCATGGCTTTGAGAAATCGATCCCAGTCCCGGAGGGTGCGGGCAATCAGCACCACCAAGCCATCCTTGCAGGGAAAGATGCCCAGCGGATAGGGGCCCATGGATCCCGAGGCCCGTTGTCCATCGCGGCGCCACTGCAGGCCATAGTAGAGATATAAGGTAGAGCCGATCCCGGCGTAATTCGCCAGCACCTCGGCCAAGGCCACATCGATGAACTGGCCTGCGCCGCTGCGGCGTCTCGCGTACAGGGCAACGAGGATGGCGCAGGCGGCGTTCGCCCCGCCCTGGAAATCGGCCTGGGTCAGGGGTAATTGCAGCGGCGGCCGTCCCGGATTGCCGATAGCCCACGTTACCCCGGCCAGTGCCGAGGCATGGAACCCGCCTCCTTGCCGGTCCCGGTAAGGTCCGCTCCAGCCGAAGGTGCTCAGGGCACAGTACACCAGCCGGGGGTGGGCGCGGCCCAGGATATCCCAGTCTAGCCCCTGCTCGGTGAGTTGGCGGCAGGGGTAGCCGGTGATCCAGACGTCGGCCCGCGCCGCCAACGCCCGGGCCTGCTCGCGCCCCGCAGGGTCGGCAAAGTCGGCTACCACCGACTCCTTACCTGTGTTGAGAAAGGCGAACAGGCCGCTTTTTTCCGGATCCGGCACCCCGCCGGGAAACGGCCCGTAGCGCCGGGCTAGATCCCCGCCGGGAGGCTCCAGCTTGATGACCCGCGCTCCCAAGTCCGCCAGCAGCCTGCCGCAATAGGGAGCGGCGACGAATTCGCCCGCTTCCACCACCGTTAGTCCCGACAACATCATCTTCAGTTAGGAGTTTCTCTGTTCGTAATGGCTAGGTTGCAGTTAGCCGAAACCGGGCTGCATGCTGAATATCGGATACGGAATAAATCAAAAAATAAGGGGGGTTTTTCGGGTTGCCTTGTCCGACAAGGGGAACAAGCCGAGAACCTCTTTGCCGCCTTCGACGATGTGCTCGCTGATGCGCTGGGCCGCCAATTTTCCGTCCCGGGCTTTCAGCGCCAGGTAGATCTCGCGGTGACTGTCCATGGTGTAGTCCATGGATTTCTTGAACAGCAAGGTGGCGAAGAAAAACCACATGGCCTGCTGCCCAAGATTGTTGATGATCTCTTCCAGGCGGTGGTTGTGGGCGCCCCGCACGATGGCTTTGTGGAATTCGTAATTGAGCCGCTGGTAGCTTTTGACGTCCCGCTGCTCGGCGGCCTGGGCCATTTTCTCGGTGATCTTGCCCAGTACCAGCAGTTCCTTGTCGGTGAGCCGGCTGGCCGCCAGATCCGCCGCCAACCCCTCCAGGGCGGCCCGCACCGGGAATAGTTCCAACATATCGTTGGCGGTCACTTCCCGCACATAGACCCCCTTGCCCGACTGCCGGACTATGAAACCTTCGGCTTCCAGCAGCCGGAAGGCTTCCCGCAGTGGAGAACGGCTGACCCCCAGTTTCTCGGCCAGCAGTAATTCGTTGAGCTGCTCCCCCGGCTTAATGTCCAAGTTGACGATGGAATCCCGCAGCCAGTCGCGAATGTCATCCACCAGGACCGAGCGAACAGGGAGGGATCTTAGAGCAGAAATGTTAATCATCGGCATATTGTATACTGCGTGATCACAAAAGAATACCCACCTCTCGCCCATTTAGATTAGCGCGAGCAGTCTTGCGGCCTACCCTGGGTTCCACGCCTTTTTCTGTTCTGCATTACCATAAGGCCTGCGAATAGGGAGTGCCCTCATGCAAGATCGCACACGGAATCAAGTGGTCATTGTTCACGGCTGGTCCGACGACTCGGGCTCGTTCCAGCCGCTCGCGGATTTTCTCAAGGCTCAGGGCTTCCGGGTTCTCGACCTGTTTCTCGCCGACTACGTATCGATGGACGACGGCGTGTCCATCGAGGATGCGGCCAAGGCGATGCAGGCGGCGGTCGACGCAAAGACGAAAGGCAACGAGCTCAGCCTGCCGTTCGACCTGATCGTGCATTCGACGGGTGGCCTGGTGGCGCGCACCTGGCTCTCGGCCTATTACGCGGGCGCGAAGCCCGGGCAAATGCCGGTGCAGCGCTTGGTGATGATCGCGCCCGCCAATTTCGGCTCCAGACTGGCCGATGTGGGCCAGACCATCCTTGGCCGCGTGGTCAAAGGCTGGGATCACGGTTTCCACACCGGCAAGCTGATGCTGGACGGCCTTGCGCTGGGCTCGCCGTTTCAGTGGGACCTCGCGTCGCGCGATCTGTTCGCGCCGGGCGAAGGCGACATCGCGACTATCTACGGCGTGGATCTGGTCTGGCCCTTCGTTATCGTCGGCTCGATGCCCTACCAGCACGGATTGCGGCAGATGGTAAACGAGAACGGCTCCGACGGCACCGTGCGCGTCGCCGCCGCCAACCTGAACGCCTATGGCGCCACGCTGGATTTCACCCGGGACGACGTACCGACAGTCATGCGCATGATGGAGCGGGGCAGCGTCGCCTTGGTGCAGGGTGCGCTCGTCCAGTGGAAGCGCAGGTACGACGAAGCCATGGCGTTTCCCCTGGCGGTGATGGCGCACCGGGACCACGCGAGCATCACCGATCCCACCATCCGCGGCGACGGCGAGAGCGACGACCAGCAGGCGCTGTTCCGCAAATGCCTTGGGGACGCGCTGGGATGCCCCAACTATGCGCAATACCAGGACCTGCAGCGGAAATGGATGGAAAATTCGGACGCCGTCCAGGATTCGGACCCCAACGACGAAGACCGCCACATGCACCTGCAGATCAACGTGCGCGTGGTCGACGAGTACGGCAAACCCGTCACCGACTATATGATCGAATTTCTGGCGCCCAATTACGAGCAGAACACCGATCTCACCGGGATGTTTCACGACAAGGTGATCAAGCACGTGCACAAGAATGGCCAGGATGCCTCCATCCGCACGATTTACATCGACCGGCAACGCATGTTCGACCTGTTCTACGAACGGATTCCCGCCGGCCAGCCGAAGGAACTGCGCCTGAGCGTCAGCGCTACCGCGCCAGGGGACAAGGTGAAATACTTCGCCGCCGCCTCCGGCGGCAAAGGCGAGTTCGTGGTGCACTCGCAGGACGAGGCCGATCGCTGGCTGCACCGCAACGCCACCCATTTTCTGAAAATCGTGATACCGCGCGTTCCTTCCGCGGAAGTGTTCGCGCTCAAGCATCCGGACTAGCCGGCCGAGTCGGGAGCCGGCCCTTTGGTTACAATGCGTGCCCGCCCACCAGGCAATTCACTCGAGGAGCAACAATCATGATCCACATCGTCGCCGTTATCACAGCCAAGCCCGGCATGCGCGACTCCATTTTGCAGGCGTTCCGGGCCAATGTCCCAGCGGTCAAAGTCGAGCCGGGCTGCATCGAGTACGGCGCCGCCGTCGATTTAGAGGACGGTCCCAAGTTTCAAACGAAGTACGGCCCGGATACCTTACTGGTGCTGGAGAAATGGGCAAGCATGGACGCGTTGAAGGCGCATGGGGCCACACCGCACATGGCGGCGTATAGCGCGAAGACGAAGGAGATGATTGCGAGCCGGGTGATCCACATTCTTTCGCCGGCGTAGACGAGGCAATCGTATTCAGCGTCGGGCGGGCGGCTACGACGACCCCGGCCGAAAAGCCGGCAACGTGGCAAAATCGCTTCCATATGTCGGATACGAAACCCTGGGCTTTTGACGAATCCCTGCAGCCGCGCGAGGAGGAGGTCGGCTTCGATCTGGCGCAGGCGCTGGACGCGGTCGTGCTGCTGCGCGCCGAAATACCCGAGGATGCGTTTACCGGCGGCATACTCGGCACCGAACGCGTCGGCTACGGCGTGGTGATCCGCGAGGACGGACTCGTGCTTACCATCGGCTACCTGATCACCGAGGCCGAGAACATTTGGCTCACGACCAATGCCGGCGTGGTCGTTGCCGGCCATGCGCTCGCTTACGACCAGGCCACCGGCTTCGGACTGGTGCAGCCGCTGGGCAATTTGCGCGCGCCGTTGCTCGAACGCGGCTCCGCCACCGCGGTGGCCGCCGGTGACGAGGTGTTCGTCATCGGCCACGGCGGACTCGAGCATGCGCTCAAGGCCAAGGTGATCGCCAAGCGCGAGTTCGCCGGCTATTGGGAATACCTGATCGAGGACGCTTTGTTTACCGTGCCGGCGCATCCGCAGTGGGGCGGCGCGGCGCTGCTGGATGCGCGCGGGCGGCTCGTCGGCATCGGCTCGCTGCTGCTGCAGGAGGCCGTGGGCGAGGACTCGGAGCAGGGCAACATGTTCGTGCCCATCGATCTGCTCGAACCCATCCTCGTGGACTTGCTCGCGCATGGGCGCGCGGCGAGCGCGCCGCATCCGTGGTTGGGCATGTACACGCAGCAGGCTGAGGGGCGCCTAATCGTGGGCGGCCTAGCCCCGGGCAGCCCGGCCGAACGTGCCGGGGTGCAGGCGGGCGATCTGGTGCTGGGGGTCGCGGGCGAGCGCACGCTCAGCCTCGCCGACTTTTTGCGCAAGGTCTGGCGCCTGGGCGCGCCGGGCGTCGAGGTTCCCTTGATGCTGGCGCGCCGGGGAGACGTCTTGCGCCTCAGCGTGCGCTCGGCCGATCGCGGCGATTTTCTCAAGAAGCCGAGGCTGCATTGATTGAGAACCTATTTCAAAATGAGGAAAACGGGTTCTTCAAAGTTCATCGCTTGCGTGCGGATAGCGTTATCATCGGTGCGCAAGCAACGATCCGCAGGGACGGGTTTTTCGTCCGTATGGGTTTTGGCAACACTTGCGCGCTACGCGCGCCAACCTCGTTTTTGTACGGATATTCACCATCCATACAAAAACGAGGCTTGTTCAAGTTAACAGAATGTTTCGCCGGTTAACAGCCCCTAGAGTTAATCTTGAAATGCGCTCTATGAGTAGGTGATCGCCTCGCGCCGGTCGCCGCGCTCCAAGTGCGGCACGCAATTGAAACTCACCAGGCGCATCGAGCGCGGGTTGAAGAAAATCTCGCAGAATCCGGAATTGCGAAACTGCAGGCTGAACTCTATCGCGGTCCGCGCGGGCGCCTGCAGCAGGTCGGCGATCCCGCGCCCGATGGCCCCGCCTGAAGTCGCGGCAAGCACATTGGCATCATCGGGCAGATCGGCGCAGGCGCTTTGCATGGCCGCGGCAATGCGTTCGCCGAAAGCGCGCCAGGTTTCGGGCAGCGGCCCTTGCAGCTTATCCTCCGACCATGCCGCCAGCGCCGCCTTGATGGTGCGGTAAACCGAGCGCACGTCGCCTTTGGCGCGAGCCTGTGACCATTCGTCGCCGAGGTAGGCCTGGTACAGCGCTTCGCCCGAATACTCGTTCCAGTCGGGATGTTCCGCGGCCGTCAGCGCCGAACCCATCGTTTCGAGGATCGCGCGCGCCGTCTGGCGCTGGCGCTCCAACGTGCCGCAGACCGCGCGCGAGAATACGATGCCGCGCTCGGCGAAATATTCGCCGAGCCAGACCGACTGCCGCCGGCCGAGCTCGCTCAGCCGATCGTAGTTCTCGGCGGCGAAGGAGGCCTGGCCGTGACGGACCAGATAGAGGGTAGCCATGCAGGCGGGAGGATACGCGAATTCGGCGGCGCCCGCGGTGCGGCGCAAGTTGTTTGCCACCGGCGTCGGGGTGACACGATCCGCACCCCCGGATGGATACCGCGATTCGCAGAATTGAACCTATTGCCCTCGGGATTATGTCAACGAAAGCTTTTGCGCTACCATAAGAACGAGAACGCTTCCGGACGAAGCGCAACACGTTGGAGGAGGATCCAATCTTGCGAGAACATGGGGCTGGCGACGACGCAGATGTTCGCCACCATTTTCGACGGCATCAGCCGCCACTCTCCCGAGGGCCTGTGGTTCAAGGGCTACGCGGAGAAGCAGGGCTTCCATAAAGCGGTGCAGTGGCGCGACAGCGGCAAGCCCATTCCGCGCGGCAGGAAAGGCGCATAGCGGGCATGCGGCGGCGTTGTCTGCTTGCTTTCGCGCTGTTCGCCGTGCCGGTCGCGGCCGCGCATGCCCAGTCCTCCGCCTCTACCGGTGGTCCCGACCTTCGATCTCCCACTCAGGGGGACGAAGTCCCCTACATTCAGACGCCGCAGGCGGTAGTCGATAAAATGCTCGACTTGGCCGAGGTCGGGCCGGATGACTTTCTGATTGACCTCGGTTCGGGTGACGGACGCATTGTCATTACCGCCGCGCAAGAACGCGGCGCGCGCGGCTTCGGCATCGATCTCGACACCGGCTTGGTCGAAACCAGCAACGCAGCGGCGCGCAGAGCCGGCGTCGCCGAGCGGGCGCGCTTTTTCGCACGCGACCTGTTCGACACCGACCTGCGCGAGGCCACGGTGCTCACCATGTATCTGCTGCCCGCGGTGAACCTGCAGTTGCGGCCGCGCCTGCTGGCGCAACTCAAACCCGGCACCCGCGTGGTCTCGCACGACTGGGACATGGGGGAATGGCGGCCCGACGCCAAGGCGGTGTTGGAAGGATTGACGAAGCCGGTGATGCCGATACAGGCGAGCACCGTCTATCTCTGGATCGTGCCGGCGAAAGTGGCCGGCGCATGGAAAGTACAACTGAAGGGAGCGACCCAAGAATCAATGGAGATCGAGTTTGCCCAGCGCTTCCAGGAGATTTCCGGCGTCGCCAGGCGTGAGCGCGGGCGCACTCTACTGCAAAGCGCCCATCTACGCGGCGCGGAGATACGCTTTGCCGTGATCGACGAGACCCGGCGTCAGTCCGAACCTCTCCACTTCTTCGGCAGGGTGTTCGGCGACACGATGGAAGGCACCACCGGCGCCGGCCGGCGCTGGCGCGCCGAGCGTAAGAACAGTTGAGCGTTTTAAAGGACGTCAATCATTGCGGCATTGCGTCTCCTCACCGGGCTCAGGCGTGAAAAGCGCAGGGATCGAGCCCGTACATGCGAGGAGCTCCTTCGCCAAGGTAGTAGGCGTGCAGGGCGAGTCGGTATCGGCTACGCAGCGAGCAGCCAGCCGTCTTCGAGCTTCAGCGCGCCGGCGCGCTCGAGGTCCCGCACCAGGTACTCGCCCAGCTCGGCCTCGGACAAATGCAGGAAACGCCGGTTGATGTCACCGTAGATTGGTCTCGTGGCGAGAAACTGCGGCAACCCGGCCAATGTCATCCTGCCCTGGATCATGAGCGAAAAACTCAGCATCACCTTGAGCGCGTGCCGGGCGAGCTTGGCCGGATCGCGTTCGTAGGCGTCCAGCCGCTGGAACGAAGTCTCGAGCGCGCGTTCGACGTTGCCAAAAGGCGCGCCATGGCCGGGGATGACCGTGGCTATGTCCAAGCGCGAGATCGCTTCCAGCGTCACGCGCGTGGCGGCGTAGCCGCCCGCCTGGCCGAACAGCTCGGGGAAAATTAGCCCAAAGCCATTCTCCCACAACGCATCCCCCGAGATCAGGATGCGCGCCGCGCGCGAGTAGAATATGAGCGCATGCATGTCGTGGCCCGGCGCCGCCAGCGCCTCCCATTCCAGGCCGCCAAGCAGCAGTCTGTCGCCTGCGGATAGGGTGTCGTCGTAGCTGAAGCGCTCCGCGCTCTGGCCGGTATAGCCGAGCATCAGGGCGGCATCGTCCCAGGCGGCGATGGCCGGCGCTTCGCCCACGGGTATGCTGATGCGGCAGCCGTAGGCGCGCTGCAGTGCGGCGTTGCCGCCCATGTGGTCGGAGTGACAATGCGTGTTGATCAGTCGGACGAGGGGTTTGCCGTCGAGGACATGCTGCAGCAACAGCAGTGTTTGGGTGGCGTGCGCGTGATAACCGCTGTCGATCAGCGCGCAAGCGTCGCCGTCGTCGATCAGTATGTTGTTGCTGGACATCCAGCCGCGTTCCAGTACCTGGATTTGCGGCGGCAGGTTCAAAGGAGTTTATTTCGCGCAGAGAGCAGCGCAAGCACGGCGCGTTTTTCAGCCGGGGTATATATCGACCAGCAGGCGATTTCCTCCAGGCTGCGACGGCAGCCTTCGCAGTAACCGCTCGCCGCATCCATGCGGCATACATCGACGCAGGGAGAGGCGACTTCCGCATCTTGCTTGATCGGAGCAACGTGACTCATGCCGCTTTCTTTGCGGCCATAGCCCGCGCGACCTTGGACGCCGGCGTACGCTGGAGTTGCCCGCAGATGAAACGTCCGGCTTCGAACACGAGGTCGATGTCGACACCAGTTTGTATCCCCAGACCATTCAGCAGATACACCACGTCTTCGGTGGCGACATTGCCCGAGGCGCCCTTGGCATAGGGACAGCCGCCGAGGCCTGCGACCGAGCTGTCCATGGTGGCCACGCCGAGTTCCATCGCGGCATACAGATTGGCCAATGCCTGGCCATAGGTGTCGTGGAAATGCACCGCGAGTTTTTCCATCGGCACCGCTTTCGCCACCGCGGAAAGCATCGCCTGGATCTTGCCCGGGGTGCCGACGCCGATGGTGTCGCCCAGGGAAATTTCGTAACAGCCCATGCGGTAGAGTTCGGCCGCGACTTCGGCCACCGCCGCGGGCTCGACCACGCCCTGATAGGGACAGCCAGCGACGCAAGAGACGTAGCCGCGCACGGAAAGGCCGTGCTGCTTCGCCGCCTGCGCCACCGGCTCGAAGCGCGCCAGGCTCTCGGCGATGGAACAGTTGATGTTCTTCCGGCTGAAAGCTTCGGATGCCGCGCCGAACACGGCGATTTCCCCCACGCCCGCCGCCAGCGCCGCGTCGAAGCCATTCATGTTCGGCACCAGCACCGGATAGGCAACCCCGGGTTTCCTGCGGATGCCTGCCATGACTTCGGCGTTGTCCGCCATTTGCGGAACCCACTTGGGCGAGACGAAGGCGGTAGCCTCGATCGCCGTCAGGCCGGCGTCGGTGAGGAGGTGTATCAACTCGATCTTGACTGCGGTAGCCACCACCCCGGCTTCGTTCTGCAGGCCGTCGCGCGGGCCGACTTCGACGATGCGTACTTTTTTCGGAAGCGTCATAAAGAGCTCAAAGTTAATTTTTCTCCAGTTCGAATCCGATCAGCTCGGCGCCTTCGGCGACTTGCTCGCCGACCTTGTAATGGATTTCCGTTACCGTGCCTTTGCCGGGCGCAATGATGGAGTGCTCCATTTTCATCGCTTCCAGGATGACCAACGGCATGCCCTTCGCGACCTTAGCACCGGCCGTGGTCAGGACCGCGATAATCTTACCCGGCATCGGCGCGGCGAGGTTACCGCCGTGCGCGTCGGTTTCGATTTCATGCAGGGCGGGATCGTGCAGCTCCAGCCGGTAGCGCGTGCCGCGGAAGAACACGTCCAGCGTCTGCCCCGACTGCACCACGTTTGCCCGCAGCACGACGTCTTCGAGCCAGGCCGTCAGGCTGCCGTCAGCTTGCCAGGCGCCAGCGAGCGTGTGCCTGCCACCGGGAAGTTCAAGCTCAAAGCGGCCGGGACGGTAGTGCGCCGTGACCGCCTGTTCGCGTTCGCCCTGCCGGAACACCAGAATGTGGTGGTTGTCCTGGTTCAGGCGCCAGCCGTCGCAGGCCCCCCAGGGCGAGCAGGGGTCGCCGGATTTTGCGGCGCGATCCTTCGCGCGGCGCTCGATCGCGAGCAACTCCGCCAGCGCGGCAAGCGCCAGCACTTCGTCGCCCGCGACCGGCGCGGCGGGCATGAGCTGCGCGCGGTTGCGCTCGATCAGGCCGGTGTCCAGATCCGCCGCCGCGAACGCCTCGCACGAGACCAGCCGCGCCAGGAACTCGGTGTTGGTGGCGACGCCGACGACCTGGAATTGTTCCAGCGCGGCGCGCATGCGCGCGAGCGCCGCTGACCTATCGGTGTCCCAGACGATCAGTTTGGCGATCATCGGGTCGTAGAAAGGCGTGATCGCGTCGCCTGCGCGCACGCCGGTGTCGATGCGCACATGGCGCGACTCGGCCGGCGTGGAAAGGTGCGTGATGCGCCCGGTCGAAGGCAGGAAATTCTTAGCCGGGTCCTCGGCATAGATGCGCGCTTCCAGCGCGTGGCCGGCGATGGCGAGTTCGTCCTGCGTCAGCGGCAGCGGCTCGCCGCAGGCTACGCGCAACTGCCACTCGACCAGGTCCAGCCCGGTGATCATCTCTGTCACCGGGTGCTCGACCTGCAGCCGAGTGTTCATCTCCATGAAATAGAAAGTACCTGCGCTTTTCCCGCCGCCCGGCTCGGCGATGAACTCCACCGTGCCGGCGCCGACATAGCCGATCGCCTTGGCCGCGGCCACCGCGGCCGCGCCCATGCTGTTGCGCCGCGCCTGGCTCATGCCCGGCGCCGGCGCTTCTTCCAGCACTTTCTGGTGGCGCCGCTGCACCGAACAGTCGCGCTCGAACAGGTAGAGCGCGTCGCCCCGCGTGTCGGCAAACACCTGGATCTCGATGTGGCGCGGGCGCGTCAGGTATTTTTCCAGCAACACGCGCTCGTCGCCGAAGCTCGCTTTGGATTCGCGCTGACAGGAGGCGAGCGCGGCGGCGAAATCCGCGGCCTTGTCGACGCTGCGCATGCCCTTGCCGCCGCCGCCGGCCGAGGCCTTAATCAGCACCGGATAGCCGATCTTGTCCGCCTCCTTTTGCAGCAAGGCCGCGTCCTGGGCACCGCCGTGATAGCCGGGCACCAGCGGCACGCCGGCCTTGCCCATGATGTCCTTCGCCGCGCTCTTGCTGCCCATGGCGCGGATCGCGGCGGGAGGCGGCCCGATGAATACCAGGCCGGATTTCGCGCAGGCTTCGGCAAAGTCCGCATTTTCAGAAAGGAAGCCGTAGCCGGGGTGAACGCCTTCCGCGCCGGATAGCCTGGCCGCCTCGAGAATCTTGTCGCCGCGCAGGTAGCTGTCCCTGGCCGCCGCGGGACCGATGCAATGCGCCTCGTCGGCGAGCTCGACGTGGCGCGCGTTCGCGTCGGCCTCGGAATACACGGCCACGGTTTTCACGCCCAGGCGCCGCGCGGTCGTGATCACCCGGCAGGCGATTTCGCCGCGGTTGGCAATCAGAATTTTCTTGAACATCTTTTCGCCACGAGGGCCATGAGCGGAATTGCGCGCTGCGCGCGCCAACCGTGTTTTTGGTACGGATAGAAACCATCCGTACCCAAAACACGGTTATGGTTAACCCCGAACGCCGTGTGGGGGGGTATACAAGATCGTCGATTGCGTGGGGACGGCTTCTCGTCCGCGCGCAATCGGCGATCCGCGCGGACGGTCTTTCGTCCGCGCAATATCGCCACTTCGCAAGAACGCGGGCGCAATTCAAGTCGCCCCATATAAAGAAACTCTCGCTTCAACGCTTGCTCGCTTTGGCCATTTTTGCCTTGGCGTCCTTTGCGGGTTGCGTCTTGATTTCAACCCACGACGGCTTGCGTTTTTCCAGGAAGGAGCGGATGCCCTCCTTGCCGTCGGCGGAGGCGCGCGCCGCGGCGATGCGCGCGGCGGTGTCGGCGATCATGTCCTGATCGACCGCGCCGCGCGCCACCCTGCGGATCAGATCCTTGCTCGCGGCAATCGCGGCCGGGCTCGCGAGAAGCAGGTGACCGAGCAAGGCGTTGACGCCGGCGTCGAGTTCCGCCGTGGGGACGATGTCGTGGACTAGGCCGATGCGGTACGCCTCGGCGGCGGTAAAGCGTTCGGCGCTAAGGAAGTAGCGCCGCGCGTGGCGCTCGCCCATGGCGGCGACCACGTAGGGGCCGATGGTCGCAGCGATCAGTCCCAGCTTGACTTCGGACAGGCAGAACTCGGCCTCCTGCGCCGCCACCGCGATGTCGCAGGCGGTGACCAGGCCCATGCCCCCGGCAAAGGCCGGACCGTGCACGCGCGCGACGGTCGGTTTCTTCATCATGTAAATGGTGTTCAGCATCGCGGCCAGCCCCATCGCATCGGCATGGTTCTCCCTCAAGCTGTAGCCGGACATTTTTTTCATCCAGTTGAGATCTGCGCCGGCGCAGAAAGCCGGCCCGTGCCCCGCCAGCACCACGGCGCGCAGGCTCTTGTCCGCGTCCGCGGCCTTGAACGCCTGCGTCAGCTCGGCGATCATGATTTCGTTGAACGCGTTGCGCACATCCGGGCGATTCATCCAGATCACGCCGACACCGTGTTGAACGGCGATTTCCAGAGTCTTGTATTTCATCGGTTCGTCCTTGGTTCGGCCGGCAAGGCGTTTGCCGGCGGTGTAAATGGATACTGCCGTTACATCCTGAACACGCCGAATCGCGTCGGTTCGATCGGCGCGTTGAGCGCGGCCGAAAGCGCCAGGCCGAGCACCCTGCGGGTATCTTCGGGCGCGATCACGCCGTCGTCCCACAGCCGCGCGCTGGCGTAGTAAGGGTGGCCATTGCTGTCGTACTGCGCGAGGATGGGCTGCTTGAACGCCTCTTCCTCTTCCTTGCTCCAGCTTCCGCCCTTGGCCTCGATGCCGTCGCGCTTGACCGTGGCGAGCACGGAAGCCGCCTGCGGCCCGCCCATGACCGACACGCGCGCGTTCGGCCACATCCACAGGAACCTGGGCGAGTAGGCGCGGCCACACATGCCGTAGTTGCCGGCGCCGTAGCTGCCGCCGATGATGACAGTGAACTTGGGCACGCGCGCGCAGGACACGGCGGTGACCATCTTGGCGCCGTCGCGGGCGATGCCGCTGGTTTCGTATTTCTTGCCTACCATGAAGCCGGTGATGTTCTGCAGGAACAAGAGCGGTACTCCGCGCTGCGTGCACAGTTCGATGAAATGCGCGGCCTTGAGCGCCGATTCGGAATAGAGGATGCCGTTGTTGGCGATGATGCCGATGGGATAGCCGTAGATGTGGGCGAAACCGGCGACCAGTGTGGTGCCGTAATTCTGCTTGAACTCGTCCAGTTCGCTCGCGTCGACAAAGCGCGCGATCACCTCGCGCACGTCATAGGGTTTGCGCGTGTCGGAGGGAATCACGCCGTGCAATTCCTCGGCCGGATACAGCGGCTCGCGCGGCTCGCGTAGCACCGTGCTCACCCGCTTCACCCGGTTCAGGTTGCCGACGATGGTCCGGGCAATCGACAGGGCGTGCGCATCGTTCACCGCGTAATGATCGGCGACCCCCGACTGGCGCGTGTGCACGTCGGCGCCGCCCAGCTCCTCGGGCGTGACGATCTCGCCGGTGGCGGCCTTCACCAGCGGCGGTCCGCCCAGAAAAATCGTGCCCTGCCCTTTGACGATGATCGTCTCGTCGGACATCGCCGGCACATAGGCGCCGCCGGCGGTGCACGAGCCCATCACCACCGCGATCTGGGGTATTCCGGCTGACGACATGTTGGCCTGGTTATAGAAAATGCGGCCGAAATGCTCGCGGTCCGGGAACACTTCTTCCCAAGTGGGCAGGTTGGCGCCGCCCGAATCCACCAGGTAAACGCAGGGCAGGTTGTTCTGCGCCGCGATTTCCTGCGCGCGCAAATGCTTTTTCACCGTCATCGGGAAGTAGGTGCCGCCCTTCACCGTGGCGTCGTTCACCACCACCATGCATTCCTGGCCCAGGACGCGGCCGATGCCGGTGATGATGCCGGCGCAGGGCGCCTCGTTGTCGTACATGTTCAAGGCCGCAAGCTGCGACAGTTCGAGAAACGGCGAGCCCGCGTCGAGCAGGGTGCGCACGCGCTCGCGCGGCAAGAGCTTGCCGCGGGCGACATGCTTGGCGCGCGCGGCCTCGCCGCCGCCCAGGGCCACCTGATCGATCTTGGCGCGCAGGTCGGCGACCAGCGCCGACATCGCCCCGGCATAGGCCCGGAATTCAGCGGAGCGCGCGTTGAGGTTGGTTTTCAGTGTGCTCATGGCAGGCGGCAGGAGAAATGTGATCGGCGCGGTTAACGCGGGAACGCGCTCGAAAAGGCATTATAGCAACCACCAGGTGCCCGACGGCGGCGAAACCGGACACTACCGGGAACTGGCTATGCCGCTCGGTGATGACGTAAGAGGCATAGCGCCGGCGGCTCGCCGTGAGCGCAGGCCACCTTGACCAGCAGTTGTGCGAGATTCATCACGATCCTCCCGGCGGAAAAAACGGCGCCGGATCAGCCGTGGCAGGCGCTGCCCGGCTTGGTTGGAAGCGGCCGCCTTCCCCTTGGGCCAGCCGCGCCATGTAGCCGGGGAAACGCGCCCACAAGGTGGCTATCACCCGTTCGTAGGGGAGATCCCAGATTACCCCATGATCGGCAAGGTATTCCATGTGCCGGCGATCCAAGGCATCGTAAGGGTGCAGCAAGGCATCCTGCCTGCCATCCCACTCCAGCGGCAGTACCCGAAAGCGCTCGCACATGGAAAGATTGAACGCCGGGGAAACCTTCAGCCATTTCCCCTGCAGATGCATCACCGTGTAGCCGTGGAAGAAACGGTCGGTATCCATCCCCTCCAACATCTCGGGAGTCGATAGATGATTGCGGACATCGGCCAATCCGAGAGCAGCCGGAATGCCCTGGGCACGGGCCAGGGTGGCCAGCAGCAACGCCTTGGGAATGCAGTACCCGCGCCCCTCCGCCAACACCGCGCTGGCCCGGAATTGTTCCTGGCTCAGATTGCAAAACGCCGGATCGTAGCGGATGCGATCCCGCACCGCGTAGTAAAGGCGCACCGCTTTCTCCCTCGGGGTTGCCGCGTCTCCCGCCGTGGCTCTGGCGAAAGCGGCCAGCGTCGGCGCGTCGCTATCGAAGAAATAGGTCTGCGCCGAACATAGAGGGCCAGGCGGCTGATCCAAATCGACAGAAAGAGGTTCCCTCATGATATGCTTTCTTGCCCCAACAATACGCAGGCTTCGATTTTAGCCGCAAGGATGCCGTTGCGCCAATGGCGCGAACGAGCGCTTCAACGCTTTGCTGCCGGCACAATCACCGAAGGTGCTGGACGAGGACGCTTGAGCCGCGCTCCGAGGATGTCGCCTTGACCCTGACCGACCGCCGCTATTACACCGAGGCTCACCGCCAATTTCGCGATGCGCTTGCCCATTTCGTGCGCGAGGAAATCATGCCGCAGGTGGAGGCGTGGGAGGAAGCGGGAGAGTTCCCGCGCGAACTCTACCGCAAGGCCGCCGGCGTCGGCTTGCTCGGCATCGGTTTTCCGGAAGAGTACGGCGGCACGCCCGCCGATGTGTTCTACCACCTGGTCGCGCTGGAGGAACTTACCCGCGCGGGCAGTGGCGGCTTGGTCGCGAGCCTTCTGTCGCACGGCATCGGCGCGCCGCCGATCCTGCATTTCGGCAGCGAGGCGCTGAAGCGCCGCGTGCTGCCCGAAATCCTCGCGGGGAAGAAAATCAGCGCGCTGGCGATCACCGAGCCCTCCGGCGGCTCGGACGTGGCCGGCCTGCTCACCAGCGCGCGCCTCGAAGGCGGCGAATACGTGGTCAACGGCTCAAAGATGTTCATCACCTCGGGCATGCGCGCCGATTACTACACCGTGGCCGTGCGCACCGGCAGCCGCGGCGCGGCCGGCGTGTCGCTGCTGTTAATCGAGCGCGACCGTCCGGGGTTCACGCGCTCGCCGCTGAAGAAAATGGGCTGGTGGACGTCGGACACCGCGGCGCTGTACTTCGACGACGTGCGCGTGCCGGCGGCCAATCTCATCGGCGCGGAAGGCCAGGGCTTCAAGGCGATCATGTTCAATTTCAACATGGAGCGCCTGACCATGTCGGCCATCGCCTGCGGCTTCGCACGGGTGTGTCTCGAAGACGCGCTTGCCTGGGCGCGCGAGCGGCGCACCTTCGGCGAGCCCTTGATCGAGCGCCAGGTGATCCGGCACAAGCTCGTCGACATGCAGATGCGCATCGAGACGGCACGCGCCCTGCTCGAGGACCTGGCCTGGCGCATGCAGCAAGGCGAGCGTCCGGTGGCGCAACTGGCGATGCTGAAGAACTACGCCACCCAGACCATGCAGTTCTGCGCCGACCAGGCGGTGCAGATCCTCGGCGGCGCCGGGTTCATGCGCGGCACGCGGCCGGAGCGCATTTACCGCGAGGTGAAGGTGATGATGATAGGCGGCGGCGCCGAGGAGATCATGAAGGATCTGGCCGCGCGGCAACTGGGTTGGTGAGATTTGAATTGCGCAACGTCGCAACTTCGCGACAACGCCGGAGGGACGATCCGAATCGCCGCAGGTGTATAGCGACGGATTCACAATTGACTTCACTGCCTCGCTCGCGCATCATTTCGCCTGCTTCGTTCGAGCAGCGGCAGCAATTTCATCCAACGCAGTAGCCGATAACCCGCCTCCCATGCCCCGCATCCTGCTGCTCTACGCCAGCACCGAAGGCCAGACTGCGCTCATCGCCGAACGCATTGCGCACACGCTGCGGGAAAAGGCACACAGCGTGGACATGCTGCCGGCCGACACCGATCCGGCGCGATTGGACCCGGCGGTGTATGACGCCGTGATGGTCGGCGCTTCGATTCACTATGGACGCCATCCGGCTTACCTGCGCACGCTGATACGCCGGCATCGCGACGCTCTTGCCGCCCGGCCCTGCGCCTTTTTCTCGGTGAGCTTGAGCGCCGGCGGGCCGCGGCCGAAACCCGCCGCGGCACAGCGTTATCTGGACAAGTTCCTGCGCCAGACCGGCTGGCAGCCGCAATTGACGGGCAGTTTCGCCGGAGCGCTCAAGTACAGCCGGTACGGCCCGATCAAGCGCAGGGTAATGATCGTGTTCGTCGGCTTGGGTGGCGGCAATACCGACACGTCGCAAGACTACGAGTACACCGACTGGGACGCCGTAGAGCGCTTCGCTAACACCTATGCGCAAAGCTTGAAGCCGGCGTGACAGCTACCGGTGGGTTGCCACAGCCGGCGCCCCCACTCGCCCGTCTCAAGTTTCGGGCTCCGGTTCCCCTTGCCACAACATGTCGTAGCCAAGTTCCTTGCTGTCGGAGCACATTTCACCCAAGACGGAAAACTTGGCGAGGAACGTCTTGTCGGCATGTGATTTCTCATGCTCCTCGAAAGACCGCCAATAAGTCACGATAACGATGTGTTCGTCGGCGGTCCTGGATTCGTTCAGAGACCCCTCGTCCGAAACGAAACCGGAAAACTTGAACACCTGCCCGCAGATGAAGCCTCCTTTGTCGCCGCCGTAGGTATTCTTAACGACATTGCACAGTTCACCCAGCGCCTGTTCGACGTCATCAAAATTGACGCCCGGTTTGACCCTGAGGGTGTTGAACAGCATCTTGGCGCCGAATGGGATGGAAACGGGTTCGAACATCGATTTCTCCTTGGATCCGGTTACAACATGAGGGGACACGTCCTCTTATACTCGCCCAATCCAGAGGCTGTTTCAAGCCATTTTCCCCAGTCTATTTTCCTCAGCCGCCGCCGGCGACGGTTTCGGGTTGAATTGCCGCAGCCGAACACTGTGCCGGGAAGCTGGTTACGCCTGCGCCGCGGGCTGAAGTTACCGGCAGAAAAAATTTACCACCGTTGAATATATTCCGGTTTCCCTCGGGAAGGATTTACCGGAAAATAGCCAGATTCCAACCCACGACGTTTCCAGGAGCCTGTTCCATGACATACCAATATCTGCAAGTCCAGCGGGAAGACGGCATCGCCATACTACTGCTGCATCGGCCGGACAAGCGCAACGCTATGTCACCCACCATGCTTCGGGAATTACGCGACGCGGCGCTTGCCGAAGACCGGAATCCACAAACCCGGGTGATTGTCATCACCGGCTCCGGCGACACGTCGTTTTGCGCCGGCTTCGACATCTCCGAGCTGAAAAGCGCCGGTGGGGGTACGCCGGGGGAGGAAACGGGACTCATCGAGGAGGCTTACGGCAAGCTGCGGCAGATCGGCAAGCCGCTCGTCGCCATGATCAACGGGGTAACCATGGGCGCGGCGTGCGATTTGTTGACCAATTGCGATTTCCGTTTCGCCGCCGAAGAGGCCCGGCTGGCGATCCCTCCCGCCCGGCTGGGGATTCTCTATACCTGGGAAGGCACCCGGCGTTTCATCCAGCTCGTGGGCCCGGCCAACGCCAAGGATCTGTTCATGACCGGACGCACCATTACCGCGGCGGAGGCCCTGGCCATGGGATTAGTGCATCGCGTGGTGCCCCGCGCCCGGTTGCGGGAAGAAACGCTGGCCTACGCCCGGCAGCTCATCGAAGCGGCCCCTTTGTCGGTGGCGGGCGCCAAGCGCATTGTCGATGTCTTGATGGCCGGCCAAGGCCCCGGCGCGGAGGAGATTCGCGCCTTGCGGGAATTGCAGACCCAGGTGTGGAGCAGCAAAGATGCCCAGGAAGGCTCCCGGGCATTTCTGGAAAAGCGCAAACCGGTGTTTCGCGGCGAGTGACGGCGGCGCCCCCCTGCATCCGTGATGCAAAGGGGCGGGGAGGATCACGCAGCCTTCTTGCGGTATTTTTCCAGGTTGCCGCCGTGCATGACCTTGCCGTTAAGGGTCCGGCCGATAAGCTGCTCCGCAAATTGCGAGGCGGAGATCAACTTGTCCAGATCGATGCCCGTTGCCACGCCCATTTCCTGGCACATCAGCACCATGTCCTCGGTGCAGATATTGCCCGCGGCGGTGTGGGCGGCGTGGCTGGCGAAGGGACAACCGCCCAACCCGGCAACCGAGCTGTCGAACAAATCCACTCCCGCTTCCAGCGCGGCGTAGAAGTTGGCCGGCCCCAGGCCGCGGGTATCATGCAAGTGCAGGCCGATCCGGGCGGCGGGAGCTAATTCCCGGACCGCCGCAATGCGTTCCTTGATGGACTCGGGATTGGCCCAGCCCATGGTGTCCGCCAGATAGAGTTGGGGCAGCTTGCCGCCGCGGCACAGATCCAGGGCGAACTTGAATTGATCCAGCACCGCCGATAAGGGGACTACTCCCTGGTAATTGCAGCCGAAAGCCGTCATGACGTAGACCGTCTCGACCGGGATATTATGCTGGGCGTAGAGCTTCATCCATTCGGCTTGCCGCTGTTGGTTCTCGGCGACACTACAATTGTTGTTGCGGATGCTGAAGACATCGGTGGTGTAGAACATGATTTTGCCGTCCAAATCCACGCCGGGGGTGGCGAGCGCTTTTTCGAAACCTTTCTGGTTGAGCCACAGTGCGGTGTAGCGCACGCCGGGGCGTTTCTTGATCGCGGCGAACAGTTGCTCGGTATCGGCCATCTGGGGCACGGCCCGGGGATTCACGAAGGATCCCACCTGGACTTGCTTAAGACCGCTCTCCGCCAGCATCTCGATGAGCTTGACCCGTTGTTCCAAGGGATAAATCTGCTTTTCGATCTGAAAGCCTTCGCGGGGACCTTCCTCGTGGAATTCGACGAATTTGGGTAGTGAGCTCATGGCAATCCTCCTTAAATAGTTTATTCCAAGCTCCTCCATTACAGCAATTAGCCGGGAATTCGAACGGGATTATTGGCTAAACCTTACCGCTTTCTTCCCGGGCTTTGTCGTGGGAGGGCGATTTCCTCCTCGACAAAACGGCGGTTCCGGGCGCGGAATAATTTGTAGGCTTCGGTCATATCGGCAAAATGCAAGGGCGGTTCTCCGCAAAAAAATCTGGGGCAGCGAATTAGTTTAGCCTCGCTTTACTTTCCACGCCGGGGCGCGTTTTTCCAGAAATGCGGCGATGCCCTCCTTGGCTTCGTCGGTTTCCCAGGCGTCGGCCAGCCGGTCGGCGGTATAGATCATGCAATCCCGCGGTTCCCGGCTCGCCACGTAGTGGAACAGCCGCTTGGTAGCGGCCACCGAACTCGGCGGACAGCCGAGAATCCAGCCCAGCTCTTCCTCCACCGCCCGGTCCAGGTTTTCGGGGGCCTCCACCCGGTCCAGCAGGCCGAGGCGTTCCGCTTCCACGGCATCGACGAATTTGGCTCCCAGTCCCAGCCGCCGGGAACGGGCCAGCCCCAGGCGCCGCACCACGTAGGGCGCGATGTTGGCGGGCAGCAGCCCCAGCTTGGCTTCGGTCAGGGCGAAACGGGCCGTCGTGGAGCCGATGGCGATATCGCAGGCGCAGGTCAGACCGAAGCCGCCCCCGGTTGCCGGGCCGTTGATGCGGCCGATTACCGCCTTGGGCAAATGGTCGAATTCATAGAGGAAGTCGGCCAATTCGCTGGATTCCGCCGTGCGCTGGGCACGGCTTTGGCTCATGATGCTTTTCATCCAATTCAAGTCTCCGCCGGCACAGAAACTCTGACCTTCTCCCGTCACCACCACCGCCCGCGCCCGGGCGTTGTCGGCAATGGCCCGCAGCGCGGCGCGCAGCTCCCGCACCAGCTCGATGCTCATGGCGTTATGAACCTGGGGGCGGGCCAGGGTAAGATAAGCGACGCCGTCGCCGTCCACCTTCAGCTTGATGGTCTTGTAGTTCAAGAAGTCCTCCTGTTGGGGTGGTGAAAACGAAACGATACGAAGATCAATGCGCCAAGCGCCCCGACATTGACAAGCCGATGCGCGCGCGATGAAACTGATTTGGCTCCCAACGCGCGAATCCGCTACTTACATTCATTCAGGCTCCGGCTTTACAGCAAATGTTCACTTCAATAAGATTTTGGCAGTCCCAGCACCTTCTCGGCGATAAAACACTTGATCAGTTGCGGGCTGATGGGCGCGATCCAGTGGATCAGAACTTCCCGCAGATAGCGTTCCACATGATATTCCTTGGCGTAGCCGAAGCCGCCGTGAGTCAGCACCGCGGTTTCGCAAGCCTTCATCGCGGCCATGGAGGCCAGGTATTTGGCGGCGTTGGCCTCGGCCCCGCAAGGTTCTCCCCGGTCGTACAGGCTGGCAGCCTTGAAGGCCATCAAATTGGCGGCCTCCAGTTCCATCCAATTCTCGGCCAGCGGATGCTGCACCCCCTGATTCATGCCGATGGGGCGATCGAAGACCACCCGCTCCTTGGCATATTGGACGGCGCGCTTAAGCGCCACCCGGCCGATCCCCACCAATCCGGCCGCAATTAGGATGCGCTCCGGATTCATGCCGTGGAGGATGCAATGGAAGCCCTTGCCTTCCTCGCCGATGCGATCTTCGATCGGAACCGGCAGGTCGTCGATGAATAACTCGTTGGAATCCACCGCCTTGCGGCCCATCTTTTCGATCTCCCGCACCGTGATATGGCGCCGGTCGATGTCGGTATAAAACAGCGACAGCCCGTCGGTGGGATGCTTTACCTGGTCCAGGGGAGTAGTGCGAGCCAGGATCAGCATCTTTTCCGACACCTGGGCGGTGGTGATCCAGACTTTACGGCCGTTCAGAATGTATCGATCCCCTTCCCGCACGGCGCGGGTCTTGAGCTTCAGGGTATCAAGGCCGGTGTTGGGCTCGGTCACGGCGAACGCGGCTTTGACTTTCCCCTCGATGAGCGGCGGCAGAAATCGGCGTCTTTGCTCCTCGGTGCCGAACTTGACCACCACGTTCGGAGTGAAAACATTGATAGAAATAGCCGAACCCCCGCTCAGGCCGGCGCCGCTTTCGGTCACGGCTTGGGCAAGAATCGCTCCTTCGGTGATCCCCAATCCTGAACCGCCGTATTCCTGGGGCATGGCGATGCCCAGCCAGCCGTCCTTGGCCAGCGCCTGGTGCAATTCCACCGGAAAGCCGCCTTCTCGATCCCTCTTCAACCAATAATCGTCATCGAATTGGGCACAGATTTTCAGAATGGCCTCCCGGATAGCCTGTTGCTCCGGAGAAAACTCAAAGTTCATCGGCATTACCTCAGCAGGATCTAAGCAAATCGGGCACTTTGCCGAGTTTGAAACGAGGCGCAATGAAGCATGGTCTACGCGACCCGAACCTGACGACTTCGGGCGACTTCAACTTCTGCAACCGCCAAGTGCGAACTCGCATGCCCGGTGGTGCGGGAGGGGCGCGGTCAGGTAAACTGACTGCCCCCTATCCCGATACGAACCGCCTGGGTTACGGGGGCGTCCAGGCATTCCAGTCAACTCGGCAAATCCAGCACGTTTTTAGCGAGGATGTTACGCTGTATCTCGTTGCTGCCGCCGTAAATGGTGGCTGGCCGGGCGTTGTAAAATGGGGACAGGATATCCACGGAGTCCTTGCGGAACGCCGCCTTGCCGCCGATGGCTCCGGCATCGCCGGCAGCTTCCAGGGTGAGCTCGGTGAGTCGCTGGAAGGTTTCAGTGGCGACGATTTTCAGAATGGACACATCGGGTCCCAAGGTCTCGCCCCGTTTCAGCAGGTCGGCGAACCGGCTGTAGGTGGAAGCCAGGTCGGCCACGTCCAGGCGCAGTTGCGTGTAGCGATCCATGAAGGCGGGATCCTGGGTGAGACCCTGGCTTCGCACGATGGCGTCCAGCCGCTTGAGCCCGGTTTGGGCCAGCTTGGGACTGCCGATGGAAATGCGCTCGAAGCCCAGCAGCGCCTTGGCCATGGTCCAACCCTGGTTGGGCTTGCCCACCAGCCATTTGGCCGGGGTGCGGACGTTATCCAGAAACACCTCGGCGAATACCTCGACCCCCAGCAAGTTGCGGATGGGCCGTACAGTGATACCGGGGGTTTTCATGTCCACCAGCAGAAAACTGATGCCTTCCTGCTTCTTGGCCTTTTTGTCGGTGCGCGCCAGGATAAACATGTGGGTGGCATCCATGGCGTAGCTGGTCCAGGTCTTGGAGCCGTTGATCACGTATTCGTCGCGGTCCAGCACCGCCTCGACCTTGAGGCTGGCCAAGTCGGAGCCGGCGTTAGGCTCGGAATAGCCTTGGCACCAGATGTACTCGCCCCGCAGGCTGGGGGGAAGGAATTGCTTTTTCTGCTCCTCGGTGGCGAACTTGATGAGCAGCGGACCCAATAAAATAATGCCCATGTCTGGCGTGCGCGCCACCCCATGGCGTTCCTGCTCTTCGATGAAAATGAGCAACTTGCCTGGAGACAGGCCCATGCCGCCCCATTCCTTGGGCCAGCCCGGCGCGGCCCAGCCCTTGTCGACAAGCTTCTTGTACCAATCCTTGGTGTCGGCCCAGCGCAAGTGGTAGGCCGGAAAGCGCAAGTGCTCCGGGTATTCCTTGCGAAAAAAGCCGCGGACCTCGAGGCGGAAGGCCTCGTCGTCCATTTTGTCCCAATCTTGAGCTTGCATGATGACTCCTGAAAAAAGGACGTGAACTATGCGGCGGCTTCCGCCGGCGCCAGGGCGGCGTAACGGCGGCGATGCACCGCGCCGTTGCCGAGCCAAGCCGACAGCACCATGGCGCGCTTCAGATACAGACCGATATCGCATTCGTCGGCAAAGCCGATGCCGCCATGAATCTGGATCGATTCGCGGCCGATGCGCATGCCGGCTTCCGAGCAGCGGGATTTAACCCGGCTCGCCCAAAGGCCGAGGCCGGAGGCATCGGCGGCCGTTTGCAGCAAGGCATCCCGCAGCACCGAGAAGGACAGCTCCTTCTGGATGAACAAATCCACCGCCCGGTGCTGCAGGGCCTGGAAGCTGCCGATTGGCTTGCCGAACTGCACCCGGATGCGCATGTACTCCAGGGTGATCTCCAGGGCGCGGCTCATCACCCCCAGCAGTTCGGCCCCGGCCATGATGGTGGCTTCGTCCACCGCCCGCTGCAAAGCAGCGCCGGCGGTTTTTCCGGAGGCGGCCAATTGCGCATCGATAACCTTGACGTTCTTCAGGCTGATGCGGCCGCAGCGGGTGCCGTCGGCGCGCGGTTCGTATTCCACCGTGAGGCCGGCGCTTCCCTTGTCCACCCAGTACACCGCGGGGCCGTTGCCGCTTCGGGCCGAGACCAGATAGCCGTCGGCATCGGCCGGGAAGACGAATCGCTTGCCGCCGTTCAAGGCACCGCCCTCGGCGCGAGTGGCGATGGCCAGCGGATCGATGCCCCCTTCCGTTTCCTGCCACGCCAAGGCGGGGAGAATTTCCCCGGAGGCGATGCCGGGCAGTAGTTTTTTCTTGAGGGCCTCGTTATTGCCGTGGAGCAGGGCCCCTGCGGCCAGTACCGAGGACGGATTCAAAGGCTCAGGCGAAAGCGTCTTGGCGAATTCCTCCAACACTGCCGCCATTTCGCCCAGACCCAGCCCCATGCCGCCGTATTCTTCGGGGATCATGATGCCGGTCCAGCCCAATTCGGCGATGGTTTTCCACACGGCCTTGTCGAAGCCGGGCGCGGTGTCCCGTAACTGGCGTACCCGGGTGATGCTGGTGTCGCGGGCGGCGAATGCGGTCACTGCATCCCGCAGCATCCGGTTCGGGTCTTCTTGCTGACTCATGGTCTACCTCTCGAAGTAATAAATGATTCGGCCGGCAGCGGTTCTATTCCCGGATGTCCGCCCGCCCGTTGCTGAGCACCACCACATTCCTTTCCACCACCTTGGATCGGAACGAGACGACTCCGCCTTTCTGCCACATTTCGGTGCGGATTGTCTCCCCCGGGTAGACCGGGGAGGAAAAGCGGACTTGCAAGCCGCTTAGCCGGCTGGCGTCATAGCCGCAGCAGGTCTTGATGATCGCGTGGGCGGCGGTGCCGTAAGTGCACAAGCCATGCAGGATCGGCATGGGGAAACCGGCGGCCTTGGCCACCTTGGGATCGCCGTGGAGCGGATTATAGTCGCCGCTCAGCCTGTAGATGAGGGCCTGCCGGGGCAGGGTGGCGAGGTCGCAGGTTTTTTCCGGGGAGCCCTCGGGCAGGGTGTGCAGCGGCGGGGCGAGGCCGGAAGGACCGCCGTAGCCGCCGTCGCCCCGGGCAAAGGTAGATGACACGATAGTGGAAAGATGGTCACCGTTGGCTTTGTTATAGAGCTTGCGCTCGGTATACACCACCGCGCCCTTGCCTTCGCCCTTGTCGATGACGCTGGTGATGCGGGTATGGCCCACCACGGCGGCTTCCTGGGGCAGCGGCTTATGGGCGGTGAGCCACTGCTCGCCATGGACCACTTTCAGATAATTGATGCCGGATTCCGGATTGCGCATCCAGGAGCCTGGGGAACCCAGCACCACCGCCATGGTCGGTAAGGCTTTGAGGTTTTCCTCATAGACATATTGGAGCTGGCTCTCGTCCATCGGGTCGGCGCCGAAGCCCAGCCCCAAGGCGTAAAGCATGGTGTCTCGCTTGCTGTAGGTTTGCTCGACCTCCGGGAATTTCCACGCCATCAGTTTTTCGTAGTTAATCGCCATGATTTTCTCTCTTTGGTGGATGGGTCAATTTCAAGCGCCGGCCGTCGAGGCGCAACGGACATCTTGGGGCGCGAGCCTGCGGATGTCCGGCGTGGGCGGCAAAGCTGCTTCTGTTTGAACTCATTACAAAATGAGGGGGTACCTCCCCTCATGCTCCACTAAGTCAAGTAAGTCAAGAGCCGTTTCGGTAATTCTGAAACGGCCTCTTAGTGGATGGACAGGCCGCCGTCGGCGCCCAGGATTTGTCCGGTGACGTAGCTCGCGCCCGGTGAGGCCAGGAACACGAATACCGGCGCCAGCTCGGCGGGCTCCGCCCAGCGGCCCAGTGGCACCCGCGCCAGGTAGGTGTCCTTGAAGCGGGGATCGGTGCGAATGGTTTCGGTCATGGGGGTGGCGGCGCCGGGAGCAATGGCATTCACCACAATGTTGTAGCGGGCCAATTCCTTGGCAGCGGATTTAGTGAAACCCAACAGGCCGCCTTTGGCGGCGCCGTAGTTGATCTGGCCGATGGTGCCTACGATACCGGCGGTGGAAACCACGTTGATGATCCAGCCTTGGCGGCGGTTGATCATGTCCTGCACCACGGCTTGCAGCATGTTGAAGCTTCCGGTCAGGTGCACTCCGATAACCTCGTTCCATTGTTGCGGGGTCATCTTATGGAGCATGGCGGTGCGGGTGATGCCCGCATTGTTCACCAAAACGTCCACCGGGCCGAATTTGGCCTTGACCTCCGCCGCCATCTGGTCCACCTGAGCACGCTCGGCCACGTTGCACGCGACAGCCATGGCCTGGCCGCCTTGCTTGCGGATATCCGCGGCCACCATTTCGGCGTTTTCCCGATTCATGTCCGCCACCACCACCTTGGCGCCTTGGGCAGCGTAGGCTCTCGCCACTGCCTCGCCGATACCGCGCCCGGATCCGGTGACGATGGCCACTTTTCCTTCCAATACCTTACCGTTAAACATACAAGCCTCCTTTGCTTATTCAAATTGATGGTCGGTTAAATCGGGCGAGCGCACTGTCAAGCGATAGCGATGAGAAAAACAATCCGCAGGGCACTCATACATCGGCGCGCCGATGTATGAGTAATGGACTTGTGTTGGCTCCCAAAGTGTGCATATTGTACTCCTGTTTATGCCACGCTCCTCCTTAACAGCAAACGGCCTGGATTTCGAACGGGGTTATTGATTGACTACTATGCAATCTGCGACGATCTCAGAAACTTCGCAACGGCCATGCCCTCGTCCCCGCGGCTCAGGGGCATATCGCGGTGCTAGTCAGACGATGTCGGGTACCGGATAGTAGGTCTACATGTTTGGCGTCGGCGTGAGCGAATCCGCACGCTCTTGAGCGCTTTAATCCAGCTCACCACATCCATCCAAGCTGACGACGGCTACACGCGTTCCTTGAATTCCTTGCCCAGGAGACCCTCGGGGCGGACGAGCAGCACCACGATGATGATGATGAACGCCAGCGTATTCTTATACTGGATGGTGAGGTATCCGCCGGTGAGGCTCTCGGCCACGCCCAGGATGAGGGCGCCCACCACCGCTCCGGGCAAGCTGTTGAGCCCGCCCAGCACCGCCGCGGCAAACCCCTTGAGGAACGGATCGAGCATGAAGAAGGGGTCGAGGAGCAGCGCGGGCGCGAGGAAGATGCCGGCCACGACTCCCAGCGCCGAGGCCACGCCCCAAGACACCGAGAGCACCAGCCGGGTCGGGATGCCGAGCGTCTGCGCGGCCATGAGATTCTCGGACGTCGCCCGCATCGCCAAACCGAATCGGGTCTTTTGCACCAGCAGGTAGAGCAGCAGGCTCCCGACGATCCCGGCGGCCATGGTTGCCAGCGCCAGTTGGCTCACGACGACGACGCCCACGCGGTAGGTCTTGGTGCTGGAGATCGGGAACGGCAGCGACACCGGCTCTGCGCCCCAGATATAGACGGCCACACCCTGGAGGATCAGCGCCAGTCCCAGCGTCAGGGCGACCATGCCGAGCAGGTTCGCCCCTTCCCGCTGTGCGCGCGCGAGCACCGATAAGTAGAAGCTAATTCCCAGCGCCGCCCCCACCACAAGGCTGCCTGCGAGCGCGAGCGGAAAGCCGTAACCGTTCGAGAGCAAGGCGAAGGCGGCGAACGTGGACAGCATGGCCACGTCCCCGTGAGCGAAATTGAGCACCCGGGTCGAGCGGTAGATCAGGACGATGCCAAGCGCGACGAGGGCATAGAGGGCGCCTGCGGAGAGGCCGGTGAACGAATACTGGAGCAGTTTTTCCATGATCAGCCACTCAGCGGAAGGGCCAGAGTTGGAAATACAGCCGCGTCTTCAGCCACAAGCCATATAGCCCGAGCGGCTGAAACATCAGGACGATGATGATGCCGAGCCCATAGACCACCGGGACCATCTCGCGGAAATCGGCGAAGACTTTGGGTACCAGGATGACGAAGGCCGCGCCGAGGATCGAGCCCTCGATTGATGCCACCCCGCCGACAATCACGGCTGCGAACAGCGTGATGGACTCGAGGATGTTGAAAATCTGCGGCTCGATGTGCCCCAGCACTTGTGCATACAGCGCTCCGTGGACTCCCGTATAGAAGGAGGACAGCGCAAACGCCAGCAGCTTGTAGCGCGTCAGGTTCACGCCGTTCACTTCCGCGGCGATGTCCGAGTCGCGGATGGCGACGAAGGCCCGGCCGACGAAGGAGGAGACGATGTTGTAGCTGACCCAGGTGAAGCCGGCGAGGAGGAGCATGTACACGAAGTACTCGTAACGCACGCTCGACAGCCCGAACATCGGCTTCAACTTGGCGATGGCCAGTCCCGAGCGCCCTCCGGAGAGTACCTCGGAGTTGACGAAAATCTGGTACACGGCCACGCCGAAGCCCAGCGTCGCAATCGACAGATACGGCCCCTTCAAGCGCAGCGAGGGAAAGCCGACGATCACCCCGGCCAGCGCGGCCATGAGGCCGGCGCCCGCAAGCGCCAGGAGGAACGGGGCGCCCCAGATGCTCAAGTGGCCGAAGCTGAAGGCGCCGATGGCGAGGAAGCCCGCCTGGCCGAAGGAGATCTGGCCGGTGTAGCCGATGAGCAGGTTCTGCCCGATGACGCCGATGGAGAACAGCGCCACCAACGTGGCGATGAACACCATGTAGTCCGGCGCCACCCACGGGAATGCCAGCAACGCCATCAGCAGCAGCGCGAGCAGCGCGCGCGTGATGCGCTTGCGGGCAAAGCCGAGATCCTGCGCGTAGGATTCGACCAGGTCCATTATGCGCTGTAGAGCGTCTTGATCAGATCGAAGTAGCGCGTCTCGAGCGCGCGGCGTTTCACTTTCTTCGTCGGCGTCACGTCTCCTTCCTCCTCGTAGAACCGGCGCGGCAGCAGCGCCACCTTCTTGACACCTTCTACCTGCGACAGCGTCCTGTTCACTTTCGCCACCTCGGCCTCGATCAGGCGAACGATCTCAGCGTTCTGCGTCAAGTCTTGGAACGTCGTGAACGGTACCCGGTGGTCCTGCGCGAACTTGGTCACATTGTCCTCGTCAATGAGGATCAGCGCGACCAGGTACTTCCTGCCATCGCCGACGACCACCGCGTCCTGGATGTAGGGGCTGAACTTGAGCTTGTTCTCGATGTAGGCTGGCGTGATGTTCTTGCCGCCGGCGGTGATGATGATATCTTTTTTCCGGTCCATGATTTTGAGATAGCCTTCGTCCCACGCGCCAACGTCTCCGGTATGCAGCCAGCCGTCGCGGTCGATGGTCTCGGCGCTCAGTTCCGGCTCCTTGAAATACCCCTTGAATACGTGCGGGCCGCGTGTCAGGATTTCGCCGTCGTCGGCCAGGGCCACCTCGACCCCGGGCACCGGCTGGCCGACCGTGGCCGCGCGCGGCCGCGCTGCTCGGTTGATCGAGATCACCCCTGTGGACTCGGTCTGTCCGTAGCCCTCGATCAGAGGCACGCCGAGCGCGTGGTAGTACTCGAACAACTCCGGTGAGGCCGGCGCCGCGCCGCACACGGCGATGCGGGTGCGGTCGAAGCCCAAGCGCCGCTTGAGCGGGTCGAGCACGGTCCAGCAGGCCAGGCGGTACAGGAACCGGAGGCCCGGCGAGGGCCCCGCGGGGGAGAACTTCACCCGTGCGTAACGGCGCCCTACGTCGACGGCGGCGCGGTAGAGGCTGCGCTTCGCCCAGGTGGAATCGGCCATGCGCAGCTCCACGGTCGAAGCCAGCTTCTCCCAAATACGCGGGACGCTGGCGAAGTAGGTCGGCGAGACCTCGCGCAGGTTGTCGAACAGGGTGTCGAGGCTTTCGACGAAGTTAACCACATAACCGACGCGGATCGCCTGAAACACGGAGATCAGATTTTCGTAGATGTGGGCGAAGGGCAGGTAGGAGACCACCTCGTCCTCCGCCGTTGCTGAATTCACCGCCATCAGCGCCTGCGTCGTCCACAGGATGGAGGCGTGGGAGAGCATGGCGCCCTTGGGCGGTCCGGTAGTGCCGGAGGTGTAGATAATCATCGCCGTGTCCTGCGGCTCCACGCTCTCGCGCCGCTGTTTGACCGCCCCTGGACGCGCCTCTGTGAAGGCCGCTCCCTGCTTGAGGAAGTCGTCGAAGAACAGCACCCGCTCGTCGGCGAACCCCCACAGTCCCTTCGCGTCCCACACCACGACCCGCTCGATCCGGGTATCGCCCAGGACCGAGAGCACCTTGTCGAGCTGCTCCTCGTTTTCGAGGAAAATCAGCCGCGCTTCCGAGTGATTGAGCAGATACTGGATTTGCTCGGCGGCGGAGGTGGGATAGATGCCGCAGGTCACGCCGCGCACCGCCTGTATACCGAGATGGCAGTACAGCCACTCCGGCCGGTTTTCACCCAGCACCGCCACGTTCTCCTGGGACTTGAGGCCGAAGGCGAGGAGGGCTGCCGCCACCCGGTCGACCTCGTAGCCGTACTGGCGCCAGCTCACGCGGTGCCAGATGCCATACGCCTTGTAGCGCAGCGCGAGCCTGTCGCCGCGCTCGGCCACGCGCTCGGCGAACAGCGCCGGCAGGGTCGCCGCCTGGTCCGCGCTCATCACCATCTCCTCTTCTTGCGGTAAAGCCGCCACTCCTTGGCCGGCTCTTCGGTCGTCCCGACCCCGAGGTAGACCTCGCGCACGTCCGCATTGTCGCCGAGCTCGCGCGCATTCCCCTCGAGTACGACGCGGCCCGCCTCGAAGATGGCGCCGCGCTGGGCCACGCCCAGGGCCAAACGCGCGTTCTGCTCCACCAGCAATATGGTGGTCCCGGTCTTGCTGATGGCCGTCAGCGCCTCATATACGCTCTTGGCGATCCGCGGCGCGAGCCCAAGCGATGGCTCATCGAGCATCAACAGGCGCGGCCGGCGCAGCATCGCCCGGCCCAGCGCCAGCATCTGCTGCTCGCCGCCGGACAGCGTCTCCGCCTGCTGGCGCGCCCTCTCACGGAGAATCGGGAACATTTCGTAGACGAACGCCAGGTCCTTGGCGATGCCCGCGTCATGCCGTCCCCACAGCCCCAGCTCCAGGTTTTCCTCGACGGTCAACTCCCTAAACAGCCCCCGGTCCTCAGGCACGTAGACGACGCCCAGGCGGGCAATCGCCTCGGGCTGCCAGCCGTCGATGCGCTGGCCGGCGAAATGGATCTCGCCTTTCTTCGGTTGATCCTTTAACAGCCCGGCTACAGTCTTGAGCAGCGTCGTTTTGCCCGCGCCGTTGGGGCCGAGGACGGTGAAGATCCCCCCTTCCTCCACTTCCAGGGACACGCCGAACAGGGCGTAGATCCGGTCGAAGTAGAGCGTCTCGATGCTGGAGACTTGCAGCAGCGCGCTCATTCGCCCAGATATGCCTTGATGACTTCTGGGTGGCGCTGCACTTCCGCAGGGGTTCCTTCAGCGATCTTCACGCCGTGGTCGAGCGCCACCATCCGGTCCGCGAGCCGCGAGGCCACCCGCAGGTCGTGTTCCACCAGCAGGATGGTGATGCGGAAGCGCCCGCGAATCTCGTGGATCCAATAGCTGAACTCTTCCTTTTCCTCCTGCGTCAGCCCGGACACGGGCTCGTCCAACAGCAGGAGCTTAGGCTCGGTAGCGAGCGCGCGTCCCAGCTCGACGCGCTTTTGCACGCCATAGGGACAGTCGGCCGCCCTGCTCTTGCGCACCGGCTCGAGATTGAGAAACTCGATGATTTCCTCGCAGCGCCGCCGGTGGCGGATTTCTTCCGCCCGCAGCCGCAGCGCTGCGTGGACGAAGTTCTTGCGAAAGTGCAGATGCCGTCCCACCATGAGGTTGTCGAGCACGCTCATATTGTGGAACAGGCGCAGGTTCTGGAACGTCCGTGCGACGCCGAGCTGAGTGATGGCATCTGGGGAGCGGCCCACCAGGCTCTCTTCCAGAAACGAGATGCTGCCCGAGCTCGGCCGGTAAATGCCGGTGATGCAATTGAACAGCGAGGTCTTCCCCGATCCGTTGGGTCCGATGACGGCAAGGGTTTCCCCCTCGGCGATCGCCAGCCCCACGTCCTGGAGCGCCGTGATGCCGCCGAAATGGAGAGCGAGCGCCTTGACCTCGAGCAGACCCCCCATCTTCAGAACCACAACTCGAGGATGGGAGTTCGGGCTCCCTGCAAGCGAATGCGCGAGCCCGGAAAAGCGGTTCCCACGAGCGCGCTCGCCAGTGATCCGCTCCCCGCTCAGAAGTGGGCTGGGAAGGGCTGATAGTCGGTGACCGTCTTAAAGGAGGTGTCGGCGGCCTTCATCGCCTGCATCATGCGAATCGGGTTTCCTCCGTGGTGACGGTTCGGGCCCCAGGTGACCGGCGCCGTTAGCTTCTCTGGCGACCAGCCCCTGATACTCTCCATGGCCTCGATGAACCCCTCGCGGGTCAGGTTCTTCCCGGCGCGTTTTAGGCCCTCGACCGCGGCCATCATTGCCGCGGCGCCCGTCAGGGCGAAGCTCTCCCGTCCCTTCAGTTTCGGCTCTTGCTTGAGCAGGATGTCGATGATCCGGTCCCCCTCTGGCTCGCCCGGGACCGCCCCGGTCACGTTGTAATAGGCTCCTTCCCAGAGCTCGCCCAGCAGGCGGAACATCGTGTGCCGGTCACCGAGAGGGAACGAGGCGAAGATTTTCGGCCGGTAGCCCACCTTGGCCATTTCCTTGATCAGCCCGGCGCAGTGGGTTACGGTGGCGTAGATAATGATGCTGTCGGCGCCGGACTCCTTGATCTTCAGCGCATGCGTGCTCAGTTCGCGGTCCGCGACCTCGTAAGCTACCTCCCCCGCCAGCGCCATCGATCCGGCCAGCTTGGCTACGCCCCGCTTGACGCCGTCGAGCCCGCCCTTGCCGTAGTCGTCGTTCTGGTAGAAGACCGCCACCTTTTTGGCTCCGGTGAGCTTCGCGGCCTGTTGCACCAGGAAATCGCCCTCGTCGGTGTAGTCCGGATACACCATGAAAACGGTGCGGTTCTTTTCCTTGGGCTGCTTGGCAAACACCTCCGGATTGCCGTAGGGCCAGATGGTGGGCAGCTTGGCGTCGGCGATAGTGTCCTTGTTCGCGTTGAGCACCGCCGTTCCGAGCAGACCCACGAGCGCGAACACCGAGTCTTTCATTTCGTTAACGTTGGCCAGGGCGCGGCCCGGATTATAGCCGTCGTCCTTCATCACGACCTTGATCTTGCGGCCATGCACCCCACCCTGCTCGTTGACGTGCTTGGACCACGCCTCCGCTGCCAGCGCCGTCGTCCCCCAAGCGGCTGCAGGCCCCGATAGCGGCGTCGTTATGCCGATGGTCACCTCGGTGTCGGTCACGCCGGGTGCTTTGGACTGGGCCAGCGTCGACGTTGCGCCGAGCGCGGCTACTAACAACGTAATTCCGAGAATTCCGAGTTTCATGGGTGAGCCTCCTTCCGCGGGTTGTCGTTTCAAAAAAACAAGCGAAATGACTATAGCACGGCTTTGATTGTTATTCTCTCGGCGGTCGCCGGTGTCGGTGTAATTGCAATCGGTCCCAGCCGCAGGCATGTCGGCTGCGGCGGCACTTTGCGCTTGCCCGAGAGGACTGGCCTGTGCCCGCGTATCGAGGAGAGCCTCGGCAATCCTCCAACTACAGCGGCATCGCCTTCTTCTCAGCGAGCCCCATCCAGCCGCGCACGATGCGGTAGAGCACCCAGATGCCGGTGCAAATCCAGACAACTATCGCGATCGGAATTCCCAGCACCGTTACGAACGCAATTCCGCCCGCCACGAAGAACAAGAGCGCGAACCAAAACGTGCGGATTTGCCAGCCGAAGTGCGAATCGAGCCAGGTGCCGCGCACATCCGAGCGCTTCACGTAGTTGAGGATCACCGCGATGATCGACGGCCAGCCGGAGAGGAAGGCCGTGACGATCAGCGCCGAGCTCAGCAGGCCGGTGAGGGCGCTGAACGCGTGCAAGCCGTAGATCACGTGCGTGAGTGTGATCAGTCCATCGCGGGGGAGCGGGGCGGGTGTGTCGTTGGGGTCGAAGTCCGTAGTGGCCATTTGTACCTTGGGTTGGTGGGCGGATGTCGCGTTCCCATTTTAGACCGCCGTAGAATGACAAGTTCTTCTATTATCTCGATTGAAGATCGTCCAGAAATTCCGACGCGGGTTCTACGCTTGTGACAAGCAGGTGATCCCGTGCCCGCGTGCAGGCGACGTACAGCAGGTGGCGTTCGGTGTTGTACACCTCTTCCAGATCGGAATCCTCGGCCGCGGTCTCGATGCGCGCCTGCAACGGAATGACTTCGTCGTCGCAGGCCATCACCGCCACCGCGCGGAACTCCAGGCCCTTGGCCAGATGCATGCTACTGATAGACACCCGACCGTAGGTTATCTCCACGCCGTCGTCGAGCACCTTGAACGGCAGTCCGGCTCGGGCGAGCGCTGCGCGGGCGCGTTCCAGCTGCGCCTCCGAGCGCACGAATACGCCGATCTCGTGAGACATCACGCCTTCCTTTCTCCTCTCAGCCAACCACGCACCGGCCGCTTCGATTTCCTCTTCCTGGCTGTCGAAGACTTGAACCACAGGAGGCGGTCCGTTGAATACCGAGACCGTGCCGCGGCGTTCCTCGACATTGCCGTCCACGTCCGCCACTTCGGGGGCGAGCAGCCGGTCCGCCTGCGTCCGGATCTGATGCGAGGTGCGGTAGTTGATATGCAGCGTGCGCGCGCGGCCGCGTATGTCCACGCCGAGGGATTTCCATGAAAACGGCTGCTGGAAAATCCGCTGTCCGAGATCGCCGGCAAAGAAGAGGCCATTTGGCCGCTCCGCTCCGAGCGCAGCCAGAAATCGCAGTTGCGCCACGCTCACGTCTTGCGACTCGTCCACCACGACATAGTCGAAAGGCGGATGCTTGCGCTCACGCAATTGGCCCGCCAGGCGATTGAACAGTCCCGCGCGGGTGACCAACCCCTCGGCATCCACGCGCTTACGCACCGCGTCGAACATCGCCCAAAGCGTCGCGCGCCTGGCCTCGGGCAAGCGGGTCTTCCTGCCCAGGCGCTTCACGTCCCGATACGACTCCCAGTTCTCCAGATGCCAGGCATCGACCAACTCTTCCCACTCCGACAACAGGAAAGCGGGGCTGAATTTCTGGCCTTCATGCTCTGCCACCGCTGCCGCGATATAGCGGCGGATGAGTTCGCGCGTGGCGATCTGCGGCTTCCCAAAATGCTGCTCGTACAAACGCTCGCCGATCGCATTCATGGCATGCACCTCTAGCCGCTCGGCGAGTCGTGGTTGGTTGCCGAGCAAGCGTCTCAAGCGCGTGCGCAGCGCGTTCGCCAGCGTTTCGGAGAACGTCGTCAGCAGCACCCGGCTGTCGGGATCGCTGCGCGCAAGGTACACAGCACGATGCAGCGCCACGATGGTCTTGCCCGTGCCCGCGGAACCCGACACCCGCGCCGGCCCGGCGTAGTCCCGCTCGACCCATTGCCGCTGCTCCGGGTGCAGAAACACCGTCCATTTGTCCCACGGGAACTCGAGCGCGCGCTCCAGCTCCTCCACATTGCTCATCACGCGGAACCGGCGCTGCGCGTCCGGATGATCGAACGGGTTCACCTTCTGCGCGACCGGCTGCGGCGCGCGCGGTTTGCCGCCGGTCGCCAGTTCCAACAGCGCCTCGGCCGCTTCGCCGGGCAAATGGTCGGCCAGCGTCAGCAGGGTCCCTTCCGTGGCGGCACGCACGTCCGCCAGCCACTCCGCGGGCACGCCGTAGCCGAGCAACTCGTCATCCGAAACTTTCGCGAACAACGGCTCCAAATATGGCGCAGGCTTCGCCTCCTCGACATAAGCCGGCACCAGAATTTCCTGCACCGTCTCGCGGATCTCCACAAACTGTGCCGCCCCCGTCTTCGGATGCGCTTCCAGCCTCCGCCGCCTGGCCCAGTCGTAAGCCTTGTCGTGATGATCCACGTAGCAAAGCAGCAAGCTGCCCGGCGATTTGTGCACGATCAGGCGGATGTCGGCGCCGACGCGCACCGACCAGAAATTCTTGTCCTTGGATTTCTCGATCTTGTGGAGCTGCATCCCGGGGTTCACCGGATTGAGCTGCAGATCGAAAGCGGTGGTCTTGGCGGCCTTCTGTTCGTCGCCGGTCAGGCGCGCGAGGCTGTCGGTGAAGGTGTCGGCGATGCGGAAATCCATCGTTTGTCGGGAGGTGTGCGACGCGGTAGACGATCCCGTGGTTACCGCCGAACCACCTCGGCCCACTGAACGATAACGAGAGCACGCTCTATGTGTTCGGCTTTCCTCATCTCCGGATCAGTTTCGGACCAAGGCCACCCGACAATGTTGGCATGCCGTGGGGGTGGTTCCTGAGCGACCACGTCCAGCAGCGCGGATCGAACATGTTTTGCCTTGACAATCGCCGCCCCATAAAGCGTCCGGACTCCAGCCATATGTTCTTCCGCGATTCGCCAGAGAGAGTCCCTCGGTTGACTCCCGTGACGGAACACGGATTTCGCTCTATCTTTAGGATTCGGTAAAAAAACAGACGGCTTCGCGCCGCTTGCGTTGAATTGACTGGAGGAAGTGAGGAATCTGGCGAGACTTTCCTCATCTTCAACAATTTCAGTGAGACCGGACGAGAGCACTTCCAACTTTTAAGATTGACGTTATCCCTTCCAGGATTCTTTGCGGAACGCTCTCTCCATCAAAGCGAGCCACGGCGTGGCCCTTGTCGGTCCCGTCCAACCACGCATACGGCAAGCGATCGCCAGAGCCGACGCTCAATGAAAAAAGACGATTTCGAGACGAAATCCAATCAAGAGATAGTGAACCGTCAGGCCCGGGGGCAAACTCCGGTAGCGGTACTCCATCTGGCAAGGCCCGTATGAAGGCAACAGCCTTGAAAACAGCCATATGATCCAGCGGTAATGCGGCATCGCCATCCCAACCGGGCTCTCCACATTCGTTCGCGAGAGCCCATAACTGAGAGATTGCGGTCGCTTTATCACCGAACAAGGCTTGCGAGCGCTCTACGGAGTCCACCACACTTGTGGCGGCTCTTTGGACCGCTTGCGCTTCAGCCGAAATGGCGCTTCCGGGGCGCGCAAGCGAATAAAGGGACGCGAACCCCAGATGGACTCTTAGTGCTGAAACAGCTTCAAACATTGGTCTGTAAGAGAATTCTCAAAAACAAGGTTCTTCAAGCGTCGCAAAGATTGGATTTTCGAGAGGCTTTCTGCCCAATTATGCGGCTCCGCATTACCCGATTTATAGGTTTCAATGTCAAGAATTACAGGAAGCTTATCATTTTCTGGTGGCTGCGCTGAAAGAATAATGTTTACTCGATTGTCAGTATCCGATTCCACCGCCGAATGTTTAGTGAGAAATCCCTCAAATGTCAGTTTATCTTCATCCGGAAGTCGCGGACCGAGTTTCAGGTAATCGTCCAAATCGACCCGTCCTGCAGTCATCGGGAGCGGAATGCGATTGATATACCGTAATCGGATAACGCGTATTTGAACCGGCGCAGCAAGGTCGACAAATAACCGCCACGTCCGTTCTATTTCCGGCAAGTAATCGTCCAAGCTCTTATATGGGGCCAATCGATTAAAAGAAAAGCCTTGTGTCCGCAATTGCACAAGCTGCTTCTCGTCTTCTTGCAAAAACTGGAGCGCCTGAATCCCTTGTCTGGTCGTCACGTTCGGCGCACGATCCGCTGCTGCCTCGACGTGCAGAGCCTGAAGAAATTGTGTTCGAAATTTCGGGTAATGATCGCGGAACGCATCTCGGGCGGATGCTTCCAACTTGTCCAGTGCCAGCATAGGCGGCATGTCGCAATCAATATCGAGAACTGCCTCGACAATTGGAGGAGACTTAAGATTAAGGAGACGGTCGCTCATGTAGGCCCAATACTACGCTACACCTTGAAGACTTTCATCATCTCGTCCCCCAGGTGGTTGATCACTTTCACAGCGATGCGCCCGGACTTCGGTTTGTCGAAGGCGCAGGATGTGTCGCCGGTTCTGAGTAGACGTCCCACTTCAGTCAGCAAGCTCAATGTCCAAAAACGTGAGCTTGTTCTGCGAGCTACGAATGGCCCGGACAACCACCGTCCGATTCACCATTGGACCAATCACGTCGTCAACCGCGTCCTGAAGTCCAACAACATGCATGGACACGTCGCCTACAACGACCTCCAGCCAGTCCTTGTCCAGATGCAAAGCCCGCAAAGTTCCGTGTAGTTCTTCAGGTACTTCATCCACTGTTGTTGGAACGTCGGATTTCTTGCGTAGCTGCTGATTAATGCTAACCCTAGATTCGACACCGAGGGCGACAGGTCGTGTTTCGCCAGACGCGCGGAATTCAATGCGCTCAAAAGTCTTCCCGGTAGGGGCGAGATTACGTGCAAGCTTCAAAAACGTGCTGCGGTATTTTTCGTCCGGCACCAATTTTTCAAGTGTCGCAGCATTATCACCTGATGAGGCACTAACGATTTCGAGAAAATGCTGCGCGATTCTCTCTGGTTGAATATCTTTTTTGAAAAAATCGGATTGCGCGGGCTTTTGGATTGCAACCGAGAACTGATAGCTACCGGGGGCCGATTGAAACAGCCAAGGTCGGCAAGCGTCTTGTAGTTCTTTTGGCGGCGGCCCGGCCCTGCGAAGTGAAACGCCGTTCACGAATTCGATCGTCCTGTAAAACATTTTTTGAATCGTCTGGACCTTATCGACGATCAAATCAAGAGGCGCCCCGCCAGTAACGACCTCACCACCTTTTACTGAGACCATGACCTGGCCTGGAACGAACTCGACGCCCGCTTTCTGCATGGAACTCTCTGTCCAGATTGCTTGGACAAGATTTCTCAGATCCTCACGCGCAAAGTCCGGGATGTATGGATCGGCGAGCATTGCGTGCGCAAGCTGCTCAGCTAGGGCGTACTCACGAGCCTTGAACCAAAGAGCCACGGTACTAACGGCCGTGATGCCCCTGGTTCTTACTTTCGAGCCGTCAAGCTGATCAAGCGCTCGACGCTCGGCTTCCGCCGCACGCCTGTACAGATCGACTGCTTGTCTAGCGTTTCTGGCCAGTAAGGCCAACTGGGCTTCGATTGCCAGCTGCTCGCTTTCGGCATGGAGTTCGGCCCAAGTCATTCGTCGTCACCCACTCTTTGAATCGCGATCGATCTTTCCTTGAATCCCACGACTGATGCGATGGCGGGCAGGTTACTTGCACCTCTCCTTGTTTGGTCAACCTTCTGCCGCAAGCGCGCCTCCACGGCCGAACGACCCCCAGTATCGAGACCCGAGACCTCCAGCCGGAGGCAGCGCTCCAAATCATCAGGGGTAGTCCCAATCGGAGCAACGTACCAATCCGCCCCGGAAAGTGTCTCGGCACGCTTGACCGCGACCAGTTGTTCCTCGACTTCCATTGCCCCCAAGCTCACACAGTACGCGCCATTCTCGGTCGTATCGATGTCGTTGGCCCAAGCGTTCAGAATACGGGCGTCCGGCTTTTGAAACTCGGCCAGCCTGGTACTCGTGCCGCCATTGCGCGCAATCTCCATCTCCACGGGTGAATTGTGATGTCGGTTTAAGCAAACCGAAGCAGCCTCAAAGAATGCGCCGGCCAATAAGGGTGTGAGACCAGTGTGCCGCTCGTGCAGCGACTCCAGTGGAAGCTTGCGCATATCTGCATCGGTCATAAGTCAACTACCTTTCCGATGTTACTCGCCGCAATTAGTTTCATGTTCATTCCCCGCCTCAACCTACCCGAAACACCTTCATTACCTCATCTCCGAGGTGATTGATGACCTTCACAGCGATGCGCCCCGACTTCGGCTTGTCGAATGCGCGTGAGGTGTCGCTATTCAGCGTAGCCCACGCTTCCTCGTTAATCTCGGCCTTCAGGGTGGTCTTGAGCGCAGTGTAGGGGTCGTTGGCGCCGAGGAAGTAGGCGTGGCGGACGAAGAAACTTTCTTCGTTGTAGTCGGTGTCGATGAACCAGCAGGCGATGCCTTCGGGTCCGTCGCTGCGGACTTCGCCGGTTTGCGGGTGGAAGACGTCCACGCCGTTGACCTTGATGCGCAGCTTGCCGTCTTTCTCCGGAAGGATGGTGATGTCGGGTTCGCCGAAGATTACGAACAGGTTGGCCTTGTTCGTGCTCTTTAGGTCGTCCGACATGTGCAGGTCGGCGTTCATGCGCGCCTTGAGCACGGGGATGCGGCCGAGCTTGCTGAACTCGGTGGCATGGGCCTCGTAGTTGAAGGCGCAGGCGATGAGCACGTCGAAGTCAGCATCACCCGCTTCACGCGCGGCGGACACCAGATCAGGACGGGTGACGGTGCCAAACTCCGGGCCGATGAAAATGGCAGCTCGCTTTTCGGTGCCGGTTTCAGCGTTGCTTTCGACGTAGCGGCCTTCCGCGCAGATCAGCTCGCCGGGCCAGGGATTGAGTGCAATAAAGCTGATGCGGTCGTCCTTGTGTGCCTGTTGCACGCCGGCGACCTTGAGGTTTTCCAGGATCATCTGAGGGAAGGTCTGCTTGGCGGCATAGTCGGCACCTGATTGAGCAGCGGTGTCGATCAGCTCGTCGTTCTCGTCCACGCCGAGCACGCGATGAGGCGACAAGCTTTCGACGGTGAACGGCCCGGCCACGCGGACCTTTTTCTTGTCGTCGTACGGCTTGTCGTAGAGGTATTCAAATTCCGCCTTGGCGGCGATGGACGCATCGATCTCGTTCTGCCGCTCAATACGCGCCTGCCACCATTCGGCGTGTAGCCTCGTGGCAGACTCGGACCACTTGGCCTCCGCGTCACGCGGGATTTCCCAATCCCGCCAAGTTTTCTTCAGTGCTACGTTGAGTTTGTTACGCAAAGGCTCTAGCTTTGCCTGCCACTGATCCCAAATCACGTCGATCTCGGCGTTGTTGGCGATGGATTTGAGCGTGATATGTGGCACGCGCTCGTAGACAAAGCCGTGACGGATATCGCCTCGCGCCGGCTGCGAGGAGAATGCGGTTCGCGTGATTTCGGCTTCCTTGATCTGGCCATCGCGCGAATCGGCGAGCAGGTAATACGGGTAGCGGGCACCCATGATGCGGGCGCGAGCCAGCGCGAGCGCCACACGCGAAGTGTCAATGGTGATCCAGCGCCGGCCCCATTGTTCCGCGACGAAAGCGGAGGTGCCGGAGCCGCACGTCGGGTCAAGGATTAGGTCGCCAGGGTCAGTCGTCATCAAAATGCAGCGTTTTACAACCTCGGTATTGGTCTGCACGACATACTGCTTGTCATCAGCCCCTACTGTGTCAGACCAAGGTGCTGTCATCTGGGACGACTCGCCCTCATCGGCGTACAGAACGTAACAAAGACGATTCCCTTCGGGCTCTAAACGGTTGGTCTTCTCTATCTGTCTTAACCCTTCCTCGGTCGTTCCGAATCCGTTCTTCGGATGTGGGTAGGGTCGACCGCGAAACTCAAAACTAAACATCCCAGAGTCCATTCGTCCTGAAGGCTCAAGCGACTTTAGTCGATACACACGGGATTTTGGCGGGAGCAATGCATGATTGTAGAGTTGGCGTCTCGACATTCTGGTTCGAACACCTTCGGTGTCTTCATACCAGCAATGGTGAAACTCACCTTCAACCGAACGCAGTAGGAATTGCTTTCGGTATTTTGCATTCGCATTGCCTCGCGAATCGGTCTTCGCCTTTGCATACCAAAGTATGAAATCTGCCATCTGCTCAATATATCTCGAACCAAAGGGCATGGTCTTCTTCCGGAATGGAATCAGAGCCACAAAATTGTCATCGCCAAAAATCTCATCCATCACCACTCGAACTCGATGCACGTTCTCATCACCGATTTGAACGAAGATGGAACCGGATTCCGTGAGAAGATCACGAGCAACGGAGAAGCGGTCACGCAGGTAGGTGAGGTAACTGTGGATGCCATCGCGCCAAGTGTCGCGGAAGGCTTTCACCTGCTCCGGTTCCCTGCTGATCTTCTCCGACGAATCTGTGGTGGTCCCAGCTCTATCTGTAGTGGACCACTGAAAGTTGCTGTTGAATTTGATACCGTAGGGCGGATCAAGGAAGATGCACTGCACTTTACCCCGCAGCCCTTCGCGCTCCGCAAGGCTAGCCATCACCTGCAGCGAATCCCCTAGGATCATGCGGTTCGACCAGTTCTGGTCGTGCTGGTAGAACTCGGTCTTGTCCACGCCCTTGGGTATGCCGTTGAAGTCGGCAAACAAGTCGGCGGTAGTCTGACCCGCCTCATGCTCGCGCTCCTTCGTCTCGCGCAGCAGATCGTCGATCAGCGCCTTGGGGTGGACCTTTTCCTGGATGTAGAGCGGCGGGGCATGGACGACGAGGTCGCTCCAGTCCTGTTCGTCCTTGCCGCGCCAGACGAGTTGCGGGTCCAGATCGCGATTGCGTCTTTCGTAAGCCACGCGAACGGGGTTCTGCTCCGCCTTTTGCAGCACGGACTGGTATTCGGCCGTGGGGATGTTCTTGCGCGTCGCCTCGTCGTGCTTCAGGGCTTCTACGGTCTTTGGGTTATTCGATTTCTTAGCCATGGTGTCGGTGCGTCAGGATCGGGTCTGGACGCGGTACTTGGTTCGGGGTTCAGCAAGAAAGCCGATGCCGCGTTTCGGCTTGGCCTTGCGGCTTTCGTCTTCCGCGATCAGCCGTTTGATGGCATCGAAGACGGTGGCGAATTGTTCGTCGTAGCGTTTCTCCAGCGCCTCGATCCGGCGCGCGAGATTGCGATTTGAATCCATCAGGCGCCGCAACTGCACGAAAGTGCGCATGATCGCGATATTAACCTCCACCGCGCGCGGCGAGCGCAGCACGCTGGAGAGCATGGCGACACCCTGCTCGGTGAAGGCGTAAGGAAGGTACTTGATGTTCTCGCCCCGCTTCAAGGTCACAATTTGTGACCTTGAACGGAGGATGGCCTCCGCTTCATCCAGAGTAAGCTGGAACATGAAGTCATCAGGGAATCGATCTATGTTGCGCTTGACTGCTTGATTGAGGACTTTGACAGGAACGGCATAAAGCTCGGCAAGGTGCTCGCTCAGGAGCACTCTTTCTCCGCGCAGCAGGTAAATCAGCGACGCGAGATTCTCAGGTTTGGGTGTGCTTCTTGGGGTGATCGATGGCATTGTCGTTCAGTCCTTCTTTGCAGCTTCCCAGTCTTCGAATCGATCTTCACCGCGCTTTTGCATCGCCTCCCTTTCGGCCAGGACGTCTTCGTGCCAGGCCGGAGACGCCATGCCACCCGCCTTGCTGCACAAGTCGTCCCAAAGCGATTCCATTGCCTGAAGCTTTTCTTCCACCGACATCTTTTCCAGAAGTAAGGTGCTCGCCATGATGTCCCCTGTTTGCGTATATCTGCTGCTTGATCGACCAGATTACTCCGCAGTGAAAGCGGAGAAAAGCTTCGGCCACACAATGTGATTCTTTAAGGTCACAAATTGTGACCTTAAAGAATCACCGTGTTAGCCATGTCCCTTTTGTCCCCTATTTGTCCCCATTCCGTCCCCGGTCTGGCGGGTTCGTGGTAGCTGCTGCGATTGCCCCTTTCGCCCCTTTATTGCCCCTTTGCGGTCTTGAGCCGCCGCACTAAAGGTGTAGAAAAATTGCCTCCATCCACTGCGAACCTTCAAGATCACAAATTGTGACCTTGAAGGTTCGTCTACCCGTGCACTTGTCACAGTTTGTGACCAGTTGAAGTGCTCCCCGGTCGATGCGGTCACGGGTCGTGATCGCATAATTGCACCAGCGGGAACGAGGTGCAGCGAACTTGAAATGCCAAATTGGCATCTCAAGTCTTCATTGCCTCCTTTATTACCGTGAGCCCATTGAGCCGTTTGTGAGCCCTTTCGTGTCTTGGCTCCAGCCCAATTGTTGCGACAGTGTGGCAACAATCTCTGCTTCTGGAAATGCCTTGGCAAATTGTTCAATGCGCGCCAGACTACGGGCGCTGAAACCCTTGCCATAGACCGGCACCAATTCTGCCGACGGTGTCGGCAGAATCTCCTCGCCGTATTGCGCCCGCTCATTACGCCACCGATCCCGCGCCCTGCCCGACGCGCTCGATCATCTTGTCGAACTCGCTTTTCACCTTGGCCTCGAAGTCCGATTCGATCTGATACACCTCGGTGAACTCGGCGAAGGCCCAGCGCCCGTGCGTGCCGAGGTTGTTCACGCCCGGCACCCAGTAGGCGTCCATGGTGGACTTCTTCTCCTTGGCGTCCTCGCGCCGGTAGCCCTTGATCTCCACGATCAGGTTCAAGAGATCTTCTTCGCCGTGGCCGTCGTCCACGCGCACGATGAAGTCGGGCAGGTACTTGCGCGTCTCCGAGCCGTAGCGGTAGGGCACTTCGAGGCCGAGGTTGTGGTTCTTCACGTAGGCGCGCACGCGCGGATGCGATTCCGCCACGCGGCAGAATTCGCCTTCCCAGTCGCTGTCGAGCAGCACCCAGTTGATGTGGCATTTGGGCGGCGGGCCGTTCGTCTCCCAGCGGTCGCTGCGCGACGTGTTGAAACGCACATGGGCGGTGGACCCGACCGGGTTATAGGGATCGAGCACGGCCTTGATCGGGCGTTTTCCGACGGATGTGCGCATGATGCCCGCCATAATGCGCTCGCACGCCATGTCGGCGAGCATCTTGTACTTGAGTTGCGCCGGATAGGTTCCGCCACGGCAATCCAGCCGCTTCTCGTCCAGCCATTGTTTGACAATGCGCTTCAACTGGCCGAACAAATGCAGTTGCGGCGCGCCGTCGGCATCCCGCCACTTGGTAAGCAACAGGTGGGAAGTAAGCTCGTATACGACCTGGGAGGGACGAATGTCGCCGGTATGCACCAAATTTAGATCGACTGCCTCGCCGATGATCCCCGAGTTCCGGGTCCGCGTCGCACCCACGAGTTCGGGTGTTAAATCGAGCACCGAGTCCTTGTCGAACTGTGCGGTAAGCCGCTCCTCCGGCAGCTCGACGCGATAGCCCTCCACGCGGGGAAAGCGAATTTCGAGCGCATCGCGATCGGGACGCACGGCTTTGACCGTGATGGTTTCGCGCGGCGGCTGCGGCGGAGCAACCACCGGCTTGGCGGTGAAGTCGAAGGGAATGCCCAGTACGTCGGCATACTCGACATTGAACAGGCCGTCTTCGTTGAGTTCGTAGGACTGACGGCGCAGTGCGCGGCCAATCACTTGCTCGCACAAGAGCTGGGTGCCGAATGCACGCACGCCGAGCACATGCGTCACGGTGTTGGCATCCCAACCTTCGGTCAGCATGGACACGGACACGACGCAACGGATGTCAGCACCGAGCTGCTCGCGCTTGCCTACTGTATTCATTACCTCGCGCAGCAGGGTGACGTCATCGATCTCCTTGCCCTGCTGGAGTTCACCAGCCAGCTTGCCGCCACGTGCGAGAATCTCACGGCGGAAGCGGTCGATCTCGTCGGAGGCCATGGCGCGGAAACTCTCATCAAGGCCTTCGCCCGACTCCAATTGCTCGCTATCAATTAGGAGAGTTCTTGGCCGGGACAGCGGATTGCCGTGTTCATCATGGTTCTGGAACAACGGCAGCCGACCAAACACCAGTTGACTGGTGCCGTCCTCGCTCTCTTGCTGGAAGCCGGAAATGTAATCGTAGACCAGCTTCGAAGTGGAAGTGTTGTTGCAGACCACGATAAAGCAGGGGGGTACCGAGACCTTCTTCTCGACCCAGAGCGCAAAGGTCTTTGCATAGTGTCCGTATAGCGCATCTAACGCCGTCTGTAACTGCGGTGGGAGATCGCGCGGGTCGAGTACTCCCGCTTTGCCACGCCCTTTCTTGGGCATCTTGGCTCGTATGTGTTCCCATAGGTTCCGGAACATAGGCATTTCATTGCCCGGGATGTTGTCGGCCACCGGGACGCGCGGCAGTTTCACGATGCCGCACTCGATCGCGTCCATCAGCGAGAAATCGCTCATGGTCCAGGGGAACAGCGTCCCTTCCGCATAACCCGAGCCGCTGAGGAAGAACGGCGTGGCGGACAAATCGATCACGCGAGCGACGCCGAGTTTGCGCTTCACCGCCTCGAGGCCGTTGATCCACAGTCGCGCCGCCTCTTTGTTTTTCTCCGCTTCCTTTCTCTCGTCGCCCTTCAGGTCTTCTTCTCCCGCTCCGGGCTTCGCGCGATAACAATGGTGCGCTTCGTCGTTCAGCACCAGGATGTTCTTCATACCCATCAGGTCGGGCATCACCCGCTGCAGCATCTGGCCTTCGGTTTCGAGCGTGTTCAATTCTTCGCCCCGGCCCTGCAGCAAGGAGCGGCCGCCCTTGGACAGCTCGATACGCTCGCGCAGCTTGAACGCGTGAAAGTTGGTGATGACGATCTTGGCCTTGTGTACTTCGATGAGCAGGTCATTCGGCACGAGTTCGCGGCTGGCGTAATAGCTGTCCGGATCGTTGGGTTGCAGCACCCGCAAACGGTCCTTGATGGTGAGGCCCGGCGCGACCACGAGAAAGCCGCGCGTGAAACGCTTGCTCTGCGGGCGGCGCACCGCGTTGATGGTTTGCCAGGCGATCAGCATGGCCATGACGGTGGTCTTGCCGGCGCCGGTGGCCAGCTTGAGCGCGAGGCGCATCAACTCCGGATTGGCCTCGTTGTTAGAATCGGCCAGGTGAGCGATGAAACTTTCGCCCACCTTACCCGCCTGGGGTGCAACCTCGGTCAGCCAGATCGCGGTTTCGACAGCTTCGATCTGGCAGAAGAACGGCCGGATGCCGCCGAATTTGTGCTGGCGCCAATGCTGCAGCAGCCGCGCGGTCTCGGGCGTGACGCGCCAGTCATTGGTGTTGGGCAGCTTGCGCCACGCATCCACTTGCTGGCGCACGGAATTGATAATGGCCGTGTGATCGTAACGCTGTTTCGATGTAGTTAAGCCAGCGCCCTCGTCGAACAGCAGCGAGTCCTGCTGCGCCGCTCCCTTGCGCTTCTTCGGCTTGGGGATCGGCGTGATGAATTCTGCGCGGCGGCGCGTTTCGACGATCTTCTGGGTCGGCTGCCCAACCTCATCCAGCTCCCAATGACGAATTGGATAGGCGTAGGGCGAATTGAGTATCGGCTTTTCGAAGAACTGATTGTTCATGCCAGCCGCTTATTGCCGAACATTTCTTGGCAGAGCCATAGAAGGCCTTTCTCGCAGTCACTACAACTCCCGCAGACGCGGGAGGGTGCCACATCAAGGTTTCGCGCCGAAATTCAAGTCTGCCCCAGGCGCTGCAGGAGCAGGAGCCGGCGCCGCCCCCGGCACTCTCGCCGCCGCCCGCATCGCCGCCGGCGAAAGATTCGCTCCGGGTTCCGCGGACGCGCCGGGCGCAACACCATGCGAAGCGAACGCCGCCTCCAGGTCCTGCTGGATCTGCGCGACGTCGAACGCGGCGCGACCCTGCATGCGCAGCAGGATGCGCGCAGGCAAGTCCTGGATGCGCGGCACGGCGGCGCGCACGTTAGCGGCGGTGGTGAGAATGGGCACGGCGTGGTTGTTCTTAAAGCCGGGTTGGGCGCGCTCAATGGCATCGATGATGGCGGCCTGGGCCTTGGCGATGCCCATGAGGAGTTCAGCGAGCTGGGTGTTGTCCATGGCGGGTTCCTCTTTTCCGGTCCGGCGAGCCGGCATCGGATTGCCGGACCACGTGTTTTCGTTTGCGTAAGGATACAGCAGGAGCAGGGGCGAGGGCAGTGGGCCGAACGGCCAGGGATGCCGCCCGCAGGGGACGACTGCGTGGAGAAGCCCGTGGATACTGGTTTTCCGGCCGCGGACTGGCCAGAAAAAAGGCGGCCGGGGCCGCTTTTTTTCTTTCGCGCAGTACGCGCTATTTGCGCTGGCGCAGCTTGCGGATGGCGGCGATCTGGGCCGCGGCCTGGGCAAGTTCGGCCAGCGCCTCGGCGTATTCCATCTTGCCGGTGCGGTTGGAGAGGTTTTCCTGCGCGAGCTTGTGCGCTTCGAGCGCCTTCGCTTCGTCCAGGTCATGACCGCGGATGGCGGTATCGGCGAGCACGGTAATCAGGTTGGGCTGCACTTCGAGGATGCCGCCGGCGACGAAAATCAACTCTTCCGCGCCGCCGTCCGCGGGCTTGATGCGCACCGTGCCCGGCTTGATGCGGGTGATCAGTGGGGTGTGCTTGGGGTAGATGCCCAGTTCGCCTTCCTCGCCGGGCAGCACCACGAACTCCGCTTCGCCGGAGTAGATGGATTCCTCGGCGCTCACCACGTCAACATGAATCGTATGTGCCATATGGCTTAGAACCTTTTTCCCCCGACCCCCGGCGCGCCGGGGGTCGCCTTTTTACTGCAGCGTCTTCGCTTTCTCGACCGCTTCCTCGATGGCGCCGACCATGTAGAAAGCCTGCTCAGGGAGGCTGTCGTAGTCGCCGTTGACGATACCCTTGAAGCCCTTGATGGTTTCTTTCAGCGGCACATACTTGCCTTCCTGGCCGGTGAAGTTCTTCGCCACGTCGAACGGCTGCGACAGGAAGCGCTGGATCTTGCGCGCGCGCGCCACCGCCAGCTTGTCTTCGGGCGAGAGCTCGTCCATGCCCAGAATGGCGATGATGTCGCGCAGTTCCTTGTAGCGTTGCAGCGTCTGCTGCACGGCGCGCGCGGTAGTGTAGTGCTCTTCGCCCACCACGTGCGGATCCATCTGGCGCGAAGTCGAGTCTAGGGGATCCACCGCGGGGTAGATGCCGAGCGAGGCGATGTCGCGCGACAGTACCACGGTCGAGTCGAGGTGGCCGAACGTAGTCGCAGGCGAGGGGTCGGTCAGATCGTCGGCGGGCACGTACACCGCCTGGATCGACGTGATCGAACCGGTCTTGGTGGAAGTGATGCGTTCCTGCAGGCGGCCCATTTCCTCGGCCAGCGTCGGCTGATAGCCCACCGCCGAAGGCATGCGCCCGAGCAGCGCCGACACTTCGGTGCCGGCGAGGGTGAAGCGGTAGATGTTATCGACGAAGAACAGCACATCGCGGCCTTCGTCGCGGAAGTACTCGGCCATGGTGAGACCGGTCAAGCCCACGCGCAGGCGGTTGCCGGGCGGCTCGTTCATCTGGCCGTACACCAGGGCCACTTTGTCGAGCACACCGCCGTCTTTCATCTCGTGGTAGAAGTCGTTGCCCTCGCGCGTGCGCTCGCCCACACCCGCGAACACCGACAGGCCGGAGTGTTTTTTCGCGATGTTGTTGATAAGTTCCATCATGTTCACGGTCTTGCCTACCCCGGCGCCGCCGAACAGGCCGACCTTGCCGCCCTTGGCGAACGGGCATACCAGGTCGATCACCTTGATGCCGGTCTCGAGCAATTCCTGGCTGGGAGAGAGCTCGTCGTACTTGGGCGCCATGCGGTGGATGGAGGCGAGTTTCTCGGCGCCGATCGGGCCCATTTCGTCGATCGGGCGGCCGAGCACGTCCATGATGCGGCCGAGGGTCTTCGGGCCCACCGGTACCGAGATCGGCCCTTGGGTGTTGACCACTTTCATGCCGCGGCGCAGGCCGTCCGAGGATCCGAGCGCGATGGTGCGCACGATGCCGTCGCCGAGTTGCTGCTCGACTTCGAGCGTCAGCCCGATTTCGTCCATCTTCAGGGCATCATAGATGTTCGGCATCTGGTCGCGCGGGAATTCGACGTCCACCACCGCGCCGATGCACTGTACGATTGTTCCTTCTTGGCTCATCGCAGTTATCCTAGAAATTCAAATCCGGTTCACTGTAACGGCGACATCGGAATGCCGCCCTACGTCTTAAAATGTTATTACTCAAAATCGTGTTTCTTGTGCGGATGGGGTCATCATCCGTACAAGAAACACGATTCATGACAACCTTCTCCCAACCACTGCCATACTTGGAACCGTTTCCTTGGCCCGGCGACCGCTTGGATCCCCGATTTGGTACGGATGATGAACCCATCCGTACCAAATCGGGGATCTTGAATAAAAGCAAAACCCTAATTCGGGTAAAACTAAACCTATACCGCCGCCGCGCCGGCCACGATCTCGGACAGCTCTTTGGTAATGCCCGCCTGGCGCGACTTGTTGTAGATCAGAGTCAACTCGTCGATGACGCTGCCGGCGTTGTCGCTTGCCGCCTTCATCGCCACCATGCGCGCGCTTTGCTCGGAGGCCATGTTCTCGGTCACCGCCTGGTAGATCAGCGCTTCGACGTAGCGGGTGAGGGTCTGGTCGAGCACCGATTTGGCGTCGGGCTCGTAGATGTAATCCCAGGAGCCTTCCGGCGCGCCGAGTCTCTCCCCCGAGAGTGGCAGGAGCTGCTCCATCACCGGTTCCTGCTTCATGGTGTTGATGAATTTGGTGTAAAAAATCTCCAGCCGGTCGAAGCGGTCCTCGGTATAGCCGTCGAGCATGATCTTGAGCGCGCCGATCAACCGCTCCATATGCGGCCTGTCGCCTAAACCCACCACCTGCGACACCAGCTTGGCGCCGAGGCGCTGCATGAAGCCCAGGCCCTTGTTGCCGATGCAACAGACTTCGAAACTCTCGCCCTGCGACTCCCACTCGCGCATTTTCGCGAGCGCCATGCGCAGCACGTTGGTGTTCAAGCCACCGCACAGTCCCTTGTCCGCGGTGACGACGATGATGCCGACTTTCTTGGAGGTGTCGCGCGTCACCAGATAGGGGTGGCGGTACTCGGGGTTGGCGTGCGAAAGGTGCGCCGCCACGTTGCGGATCTTCTCCGCATAAGGACGGGCCGAGCGCGTGCGCTCCTGCGCCTTGCGCATTTTGGAAGCCGCGACCATCTCCATCGCCTTGGTGATCTTGCGCGTGTTTTGCACGCTCTTGATCTTGTTTTTGATTTCCCTTGAACCTGCCATTGCCTGTGCCTTTTTCCCTCACCCCAGCCCTCTCCCCGCAAGCGGGGAGGGGGGGAGATTCGGTCAATACGTACCGTTCTTTTTGAAGTCCTTGACTGCCTCGTGCAGCGTGGCTTCGTCTTCCTTTGAGAGGTCCTTGGTGGTTTCGATGCGCTCAACCACCGCGGCGTACTTGTCCTTGACGTAGGCGCGCAACGCGCGCTCGGCCGCCAGCGCCTTGTCAACCTTGATGTCGTCGAAGTAGCTGTTGTTGACGGCGAAGAGCGTCAGCGCCATTTCCCACACCTGCTGCGGCTCGTACTGCGGTTGCTTCATCAGTTCGGTCACCAGGCGTCCGCGGTCCAATTGCTTGCGCGTGGCTTCGTCCAGGTCGGACGCGAACTGGGCAAAAGCCGCCAGTTCGCGGTACTGGGCGAGGGCCAGGCGCACGCCGCCGCCCAGTTTCTTGATCACCTTGGTCTGCGCCGCGCCGCCGACGCGCGACACCGAGATGCCGGCGTTGATCGCGGGACGGATGCCGGCGTTGAACAGGTCGGTCTCGAGGAATATTTGCCCGTCGGTAATCGAAATCACGTTGGTCGGCACGAAGGCGGTGACGTCGCCGGCCTGGGTTTCGATCACCGGCAGCGCGGTGAGCGAACCGGTCCTGCCCTTGACCGCGCCCTTGGTGAATTTCTCGACGTACGCCACGTTCACGCGCGCGGCGCGCTCGAGCAAGCGCGAGTGCAGATAGAACACGTCGCCGGGATAGGCTTCGCGGCCCGGCGGGCGGCGCAACAGCAGCGACACCTGGCGGTAAGCCCAGGCCTGCTTGGTCAGGTCGTCGTAAATGATCAGCGCGTCCTGCCCGCGGTCGCGGAAATACTCGCCCATGGTGCAGCCGGAGTAGGGCGCGATGTACTGCATCGCGGCGGACTCCGACGCGGTGGCCGCGACCACGATGGTGTAGGCCATGGCGCCGTGCTCTTCCAGCCTGCGCACCACGTTGACCACCGACGCTGCCTTCTGCCCAATCGCGACGTAGACGCAGATCAGGTCTTTGCCCTTCTGGTTGATGATGGTGTCGATCGCCACCGCGGTCTTCCCGGTCTGGCGGTCGCCGATGATCAGCTCGCGCTGGCCGCGGCCGATCGGCACCATGGAGTCGATCGACTTCAAACCGGTCTGCACCGGCTGCGCTACCGATATGCGCTCGATCACGCCCGGCGCCACTTTCTCGATTACGTCCGTCATCTTGGCGTTGACCGGGCCCTTGCCATCGATCGGCTGGCCGAGCGAATTGACCACGCGGCCGATCAGCTCGGGGCCGACCGGCACATCCAGAATGCGGCCGGTGCACTTCACCGTATCGCCTTCCGAAATATGCTCGTAAGGTCCCAGCACCACGGCGCCGACCGAGTCGCGCTCGAGGTTGAGCGCCAGACCGAAGGTATTCCTGGGGAACTCCAGCATCTCGCCCGCCATTACATCGGAGAGGCCGTGGATACGGCAGATGCCGTCGGTCACCGATACCACGGTTCCCTGGGTGCGAACGTCGGCGGACAGCGCCAGATTCTGGATCTTGCTCTTGATCAGTTCGCTGATCTCGGAAGGATTCAACTGTTGCATGCTTTCTCCTGAACCTTGAGTATTTTTCGCGCTGCGCTCAGCTCGCGAGCAGTCCCGCGGCCATCGCATCGAGCTTGCCGCGCACCGAGCCGTCGATGACTTCGTCGCCGACCGCCACGCGCACGCCGCCGATGAGATCTCGGTCGATGCTTACCTGCGGATTGATTTTACGTTTGAAGCGTTTTTCCAGATCGGCGACCAGGCTCGCAAGCTGCGCCGCATCCAGCTCGAACGCGGTGCTGATCTGTGCGTCGACCACGCCTTCGCGCTCGTTCTTGAGATCCTCGAACAAGGCGTAGATCTCGGGCAGCGCCGCCAGCCGGTCGTTTTCGATCAGGACGTGAACGAAATTCCTCACCTCGGCCGATATCTCGCCCGCTGCTAGCGACAGGAACAGCCCCCGCAGTTGCGCGTGCGTCAGGTCGTATTTGGACATGCATTCCTGCATGTCGGGGTGCGCGGCCGCCTGCGCCAGGGCGCGCAGTGTGCCTGACCAGGCGGGGAGCGTGCCGCCCGCGTCGGCGAGGCGGAATACCGCTTCGGCGTAGGGCCGCGCGAGAGTAACGACCTCGGCCATAGATGGGCTACAGCTCCCGCTTCAGTTGGTTGAGCAGCTCGGCATGGGCCTGGGCGTTGATTTCGCGCTGCAGAATTTTCTCGGCGCCGCTGACCACCAAGGCCGCCACCTGTTCGCGCAGGGTCTCCTTGGCGCTCGAGACTTCCTGCTGAATCTCGGACTTGGCGCCTGCGATCATGCGCTCGCCCTCGGCCTTGGCCGAACTCTTGGCTTCCTCTATCATCTGCAGCCCGCGCTTTTCGGCGTGGGCGATGATCTCGGCGGCGCGCGCGCGCGCCTTGCCGAGTTCCTCGGTGGCGAGCTTGCCGGAGGCCTCCAGTTGCTGTTTGCCCTGCTCGCCGGCTGCCAGGCCGTCGGCGATTTGCTTCTGGCGTTCCTCGATGGCTTTCATCAGCGGCGGCCAGACGAACCTGACCGTAAACAGAATGAAAACCGCGAATGAAATCGCCTGGGCGATCAGTGTTAAATTGATGTTCATGTTCTCTTCCCTAGTCCGGACAATCCGGAAGCGGACAAAATGTCTCCGCCAAAATCAATGGCAGGGAGATCAATTACTTGGGAATGGCGGCAAGCAGCGGATTGCCGAATGCGAACAGCATCGCGATGCCGACGCCGATGATGAATGAGGCGTCGATCAGGCCGAGCAGCAGGAATACCTTGGCCTGCAACTGCGGAATCAATTCGGGCTGGCGCGCCGCGCCCTCGAGGAAGCGGCTGCACATCAGCGCCACGCCGATACAGGCGCCCATGGCGCCCAATCCGACGATCAGTCCGATGCCGATGCCGGTGTAGGCCTGAATCATCGCCAATGCCGCAATTTTGTCCATCGTAGTGTCCTTTCTTGAACGAGGTGAAGTGTTATGGGGGGTTAATGGAAAATTTAATGGGTTTCATGCGCCATCGAAATGTACACGATCGTAAGCATCATGAAGATATACGCCTGCAGCACCACGATCAGGATGTGGAAAATCGACCAGCCGACGCCGAGAAGCGCGCCGAAAAACGCGCCGCTCAGGCTGGTCGCGGCCCACAGCCACAGCAGCAGGAAAATGATCTCGCCCGCGTACATGTTGCCGTACAGCCGCAGCGAATGCGACAGCGGCTTGGACACGTACTCGACCAGGTTGAACAGAAAGTTAAACGGCCACAGCAACGGATTCGAGCCGAAAGGCGCGCAGAACAGTTCGTGAATCCAACCGCCCAGGCCTTTGACCGCGATGGAGAAATAAATCATCAGCAGGAACACCGACAACGACAGGGCGAAGGTTGTGTTGACATCGGCGGTGGGAACGATACGGAATTCGTGCTGGTGGAACACGTTGGTCAGAATCCAGGCCATGATGTCGACCGGCAGGAAGTCCATGGCGTTCATCAGCAGCACCCACACGAACACGGTGAGTGCAGCGGGCGCGACAAAGTCGCGCTTGCCGTGAAAAATACCCTTCACCTGGTCGTCGACGAAGCCGAACAGCAGCTCGACGAAGGCCTGGCGCCTGTTCGGCACGCCCGCGGTCGCGCCGCGCACCACCCACCACATCAAGGCGGTGGCGACGACGCCGAGAATTACGCCGGTCGCCAGCGAATCGACGTGCAGCGTCCAGAACGCGCCGTCCCCGACCGGCTGGGCGTTAAAGCTCAGGTGGTGCTGGATATAGCTTGTTGCGGTGACTTCTTGCCCGGCAGCCATTGTGTCTAGCCCGATTTGTCCAAGTCCAAACGCCCGTTACGGCTTATTACAAAATGAGGGGATAAATCCCCTCATGCTCCCCTAAGCCAGGGGCCGTTTCGGCAATTCTGAAACGGCCTCTAAGTTTTGTCGCCGGCAAATAACGCCAGGCTGAAAATCAAGATCGATACAACAAACGATCCCAGCAGCCCGACCACGACCACTTCCTGATAGGTCGCCAGCACGAGCCAAAGCAGCATTATTGCGAGGAAAAGTTTGGCCGCCTCAGCTTTGAGGGCGGCGAAGAGTACCTCCCCTGCGGACCTCCCCTTGCTTTCTACGCTTGTTGCAGCCAGCAGCACAAACACCAGCCCGGCGATAATGCTGATCAGACCGCCCGAAGCCGCCGAAATCGCGCCGTGAACGCCCTCAATCCAGGCGGCGATCGACGCGGCGATTATCGTGGCCACTACTTGCAACCCGATCACCGGGCAGAACTTTCGCCACACTCGCCGCTATCCTCGCTGCAAAACGGCGAAATTATAGCGGCTTTGGCCAAGCACGGTCAATTCTGAATTCAGCATTTATGGGCGCAATGCCTTGATCCACATCAATATGAGCCGCCCGAGTTAAAGGTACTCAGGCATGGTCCGAGCAAGGGCGCGGCGCCTATGGTAAATCGCCACGCCAGGGGCGGCCCTCGCGCAAGGCCGCGCTTTATTCGAGATGCTTCGCCGTCTGGACGCAGGACGCCGCCTGCGAGCAAGATGACAAATGCGGACTGGCGAACTAGACTGAAAAAGTTATGACTTCTGAAATAAAACGGCGTCCGGTCCTGCGCACGCTGGGACTAATCGCCGCGCTTGCCGGCGGCGGCGCCCAGGCACAGGATCCGTACGCGCGCGAGCGCGCGGCCCTGCTGCAGGAGATCGCCGCCATGGCGAGGGATACCGGCGCGGAAACCGGCCGCCCGGTGTTCGGCGCGCGCGTGATGGCGGCTATGGCCAAAGTGCCGCGGCACCGCTTCGTCCCGGCGCTATACGGCTCCATGGCCTATGCCAACCGTCCCCTGCCCATCGGACACGGCCAGACCATCTCCCAGCCCTACATCGTCGCTCTCATGACGGATCTGCTCGACCTCAAACCCGGAGATGCGGTGCTGGAAATCGGCACCGGCTCCGGCTATCAGGCAGCAGTGCTGGCCGAACTGGTGGATCGGGTGTATTCGATCGAAATCATCGAGCCGGTGGGAAAAGATTCGGCGGCATTGCTGCGGCAACTGGGCTACAAGAATATCGAGACCAGAATAGGCGACGGCTACAATGGCTGGCTGGAACGCTCGCCCTTCGATGCCATCATCGTTACCGCCGCCGCGCCACAGGTTCCGCCGGCGCTGGTCGCGCAATTGAAGCCCGGCGGACGCATGGTCATTCCAGTCGGCCGCGAGAGCGACGTACAATTTCTGCATGTCATGGTGAAGCAGGCCGACGGCTCGATCTCGACCCAGCGCAGCCTGCCGGTGCGCTTCGTGCCGCTCACCCGCAACAAGTGATTACCGAGCTGCCAAAAACCTGTTGCCGCCGTGCAAGCACATTCCCGATCGCTACGCCCGAAGGTCTCCATCGCGGGCGCTCGACACATGCGCCAGCCTTGAGCACGGGGCTAAATCGAACGCGCGTTCACGCGTTTCATCCCTTGAATTTCGACAACAAATCGTCGAGATGCTCGTGACTGGCATAGCTGATCACCAGCTTGCCCGCACCCTTTTTGCCTGGTTTGATTTCGACTTTGGTGCCGAATTTTTCCGACAGCTCTTCCTCGAAGCGCAGGATGTCGCGGCTGGTTTTGACTTTGCCCGGCTTCTTCTGCTTCGGGTTGAGAATGTCCTGCACCAGCTTCTCGGTTTCGCGTACCGACAGCCCGCGCTCGGCCACCCGCTTTGCCACGTCCTCCTGGCGCCGGCCCTCCAGCGCGAGCAGGGCGCGCGCATGGCCCATGTCGATTCTGCCGTCGTAGAGCAGCGCCTGCACCGATTGCGGCAGGTTCAGCAGGCGCAGCAGATTGCTGGTCGCCGCGCGCGAGCGACCCACGGCCTCGGCCGCCTCCTGGTGCGTCATTTTGAATTCGTTGATCAGGCGCTGGATGCCGGTGGCTTGTTCCAGCGGATTCAGATTCTCGCGCTGGATGTTTTCGATCAAGGCCATCGCCAGCGCCGCCGAATCCGGCACCTCGCGGATCAGGACCGGTATTTCGCGCAGGCCGGCTATTTTCGCCGCGCGCCAGCGCCGCTCGCCGGCGATGATCTCGTAGCGCCCCTTACCCAGGGTGCGCGCCAGAATAGGCTGCATTACGCCCTGGGCCTTGAGCGAGCGCGCCAGCTCTTCCAAAGAAGCCTGGTCCATGCGCGTGCGCGGCTGGTATTTGCCCGGCTGAAGCTGTTCGAGCTTCACCGTTTTCAAGGTTTCGTCGCCGCCGGCCTCTTCGTCCTTGGCCAACAACGCGTCCAGCCCGCGTCCGAGTCCTTTCATTTATGCTTGCTTCTCTAGGGCGAGCGCGATGGCCGAGCGCGACAGCAGTTCGTCCGCCAGCGCCATATAAGCCTGCGAGCCTTTACACACCTTGTCCAGGCTCACCGCGGGCGCGCCGTAGCTCGGCGCCTCGGCCAGGCGCACGTTGCGCGGGATGATGGTCGCGTACAACTTGTCGCCGAAATGCTGTTGCAACTGGGCCGAGACCTGCTGCGTGAGCGAGTTGCGCGGATCGTACATGGTGCGCACCAAGCCCTCGATCTCGAGCCGCGGATTGAGATGCTTGCGCACCTTGCGTATGGTCTCCACCAAGTCGCTCAAGCCTTCCAGGGCGTAATACTCGCATTGCATCGGGATCATCACCGTCTCGGCCGCGACCAGGCCATTGAGAGTGAGCAGATTGAGCGCAGGCGGGCAGTCCAGGAGAATGAAATCGTATTCCGCCGCGATCGTGCCCAATGCCGACTTGAGCCGCGTTTCGCGATTCTCCAAATCCACCATCTCGACTTCGGCGCCGGCGAGTTCGCGGTTGGCCGGCACCAAGTCGTAGCCGCCGCTTTCCGACTTTTGCCGCACCGACTGCATGGTCGTCAGGCCGAGCAGCACTTGATACACGGAGCTCTCCAAGTTACGTTTGTCGATGCCGCTGCCCATGGTGGCGTTGCCCTGCGGATCAAGATCGACGAGGAGCACGCGCTTGCCGGCGCCGGCAAGACCAGCGGCGAGATTGACGCTGGTCGTGGTCTTACCCACCCCGCCCTTCTGGTTGGCGACGGCGAGGATGTGCGGCATCATCCTGCCTGTTCGTCCAGTCCGATCAACACCAGATGCCGCGCCCCCTCGAGACCGGGAATCGCAAGCGGCAGCACCTGCCGCACTTTGCAATCTGGCGGCAGCTTGTCGATTTCCTCATAGGGATGCAGGCCTTTCATCGCCGCGAACATCCCGGCCGGCGCGAGCAGGTGCCGCGTACCGTGCACGAACTCGCCCATGTCGGAAAAGGCGCGCGAAATGATCACATCGAACCTGTGCCGCGTCTGCCAGGACTCGACGCGCTCGCTGCATACCTCGGCGTTTTTCAGCTTCAGTTCCATCACCGCCTGGTTCAGAAACGCGGCCTTCTTGCGATTGCTGTCGAGCAGGGTCACGTGCGCGTCCGGATCGGCAAGCGCAAGCGGAATGCCGGGCAGTCCGGCGCCGCTGCCCACGTCCAGGAGGCGCTTGGCGTGCAGATGCGGCGCGACCGCCAGGCTGTCGAGCAGGTGATGGCTCACCATTTTTTCCGGCTCGCGTATTGCGGTGAGGTTGTATACCCGATTCCATTTTTCGATCAGCGCGACGTACTCGAGCAGGCGCCGCTGCGTGTCGCTGTTGAGCGTCAATCCCAGCGCAATCAGACCGCGCTTCAGTTGATCGGCCGTGCTCATGCCGCAGGTCGCTCCTCGCGGGAATCGTCCAAAAGGCTGTCACCTTGATTTTCGTGACCGCCTTTCGTTAGATGGGCTCGAAGGGATGCATCGCCACGCCCGGTGGTCGTTTCGAATCCCCGCTTCAGGTGCACCAAAAGCAAGGAAATGGCAGCCGGCGTCAGGCCCGAGATACGCGAGGCCTGGCCTATGGTTTCTGGTTTATATTGGTTGAGTTTTTGCTGCACTTCCTTGGACAAGCCGCGTACTGAGCCGTAATCGAGATCGCGCGGCAGCGCGGTTGCCTCGTATTGTTCGCGCCGCAGCACTTCGTCGTGCTGGCGGGCGATATAGCCGTCGTACTTGATCTGGATCTCAACCTGTTCAGCCACAATCGGGTCGGCGGCGGCCTCGCCGGTGCCCGGCAGGGACATGAGGCTAGCGTAGCTTACGTCCGGGCGGCGCAGTAAATCAGTAAGCGCATACTCTCGCTCTATGCTTTTGCCTAAAACCCGCTCCGCATCAGCTTGTGGCACTAGTTTGGGATTGATCCAAGTCGATTTGAGCCGCTCGAGTTCCCTCGCAACGGCTTCGCGCTTGCGCTCAAAGGCCTGCCAACGGGCGTCGTCAACCACGCCTAGCCTGCGCCCGGTCTCGGTCAGGCGCATGTCCGCATTGTCCTCGCGCAGCATCAGGCGATATTCGGCGCGGCTGGTAAACATTCGATAGGGCTCGGATACGCCGCGGGTGATGAGATCGTCCACCAGCACGCCGATATAAGCTTGGTCGCGGCGCGGACACCATGGGTCCCGGCCTTGCGCCTGCAAGGCCGCGTTGATACCCGCGAGCAATCCCTGGGCGGCGGCTTCTTCATACCCGGTAGTGCCGTTGATCTGGCCGGCGAAAAACAGCCCGGCAATCGCCTTTGTTTCCAGCGATGCCCTCAGTCCACGCGGATCGAAGTAGTCGTACTCGATGGCATAGCCGGGGCGCAAAATATGCGCCTGCTCGAGACCCTTGATCGAGCGCACCAGCTCGATCTGCACATCGAAAGGCAGGCTGGTCGAGATGCCGTTGGGATAGAACTCGTTGGTGGACAGGCCCTCGGGCTCGAGGAAAATCTGATGGCTCGCCTTGCCCGCGAAGCGGTGGATCTTGTCTTCGATGGAAGGACAATAGCGCGGGCCTACGCCTTCGATCATGCCGGTGTACATAGGCGAGCGGTCGAGACCGCCACGGATGATCCCGTGGGTGCGCGCGTTGGTGTGGGTAATCCAGCAGGGCAGTTGCCGTGGATGCATGTCACGACTGCCCATGTAGGAAAACACGGGCGCCGGATCGTCGCCCGGCTGTTCCTGCATCGCCGAAAAATCGATCGAGCGGCCGTCGATGCGCGGCGGCGTGCCGGTTTTCAGGCGGCCGGCCGGAAGCTTCAACTCGCGCAGCCGTGCCGCCAAGCTGACCGCGGGCGGGTCTCCCGCCCTCCCCGCCTGGTAATTGACCATACCGACGTGGATCAGGCCGGAAAGAAAAGTACCCGTGGTCAGGACCACCGCGCGCCCGGTGAAACGGATACCCAACTGTGTCACAACGCCGCTGACTCGGTCGTCCTCGAGCGTGAGGTCGTCCACCGCCTGCTGGAACAAAGTGAGGTTTGGCTGATTTTCCAGGCGCGAGCGGATCGCTCGCTTGTACAGCAGCCGGTCGGCTTGGGCGCGCGTGGCGCGCACCGCCGCGCCCTTGCTCGAATTGAGGATGCGGAACTGGATGCCGGCCTCGTCCGTGGCGATCGCCATGGCGCCGCCCAGCGCATCGACTTCCTTGACCAGATGCCCCTTGCCAATGCCACCAATCGAGGGATTGCAAGACAACTGTCCCAGGGTCTCGATATTGTGCGTGAGCAGCAAGGTCTTACTACCGGCCCGAGCCGCAGCTAATGCAGCCTCGGTCCCGGCGTGTCCGCCGCCAACCACGATCACGTCGAATTTGGTAGGAAAGTGCATAAGCCCAATGCCGCGTCAAAGAGGCGCGATTTTACGCTCATTTCCCTCAAACCGTAAGCCGTTGTTCCACGTGGAACAATGTGGCCGAGTCGCGGTTGGGGGGTGCTTTTGTCCTTAGCGCGGCCGTTGGCCGCAACCAAAGCAAAAATGTCGCTATCGCTGGAAGCCAGTAATTAAGCGTCTTTCAGGCTGCCTGTGGATAACATTCGCACGGGTGTGGCAATTGTTGAGAGGTAATTGCATAACCGTGTTTTTGGTACGGATGCCTTTTACCTGTACCAAAAACACCCACCGGCAGAGCCTTGCCCCACGTGTTCCACGTGGAACAATCAGGCGGGCTTGCCCGAGACCAATTCAAGATAGCTATCCATCATGCGGGGATTGGATGCGGGTTCGGCGCCCGGCCCGTTCGGCACGATTTCGCCGGGTTTCAGCACGCAACCGTAATCGGCCACCGCAGTGCGGCGCGGGCGTCCTGCTCCACCAGCAGGATAGACCCGCCAGTTGCGCGCAGGCCGGCAATGACGCGGAAAGTATCGCGCACGATCAGCGGTGCCAAACCCAGGCTCGGCTCGTCCAGCATCGGCAGAGGCGGACGGCTCATGAGCGCGCGGCCGAGTGCAAGCATCTGCCGCGCGCCGCTTTGACCTGCAACAGGGTTTCGTCCGCAGCGGGACGCGCGCGTCACAGCAGCAGCACCGGCACCGGCACCGAAGCATTGGCGAGCGGCTGGTAGGCGGGGCAATAAACCATCCGTCCTTGCCACCGAGGCAAGCGTAAGCAGGGTTTGCAGTGTGAGCGCTGGCTTCTATGGCGCCACGCTGCAGTTAAAACGACGCCCGCACCACCCACGCGCGGCTAACCAGGGAGGAATTGGAAATATCGCCGCACATTATTTCATCAATCCCCGTTCCTTGAAGTACCGCATCGCGCCCGTATGAAAAGGCACCGTGTTGCCTACCAGCATTGACTCTTTGGTGATGTTAGCTAGCGCCGGGTGCAACAGCTTGAGTTCCTCGAAATTGTCGAATACCGCCTTGGTGGTGACATAAACCGTTTGTTCCGGCAGATCCTCGCTCGCCACTACTGTAGCAAACACGCCGAAAGTCGCCCGCGCCTGGTCCGTGCCTTTGTACATCCTGCCCGGCGTGCTCTCCTTGCCAAAAAACGGATGGTCCTTGATCATCTGGTCGATCGCCGGCCCGGCGACAGCAGCGATGTTGGAGGCGCAGGCGTTTGTCGCTTCTTGGATGTTCGCATTGGGGTGGCCGACGATGACTGCGAAAGCGTCGATCCTGTTTTCGCACAGTGCCGACGCCAGCTCGGCGGACTTGATCTCGGCGGCAAGCTTTAACTCTTGCGGCTTAATGCCGTAAGCGTTCAGCACCAACTCGGTGGTCGCGCGCGTGGCCGAGCCTGGGTTGCCGATATTGACGCGCTTGCCCTTCAGGTCGGCGATGCTCTTGATGTTCGCGTCCTGGCGCGCCACCACTGTGAACAATTCCGGATAGACCGAAAACAGCGCGCGCAGCCTTGATTGGGGCTTGTTCTTGAACGGCCCCATGCCCCTCAGTGCCGTATACTGCGCATCGCTCTGCGCAAACCCGAGGTCAAGCTCGCCCGACATGACGGCGTTGATGTTGTATACGGAGCCGCCGGTGGACTCCACCATGCAGCGGTGGTCATGGTCCCTGCGCCCCGCATTGACCAGCCGACAGATTGCCCCGCCCAGCGGATAGTAGACGCCGGTGATAGCGCCCGTGCCCACGCTGATCAATTTCTCCGCGCCGCAAGCGCTTTGCGCGGTCGCGAGCAGAATACCGGCCGCGGTGAGGACAGCGACAATCGCGGTTTTGAATCGCACGGCGTGATCCTCAGCGGAAATGCTCGAACATTATTACGTAACGGACTCTCAGGGCGCGAGGCGCGCCTCCAGCAACTGGCGTTCGAGCGCCAAGGGCTGCGGCAGCCTGCCCTTGAGCTTGGCGAACAGTTCGTCATGCAACTTCAACTCGCGCCCCCAAGCGGCGCGGTCTATGTCGGTGACGCTGGCGTACTTGTCGACGTCGAATTGCAGTCCCTGCCAGTGCAGATCATCGAACTCCGGCATCCAGCCCAACGGTGTCTCGATCGCGTGGGCTTGTCCCTGGCAACGCCCGACAATCCAACTCAGCACGCGCATGTTCTCGCCGAATCCGGGCCAGACGAACTTCCCCGTAGCGTCCTTGCGGAACCAATTGACTTGGAAAATATGCGGCGGCCGTTTCACTTTTTTGCCTACGGCCAGCCAGTGCTTGAAATAATCGCCCATGTGGTAGCCGCAAAAGGCGATCATCGCGAAAGGATCGCGGCGCACCACGCCGACTTGGCCGACGATGGCTGCAGTGGTTTCGGAACCCATGGTCGCGGCCTTGTACACCCCGTCCTCCCAGTTGAAGGCTTCGACCACCAGCGGCGCGGTGTCGGAGCGCCGTCCGCCGAACAGAAACGCGGAGATCGGCAAACCGTTCGGGTCGTCCCAGGCCGGATCGAGCGAGGGGCACCGCGTTGCCGCGACGGTAAAGCGCGAGTTCGGATGCGCCGCGTTGCGTCCGCATCCAGGAGTCCATGCCTGGCCGGTCCAGTCGGTTAGTCTGGTCGGCGGGGTGTCGGTCATGCCCTCCCACCACACGTCACCCTCGGGCGTCTCGGCGACGTTGGTGAATATGGCGTCGCGCTCGATCGACTTCATGCAGTTAGGGTTGCTGTGGATATTGGTGCCCGGCGCAACACCGAAATACCCAGCCTCGGGGTTAATCGCGTAGAACTTGCCGTCCTCGTGAGGTTTGATCCAGGCGATGTCCTCGCCTACGGTCTCCACCTTCCAGCCTTCGAAGCCTTTGGGTGGAACCAGCATGGCAAGGTTGGTCTTGCCGCAGGCGCTGGGGAAAGCGGCCGCAACATAGTTTTTCTGCCCCTGTGGATTGGTGATTCCCACGATTAGCATGTGCTCGGCCAACCACCCCTGATCGCGCGCCATCACCGATGCAATGCGTAGCGCCAGGCATTTCTTGCCCAGCAGCGCATTGCCGCCGTAGCCCGAGCCGTAGGACCAGATTTCGCGCGTCTCGGGAAAGTGGACGATCCATTTTTCGGCGTTGCAGGGCCAGCGCACCGATTTCTCGCCGGCTGCCAGGGGCATGCCGACCGAATGCATGCAGGGAACGAAGTTTCCATTTTCGCCAAGCACGTCGAACACCGCCCGTCCCATGCGGGTCATGATTTTCATGCTCACCACGACATAGGGCGAATCCGAGAGCTCAACGCCGATGTGGGCGATGGGCGAACCTAGCGGCCCCATCGAAAACGGCACGACATACATGGTACGGCCGCGCATGCAACCGTCGAACAGGCGGCCGAGGGTGCCGCGCATTTCCGCCGGCGCGATCCAGTTGTTCGTCGGGCCGGCGTCGTCCTGCCTTTCGCTGCAAATGAAGGTACGCTCCTCGACCCGCGCAACGTCGGATGGATCCGACAACGCCAGGTAGCTGTTGGGGCGCAGCTTGGGATTAAGGCGTTTCATCATTCCGGAAGCGACCATTTCCTGGCACAGGCGCTCGTATTCTTCCTGCGAACCGTCGCACCAGACGATGCGGTCCGGCCGGGCGAGCCGCGCCATGCGCGCGACCCAGTCCTTCACGCCGTGGTGTCTGACGTATTCCGGCGCGTTTACAACCGCAGTGTTCTTGACAATGGGTAGGTTCATATCTCTTGTCTGCCTGGTTGTTAACAAAGACGCCCTGCGGTTGCTCGCGCCAAGGTCTGGTGACACGAACGGCTGCCGGAAAAAATAGTTTCGCATTCTACAACGAACCCCGTCGTACTCATTTGCTGATGGTGTGGGCGTGGGACCAGTGGCCGGCCGCGACGCAATATTCCGCGCGCGCAGCCAGGACGTTGGCGGCCAAGCGCGCACGCCGGCGCGTATCGCCTAATCCGGCTTGCCGATGACACCTTAGTCATCTTAGTATAGTAAGCACACTTGTTTTGATCGTGTCACAACCTCATACTCGGGCGGCGTTGCAGGGCTTATCTGGGTTTCGCTCGATGACCCCGGAAGCCCTGTCACTTGCCGACGCAAAAACGGGAAAAGATTTCCCCGAGCAGGTCATCGGCAGCGAATTCGCCGGTAATGCTGTTGAGTTGCTCCTGCGCCAGTCGCAACTCCTCGGCGAACAGTTCCGTCCGGCCGAAATGCTCACTTGCCCGGGCCGCGTGCTGCACCGCCTGACGCAGCGCTACCAGGTGCCGCTCGCGCGCCATGAACAAGTCTTCCGCGCCCTGCTGCCAGCCGGCAATGCCGAGCAACTCGGCGCGCAGCAAGTCCATACCCGCTCCGGTTTTAGCGGAGAGATAAACACTGCTCGAGGCCTCGCCGCGCTGCACCCGTGGCTCCGCGCCGACGAGGTCGATCTTGTTGTGCACGAACACGCGCTTTGCGCGGTCAGGAATGCGTGCCACCAGTTTCAGGTCCTGCCCTGTCACGTCGGCGCGCGCGTCGACCAGCAACAGCACCACGTCGGCGCGTCCGATCTCGCTCCAGGTGCGCGCGACGCCCAGGCGTTCAACCTCGTCCTGGGTATCGCGCAGGCCTGCGGTATCCACGATGTTAAGCGGCACCCCATCGATTTGGATCGCTTGGCGTACGCTGTCGCGCGTGGTACCTGGGATCGCGGTGACGATCGCGAGTTCCTCCCCCGCCAAGCGATTCAGCAGGCTGGACTTGCCGACGTTGGGCTGGCCCGCCAAAACCACCTGTAAACCGGCGCGCAGCAGGCTTCCTTGCCGACTTTTCGCCAGCGCGGTCTCAAGCGCTTGCAGCAATTTGGCGTGGCGCCCCTCGGCCTCGGCCCGGTTCAGGGGTTCGATTTCCTCCTCGGGAAAGTCGAGCGTGGCCTCCACCAGCGTGCGCAGTTCGATCAATTGCCGCAGCAATTCCTCGATCGCGGCGGAGAACTCGCCGCGCAGAGAACGCAGGGCGCAGCGCGCGGCGCTGTCGGTGGCCGCTTCGATCAGGTCGGCGACGCTCTCGGCTTGAGCCAGATCGAGCTTGCCATTGAGAAACGCGCGGCGGGTGAATTCGCCAGGCTCGGCCAAGCGCGCGCCCAGATCGAGACAGCGCTTGAGCAGCATCTGCATCACCACCGGACCGCCATGACCCTGTAGCTCGAGCACGTCTTCCCCGGTGTAGGAACGCGGCGCGGGGAAATAAAGCGCGAGGCCGTCGTCTATGGCCGAGCCGCGCGCATCGAGGAAGGCCGTCCGGATGGCGCGGCGCGGCGCGGGCAATTTGCCCAGCAGCGCCAGCGCGAGCGGCAAGAGATTCCTGCCCGATACTCGCACCACGCCTATGCCGCCACGTCCGGGAGCCGTGGCTATTGCCGCAATCGGCTCATCCGGCCGGCTCACGGATTAGCCCTCCTCAACGACGCTAATCTGGAATTTGCGCCCGCTTCAGGCCGGATCGGCGGCGCTGCCCAAGGCGTCAGCGCCGTGCGGGAGTTTTTCCACCCTCGATCATGCGGGTGATCTGCCATTGCTGTGCGATGGAGAGAATATTGTTGACCAACCAGTAAAGTACCAGGCCCGCTGGGAAGAAAAAGAACATTACGCCAAAGGCGAAGGGCATGATCATCATGACCTTCGCCTGCACCGGATCGGGCGGAACGGGGTTAAGCTTGGTCTGGATCACCATCGAGCCCATCATCAACAGCGGTAGCACGTAATAGGGATCCTGCGCCGACAGATCGTGGATCCACAAGTAGAACGGCGCGTGACGCAACTCGACACTGGCGAGCAGCACCCAGTAAAGCGAGATGAATACGGGGATTTGCACCACGATAGGCAGGCAGCCGCCCAAGGGGTTGATCTTCTCGGTCTTGTACAGATCCATCATCGCCTGGTTCAGGCGCGCCCGGTCATTACCATATTGCTCGCGCAGTTTGGTCATCCGTGGCGTCACCAGCTTCATCTTGGCCATGGACTTGTAGCTCGCCGCCGAAAGCGGAAAGAAGACAGCCTTAATGAGCACGGTTAGCAGAATAATGGCCACACCCCAGTTACCTACCCATTTGTATAGGAACTGCAGCAGCCAGAAAAGCGGTGCTGCAACCACGGTCAGCCAGCCGTAATCGACCACCAGATCCAGTCCGGGGGCGATGCTCTTGAGGGCGTCCTGTTCTTGCGGCCCGGCATAGAGCGAAACGGACACGCTGCCGCTGGTATTGGGCGCGATCACCGCCACCGGCACAATCACGCCGACCGAGTACAGGTTATCCTCCAGACGCTTGGCGTAATATTCGCGCTGGGTCTTTTCCTTGGGTAGCCAGGCGCTGACGAAGTAGTGTTGCAGCATGGCGATCCAGCCGTTGTCGGTGGCCCTGGGAACGCTGGCCTTGCCCTTGTCCAAATCACCGAAGGCGAGCTTGTGGAATTTTTCCTGCTCGGTGTAGATCGCCGGCCCGGTGTAGGTGTTGAGCATGGCGCTGTCGCCAGGAGGCGACTTGCTGTCGCGCAGCAGCTGAAAGTAGGCATGCGCAGCCAGCGGTGTGGCACTGCCATTGACGATCTCATGCGCAATGTCGATGGCATAGCTCGAGCGATGAAAGGTCAGGGTCTTCACCGTTTTCACCCCCTCGGGGCCTGCAGCCTCCAGCCGCACCTGCAGCTTATCCTGTCCATCGGTAAGTGCATACTCCCGCGCATCTGCACTGTAAACGGTTTTGTGCGTGGGTAGGCCGGGGCCGATCAGGCCGCTTTGCGCGGCGTAGCGGAACTCGGGCGTAAGCAGCACGAAATTCAACTTCTCGTCCAGCGTGTCTTTTTGCTTCAGAAATTCCAGGCGCACGATGTCGCCGCCCTGCAGATCGATATCGGCAACGAGATTATCGGTCTTGACCCGGAGTTTCTCGTGTTTCCCCTGGACCGCCTTGGTCGGCGGTATGGCATCACCGGGTTTTTGCGGCGGTGCAGTGGTTGCCTGCTTCGGCACGCTGGGACTGGGCACCGTTGCCTGGGCCGCGCTCTGTTGCGCGCTTTGCGCGATCGCGGCGACCGGTGGGCGATGCTCCTTCTGCCAGGCATCCCATAGGAGCAGCAGCGAGAACGAAAACACGAAAAATAAAATCAGACGTTGCGTATCCATGGGACTCAGGGAACTGGATCATAACCGCCGGGATGCGCGGGGTGGCAGCGTGTGATGCGCTTGAGCGCAAGCCAGCCGCCGTACCCGGCGCCGTGTTTGTCGATCGCTTCCGCGGCATAATCCGAACAGGAAGGATAAAAGCGGCAACTGGGCCCGAGCAGCGGACTCAGGCAGTAGCGATAGGCTTTGATCAGGACAAGGAGAAGCTTGCTCACGCCCCCTACTCCCCGTTCGTCTTGCACCAGATTGCGAGCAATTTCCCGATCTCGGCGCCGCTTGGCTCGCCGCGCTGCGGATTGCGCGCCCTGACGATATAGTCGCGCCGCTGCAGGCGGTGCTGCAGCAGGCGGAAAACCTCGCGCGCCAAGCGGCGGAAGCGGTTCCGATCCACGGCACGGGGCCATGCGTGTCGTCCGGCAATCACGCCCAGGCGCGGGCCGCTATCATTAGGCATCGAGTGCAGTTGCATACCGCCGGCGCTTGCAGACCGACCACGGGCGAGCACTGGAGTGATCTGCGCCTTGCGGCGCAGTCTTTGCTTCACGGAGAAGCGGAACCGGGAGCTTGACCTCAAACCGAAAGGCGGGCCCGGCCGCGGGCCCGGCGTGCGCGAATGACCGCGCGACCGCCGCGCGTGCGCATGCGCACAAGAAAGCCGTGAGTGCGTTTTCTGCGGACAACGGAGGGCTGATAGGTGCGCTTCATATACAGGGTTCTTTCTTGCCTACGACAGAACCTTTCATTTAACCTCAAAATGCTATTTTCTGTCAATATAATCGTGGAATTTAGGTAAATAAATGCCTGTGGATAACTTGGCTGCGACAGTCTAAAATGCTGTTTCGTTTTCGTCTTCAATCCCAAGCTTCTTTACATACTAAAACAGGGCCATGGAAAGATTCTGGCTTTCCTGCCTGAGCCGCTTAGAAAATGAGCTCCCGGCACAGCAGTTCAATACTTGGATCAAGCCACTTAGACTCGACAGCAAGACGCCTTCCGGGCAGATTGCTTTGCTCGCGCCGAATCGCTTCGTCCTCGACTGGATCAAGAACCGCTACCTCGCCCGGATCGAGGCGATGGCGGCCGAGTATTTTTCCTCACCCATACACGTAAGCCTAGCCATGGCGCAAGCCGCGCCGGCGCCGGCGGCCTCGGTCGCACAGCCCGCGCGCCGACGTTCCGGCGGCCACGAAAAGGCGGGCCTGATTCCAGAGTTTACGTTCGACAATTTCGTCATCGGCAAGGCCAACCAGTTGGCGCGCGCCGCGGGGCTGCAGGTGTCCGAGCACCCCGGCACTTCCTACAACCCGCTATTTGTCTATGGTGGAGTGGGGTTGGGCAAGACGCACTTGATCCACGCGGTGGGCAATAACGTGCTGGCTCAGCACCCCACCGCAAAAGTGCGCTACCTGCACGCCGCGCAGTACATCTCTGACGTGGTGCGCGCCTACCACCAAAAATCCTTCGACGAGTTCAAGCGCTACTACCATTCGCTCGACCTGCTGCTAATCGACGATATTCAGTTCTTCAGCGGCAAGGACCGAACCCAGGAAGAATTCTTCTACGCCTTCAACGCGCTGATCGAAGCACACAAGCAGGTGATTATCACCTGCGATACCTACCCCAAGGACATCAGCGGCATCGAAGAGAGGCTCAAGTCGCGCTTCTCTTGGGGGCTTTC
>SCTX01000029.1 GCA_004298385.1 Betaproteobacteria bacterium | reverse complement strand
TTATGCGGATCTCCGCATTTCAGGAAGCGATCGATGACGCGCTCTTCGAGCAGCCGCTGCAAACGCCCCTCGGATCGCAGTTGCGCCATGTGGCGATCGGCGCATTGGTAGAGCGGGCTCGCACGGGGGTTGCGCGGGCGATACACGCCGCCTTTCGGCATCCTCCCCGCCGCTCCCGCACCTGGTTCGTCGCATCCTGACATGATGCGAACAACGCGGCGACGGGCGCGCCGGTGTCATCGCACTGCCTCGATTGCGACGATCGCGCTCCATGGAGCCAAGTGCGTCAACGCGGCAGAACAGAAGTTCGTTAAGTAAGGGATCGGCACCGTCTCCTGGTACCCGCCCAGCGTCGCCATGAATGCGGGGATCGGGCCCGACCTTGATTACCGGTGCAAGCCGAGCTTGCTGTAATGGCTGTCTGATTGTTGTCCGACCGACAGTCGCTGCGTGCACGCATGACAAGCCGCCATTGCGCGCTACGCGCGCCAACCGTGTTTTCGATACGGATGAAAAACGCATCCGTATCGAAAACACGGTTATTGACAAAAACAAGGTGGTTCGGGGTGGCTTTTATACGAGATCGTCAATTGCGCACGGATGTGCTTTTCATCCGTGCGCAATTGACGATCCGCGCGGACGGTCTTTCGTTCGCGCAAAGTCGCAACTCTGCAACGACGGCGCAACCGTGAACTTATTTGGGTTGGCGTCCCTGAAAACTGCCGTAGATTTCCTGCCTGGATGCGACTGCGATGATGGTGAGGCGCCGCCTGGAATCGTCGACGTGATAAACCAAACGGTATTGTGGTCGCGTCAGCTTGATCTTGTAGTAATCCTTGTAACCCGATAGCTGATTCTTCGGAATGCGGGGCGTTTCCAGACATTTCTGCAACTGTTTCTTGAAAATCTGTTTTACCGAGCCATCCAGGCCCTTCCATTCCTGCGCAGCTTGCGGCAGCAGCGCAAGCTCATAGCTCATCGAGCTTCACCACCTTGGCTTTGCGCAAGCTGCCCGTGCGCCGCTCGACGATCTTCCCCAGCGCCTTGTCCTCCATTACCTCCAGCATGGCGCGATACACATCCGGGGACACGATGTACCCGGCTGGCTTGTTGTGACTAAGAATCGCCACCGTCTGCCCGGCAGCCTGTTTGAGCAGATCACCCGGCGCCTTGCGCAACTCGGTGATGCTGACCGTGTATTCGCTAAGAATCTGTTCCATGTTCGCCCCGAATAATGTGCATTAAAGTGCACGTTATTGTAACACCATTCCAAACCCAAGCCGGGAGCAAACAATTCAGATCGCTTCGGAAACTTCCATCTCCCGTTACCGCCCGAGAGGGAGCCTTCCCCTAGCGCATGCCGGGCATCATCGCCTTCATCCCGCGCATCATTTTCGCCATTCCGCCCTTCTGCATCTGCTTCATCATTTTCTGCATCTGCTCGAACTGATTCAACAGGCGATTGACCTCCTGCACCTGCACGCCCGCGCCCGCGGCGACGCGGCGCTTGCGCGTAGCCTTCATCAGCTGCGGATGCGCGCGCTCCTGCCGGGTCATGGAATTGATGATGCCCTCGATCCGGCGCATCTGCTTCTCGCCCATGTCGGCCGACTGCGCCTGCGCCGCCTGCGCCAGTTGCGCCGGCAACTTGTCGATCATCGAGGAGAGCCCGCCCATCTTGCGCATCTGGCCGATCTGCTGCTTGAAGTCCTCCAAATCGAAGCCCTTGCCGCGCTTGATTTTGTCGGCGAGCTTCTGCGCCTCCTCGACATCGACGCTTTTCCTCGCCTCTTCCACCAGCGACAGCACGTCGCCCATGCCGAGGATGCGCGCGGCCATGCGCTCCGGGTGGAACGCTTCCAGAGCGGCGAGCTTCTCGCCCACGCCGGCGAACTTGATCGGCTTGCCCGTGACCTGCCGCACCGACAGCGCCGCGCCGCCGCGCGCATCGCCGTCGAGTTTTGTCAGGACCACGCCGGTGAGCGGCAGCGCATCGCTGAACGCCTTGGCCACGTTGACCGCGTCCTGACCCTGCATCGCGTCGACCACGAACAGGGTCTCGACGGGACCGAGCGCGGCATGCAACTGCGCAATCTCCTGCATCATCGCCGCGTCGATCGCCAGACGGCCGGCGGTGTCGACGATGAGCACGTCGTTGTAATGCTTCTTCGCGTAATCGAGCGCCGCCAGCGCAATTTCCAGCGGTTCGTGTCCGGCTGCCGATTCGAAGAAATCGACTTCCAGCTGATGCGCAATGGTGCGCAGCTGCTCGATCGCGGCCGGGCGGTAGACGTCGCAGCTCGCGAGCAGCGGTTTCTTCTTCTGCTCGGCCAGGAACTTCGCCAGCTTGCCGCTGGTGGTGGTCTTGCCCGAGCCCTGCAGGCCGGCCATGAGGATCACCGCGGGCGGAGTCACGGCGAGGTCGAGCGCGGCGTTTGCCCCGCCCATCAGGCGAGCCAGTTCGCGCTGCACCACGCCCACCAGCGCCTGGCCCGGAGTTAGGCTGCCGATCACCTCCTCGCCCATGGCCTTTTGTTTCACCGCGGCGATGAAATCCTTCACCACCGGCAGGGCGACGTCGGCCTCGAGCAGCGCCATGCGCACCTCGCGCAGCGCGTCGGCGACGTTGGATTCCGTCAAGCGCGCCTCGCCGCGCAGGGTCTTGATGACCTTGGACAAGCGGTTAGTCAGGTTGTCTAGCATTCTGTAGTTGTAGTGTAAAATTTGAATATGTTCGGCATTTTACCCTATGCGCTCACCTCGCTTCTGTACGCGGCGCTGGGATGGCATTTCTGGAACACGCGCTGGAGAGTCTGCGCCGAGGCGGCGGGCGCGGGCGTAGGGACGGGCATTGCCTCCTGGGAGCGGCTGGCCATACTCGCGCCGTTCACGCTGCATTCGTACTTGCTCTATGCCGAATTGTTTGCCGCGCCCGAACTGCGCTTCGGTTTTTCCCAGGCCCTGTCGGTGATGCTGTGGCTGACGGTGCTGATCTACTGGGTGGAAAGCCTGATCTACGACGTCAAGGGCATGCAGGCGCTGGTGCTGCCGCTCGCCGCGGTGTGCGCGCTGCTGCCGGCGTTCTTTGCCGGCCCGGAGACGCCGGCCTATACGCAAACCTTCCAATTCAGAGTCCATCTGCTGGTGGCGATGCTCGCCTATAGCCTGTTCACCATCGCCGCGCTGCATGCTGCCCTGATGACGGTGCTGGAGCGGCGCCTTCACGGTGGTAAGCATGTCGGCGGGCCTTCGGGCGAGTCACTCGCCGGACCCTGGGCCTCGCTGCCTCCGCTGATGACGCTGGAAGTGCTGCTGTTTCGGATACTCACCCTGGGCTTCGTGCTGCTGACCTTGACGCTGGGGACGGGCTTCGTATTTTCCGAGGAGTTGTTTGGCAAGGCGGTGCGCTTCAATCACAAGACGGTGTTCGGCATCATGTCCTGGTTCATCTTCGCCGCGCTTCTGGTCGGCCGCTACGGTTGGGGCTGGCGCGGCCGCACCGCGTTGCGCTGGACGCTCGCCGGCTTCCTTACGCTGCTGCTCGCCTATGTCGGCAGCATGTTCGTGCTCGAAGTCATACTTGGAAAAGTGTAGCCCCAAGTGCACCGCCCGAAGCGCCGCAAGATGCCGGGCAAAACTTGGCCCGCCGCTTCTTGCTTTGCGCCTTGCTTGTTGCGGGTGGCGCCCGGCATCTAGCGCCTTTGCCGCTTAATCTATGGACGACATCCCCTTATCGGCGCAATTCGGCGCGCTGCTGGTCCTGCTGATCCTTTCCGCGTTTTTCTCAATTGCAGAGACCAGCATGATGGCGCTCAACCGCTATCGGCTGAAGCATTTGGTCAAACTCGGCCATCGTGGCGCGAAGCTGGCGCATGTGCTGCTCGCCCGCACCGACCGGCTGCTGGGCGTGATCCTGCTCGGCAACAACCTGGTCAATGCCGCGGCCGCGACGCTGGTCGGCCTGATCACCATCCAGCTCTTTGGCGAGGACAAGATCGCGCTCGGCCTGGGCACCCTCGCAGTCACCTTCCTGATCCTGGTGTTCTCCGAGATCACCCCCAAGGTGATCGGCGCCGCCTACGCCGAGCGCATCGCGCCTGTCGCCGCCTATGTATTGGTGCCTCTATTGCAACTGCTGAGTCCGGTGGTGTGGTTCGTCAATCTGTTCGTTTCCGCTCTGCTCACCTTGCTGCGCATCAAACCTCCCGCGGGCGGCGAACCGCAGCGTCTCTCCAGCGAGGAACTGCGCTCGCTGGTACTGGAGGCGGGCCACTACATCCCGAAGAATCACCGCAGTATCCTGGTCAATCTGTTCGATCTGGAGCGCATCACGGTGGAGGACGTGATGACTCCACGCGCGCAGATCGAAGCCGTCGATCTGGAGGCGCCGCTCGAACTAATCGCCGAACAGCTCGCCACCAGCTATCACACTCGGCTTTTGGTCTACCGCAATGAACTCGGCAACATCGCCGGCATTCTTCACCTGCGGCGGGTCCTGGCGCTGATGCGCGAGGGCGATCTCGAACGCGACAAGCTTGCCGAACTGCTCACCGAACCCTACTTCATTCCGGCGAGCACGCCGCTGTTTGCGCAACTGCAATACTTTCAGGAAAACCGCCAGCGCTTCGCCCTGGTGGTGGACGAGTATGGCGAACTGCAGGGCCTGATGACGCTGGAGGACATCATCGAGGAAATCATCGGCGAGTTCACCACCAATTCCCCTTCGGTCGCCAGCGTTCGCGCCTGGGATAAGAACGACAGCGCGCTGGTCGAAGGCGCGAGCCCCCTGCGCGAGCTTAATCGCAAGCTCGGCTTGGCGCTGCCGCTGGATGGCCCCAAGACCCTGAACGGCCTGATCGTCGAACATTTCCAAGATATTCCGGAAGCCGGCGTCAGCCTGAAGATCGCCGGCGTGCCTATGGAAATCGTGCAGACCCAGGGCCGCGCGGTGAAGACCGTGCGCCTGTTCAAGCCCAAGGCGCAGGTACTCTCCGCGCCGGAAAAATCCTGAACCGGCCAGCGCGCCGGCGGGTACGTGAATGCTTGCGCGGAGTTATTTGAAACGTTATTATCTTCAATAGATTAGACGAGCATTCTCAGGCTTTACCAAAAAACTTTGGGCAGTGCATCATGAATCGATCGGTAATACAATAAGCGGCACGCGTCGGGAGACAATATGGCCACAGCTACAGCCGCAGCGGGAAAAGACAAAGTCAAGGACTTCACCTTTGTATATGAGGGGAAGGACAAGTCGGGAAAGGTCGTCAAGGGCGAGATGCGCGCCCAGGGCGAAGCCGTGGTCAACGCCACGTTGCGCCGCCAGGGCATCCAGATCACCAAGGTCAAGAAGCAAAAGGCCGGAGGCGGCGGCAACGTCTCGGAAAAAGATGTCACCTTGTTCACACGCCAGCTCGCCACCATGATGAAAGCCGGCGTGCCGCTGCTGCAGTCTTTTGACATCGTCGGCAGGGGCCACAGCAACCCGGCGGTCGCGCGGCTGCTGATGTCGATCAAGACCGACGTCGAGACGGGCTCCAGCCTGACGCAGGCGTTCCGCAAATATCCCCTGTATTTCGACCCCTTGTTCTGCAACCTGGTGGGCGCGGGCGAGCAGGCCGGTATTCTGGAATCCCTGCTCGACCGCCTGGCGAGCTACAAGGAGAAGACGCAGGCGATCAAGTCCAAGATCAAGGCCGCGTTGTTCTACCCCATCGCAATTATCGGAGTGGCCTTCATCATCACCGCCGTGATCATGATTTTCGTGATCCCGGCGTTCAAGCAGGTGTTTACGAGCTTTGGCGCCGACCTGCCCGCGCCGACTCTGGTGGTAATGGCAATATCGGATAACTTCGTCAGATACTGGTACATCATCTTCCCGGCGATCTTCGGCGGCGTCTACGGTTTCATGTACTCGTGGAAGCGCTCTCTCGCGGTGCAGATCTTCATGGACAAGCTGCTGCTCAAGGCGCCGGTATTCGGCCATCTGATACGCATATCGACCATCGCGCGCTGGACGCGCACGCTCTCGACCATGTTCGCGGCCGGCGTGCCGCTGGTGGAGGCGCTCGATTCGGTAGGGGGCGCGGCGGGCAATTACGTCTACCTGGTGGCGACCAAGCAAATCCAGCAAGCGGTCAGCACCGGCTCCAGCCTGACGGTGGCCATGACCGACGTGGGCGTGTTCCCCAGCATGGTGATCCAGATGGTGCAGATCGGCGAGGAGTCGGGCGCGCTCGACGGCATGCTGTCCAAAGTCGCCGACTTTTTCGAGGCAGAGGTGGACGACGCCGTGGATGCGCTCTCGAGCCTGATGGAGCCGGTAATCATGGTGGTCCTTGGTACGCTGATCGGCGGCATGGTCATAGCGATGTACTTGCCGATCTTCAAGCTCGGCCAAGCAGTCTAGAACGGGAAGGGAAAAGGTGAGGATAGAGGGGGCGAAGCGCCTGACCCGCATACCTCCTCTCCCCACCCTGCTTCCTCCTCCCCGCATATGACGTCTCTCGGGTCGCTGACCCATCCAGCCATTTTTCCCTGGATCTGCCTCGCTCTTGGACTGTGCGTCGGATCGTTCCTGAACGTGCTCATCTATCGCCTGCCTAAGATGATGGAACGCGACTGGACGCTCCAGTGCGCCGAGTTGCGCGGCGAGGAAGCACCCAAGCAGGACACATTCAATCTGGCGCAGCCGCGCTCGCGCTGTCCCGCCTGCGCCCACCCGATCCCGGCGCTCGAGAACATCCCGATAGCAAGCTACTTCGCGCTCGGCGGCAAGTGCTCGGCCTGCGGCGCACGCATCAGCCCGCGCTATCCCCTCATCGAAGCCTTGAGCGCAGTGGCGAGCGCTTACGCGGCGTGGCACTTCGGCTTCGGCATCGCCGCATTCGCGGCGATGCTGTTCCTGTGGTGCATGATCGCGCTGTCGTTCATAGATTTCGACACCCAGTTGCTGCCCGACTCGATCACGCAGCCGCTCCTGTGGACCGGGCTGTTGCTCAACCTCGGCGGCACTTTCGTCGACCTCGGCTCGGCGGTGATCGGCGTGGCCGCCGGTTATCTCTCGCTGTGGAGCGTGTATTGGGGGTTCAGGATCGCCACCGGCAAGGAAGGCATGGGGTTTGGCGATTTCAAGCTGCTTGCGGCAGTCGGCGCCTGGCTCGGCTGGCAGATGTTGCCGCTGGTGGTGCTTGCCTCGTCTGTTGTCGGCGCCGTCTCCGGCATCTCGCTCATGCTGCTCGCCAAGCATGGACGCAACGTTCCGATTCCGTTTGGCCCTTACCTCGCTGCAGCCGCCGTCATCGCCCTTTTCTGGGGCCAGCGCCTCAATCAACATTATCTCGGTTTATTCTACTGATGCCATTTACGGTTGGTCTCACCGGCGGCATCGGCAGCGGCAAGAGCGCCGCGGCGCAGGTGTTCGAAGAGCTCGGCACAACGGTAATCGACACCGACGCCGTTGCGCATGCGCTCACCGCACCCGGCGGGGCCGCGATCGAGCCGATCCGAGCTGCCTTCGGCGCGGCCTACCTCACGCCCGAGGGAGCGCTCGAGCGCGCGCGCATGCGCGAACTGGTATTCGCCGACGCGTTGAAAAAGCGCCTGCTCGAATCGATTCTGCATCCCCTGATTCGCGCGCGAACGAGCGAGCTGGTCCAGGCCGCGCGCAGCCCGTATGTCGTCCTGATGGTGCCGCTGCTGGTCGAGTCCGGCGATTACCGCAGGCGCTGCCAGCGCATCCTGGTCGTGGACTGCCCGGAAGAGCTGCAAGTCGAGCGCGTCATGGCCCGCAGCGGGCTTGCCGCCGGGCAAGTGCGCGCCATCATGGCGAACCAGGTCACGCGCGAAGCGCGGCTCGCGGCAGCCGACGATGTGGTCGACAATAGCCAGGACCTGGCGCAGTTGCGCCGTCAAGTCGAAGCCCTGCACGCGCGCTATCTACAGCTCGCTGCGGCAGGCGGATGAGGTTGTAAATTACTGACGAATAGGTCAAAATCCTCAAAATTGACCTTCACCCTGGGCGACTGGCGCGATAGTGATCACTTACGAGTATCCCTTCAACGAGCGCATCCGCACGCTGTTGCGCCTGGAGGATCTGTTCGACCGCGCGCGTTATTTTCTCGCCCGCCAGGATGCGCTCGATCACCACGCCGCGCTGCTCACCCTGTTCGAGATTCTCGAGGTCGCAAGCCGCGCCGACCTGAAGTCCGACCTGCTGCAGGAACTGGAGCGGCAGAAGCAGGTGTTGCTGTCGTTCCGCAACAACCCGGAAATCTCCGAAGAAGTGTTGAATCAGGTAATCGCCGAGATCGAGCAGGCGAGTTCGTCGCTGTTCAACATGAGCGGCAAGATCGGCCAGTATCTGCGCGAGAACGAGTGGCTGATGTCGATCAAGCAACGCACCGGCATTCCCGGCGGCGTCTGCGAATTCGACCTGCCCTCGTATCACTACTGGCTGCATCGCGATTCGGGATCGCGCGCGTTCGACCTGCACGGCTGGATCAACCCGCTGTACCCGGTCCGCGACGCCTCGGCCATCGTGCTGCGGCTGCTGCGCGAGAGCGGCAAGGCGACCACGATCGTCGCCCAGCAAGGCCTGTTTCAGCAGATGCTCGGCGGCCGCGTGGTGCAGATGGTGGGCATACGCCTGCCGCAGGATTCGGAATTCATCCCGGAGATCAGCGCCAACAAATACGCGCTCAATATCCGCTTCGCGATCTTCGGCGACGATGCGCGCCCGCACACCTGCAGTTCGAACGTGGAATTCGAACTTACGCTGTGCAACCTCTAGGACCTGTGACCCAGAGCAGCCGCACTGTCAACTGCCCACGCTGCGGCAAGCCGCTGCGCTGGGGCCCGGAATCACCCTTCCGCCCGTTCTGCTCCGAGCGCTGCAAGATGATCGATCTCGGCGCCTGGGCGAACGAGGAATATCGCGTGGCGGTCAAAGGCAAAGACGACGAACCGGACGGCCAGTCCGCCGAATCGGGATCGGACGCACCCTGACGGGTGCTCCGCCTGCACGCCCTGGGACTCACCCCCCCTGCCAGCTCGCGCGCACCATGGCGATGCCTTGGGCGCCGCAGCGCCACGCGATTTGCAGATCGTCCGGAACCATCCCGCCCAACGCAAATACGGGCAGACTGGCTCCACGCACCAAAGCGGCAAGTCTTTCCCAACCGAGCGGTATCGAACCGGGGTGAGAAGGCGTCGGCTGTACCGGACCGAGTACGGCAAAATCGACACCGAACTGAACCGCGCGCGCGAGTTCCTCCGCGTTATGGCAGGAGGCGGCGCACCAGTCGAGCGCAGGCCTTTCTTCCAGTTGCGGCAGTTGTCCCGCCGCCAGATGCACACCGTCCGCGCCAAGACGCACGGCCAACTCGATGTCGGAGTTGATCAGCACCCGCGCGCCGTGCGGCCGCGCAGATGCGATCACCGCCGCGGCAAAGCGCTCCAGTTCAGACCGTGGCATGTCCTTTTCGCGCACCTGAATCAATCTCAGACCCTGTGCCAGCCGCGCATCGAGACGGGTCAACTGCTCTGTGACTCCGATCTCACCCGCATGAGTGATGGCGTACTCGAACGGAAGCTCAAGTGCGCGCAGCACCGGCGCATTGGCGGGCAACAGCGGCGCAACTTCTAACGTCGATAGATGTTGCCACGCAAGCCGCTGATCTTCCCTGCCGTGCGGGTCGCCGTGCCAGGCGCGCACGCGAAAAAAATTCAAACGCACGGTCGCGTGCGGATAGGCGTAAGTCCGCACGATCCAGGGATGCGCGATGTCGACGTCGATGCCCAGTTCTTCGTGCAGCTCGCGCGCGAGTGCCGCGGCGAGCGGCTCGCCCTGATCCACCTTGCCGCCGGGGAATTCCCAATAGCCGGCGTACACCTTTCCCGCCGGGCGCTGCGCCAGCAGAAAACTGCCATCGCGCCGCTCGATCACCGCGGCGACGACTTCGACCGGCGTGGTGTTCAACCGCGCTTCGCGCGCGCGGCGCCGGCGGCGCGCAGCCGCCCGGACACGTCGCGCGCGAACTGCCAGGCGACGCGGCCCGAACGCGAGCCGCGGGAGAGCGCCCACTGCAGCGCCTCTTCATGGGTGGCTGCTATTTCCCGCGGCGAGCAGCCCAGCTCGGCCAGCCAGTGTTCGACGATGCCGAGATAGTCGTCCTGG
>SCTX01000028.1 GCA_004298385.1 Betaproteobacteria bacterium | reverse complement strand
CCGGCGGGGGCGAGCGCGCACGGCTGCCGCCAGTTGATCGGCAACGTATGGGAATGGACCGACACGACTTTCGGCCCCTATCCCGGTTTCGAACCGGATCCCTACAAGGAATATTCGCAGCCTTGGTTCGGCACGCACAAGGTATTGCGCGGCGGCAGTTTTGCCACGCCGGCACGCCTGATCCGCAATACCTGGCGCAATTTCTATACGCCAGAACGCTGCGATATATTTGCCGGGTTGCGCACGTGCGCGCTCGAAACATGAAGTTGATACGCTCGCGCGACAACCTGCGTTTCAAAGCGCTGCGCGAACTCGCCACCTCCACCCGCGAGCGGCGTAAAGAGGGTTTGGCGCTGCTGGACGGCGCGCATTTAATCTCAGCCTACCGCGCGAGCGGTGGCATACCCGAGCAACTGATTCTCAGCGAGAGCGCTACGGCCAAGCCGGAAGCCGCGCAGCTCGCGGCGGGCGCCTCCGGACTAGGCGTTCTGGTGCTGGCCGATTCCCTGTTCAACGACCTTACCCAGGTCGCGACGCCGACCGGCATCATCGCGCTGATACGCATGCCCAAGAAGGATCCCCCGCCGGCCGTGATCGAGCGCTGCGTGATGCTGGAAAACATCCAGGACGCGGGCAACCTCGGCTCCATCCTGCGCAGCACCGCGGCGGCGGGCATCCGCACAGTCCTGCTTTCCCAAGGTTGTGCGTTCGCCTGGTCGCCCAAGGTGCTGCGCTCCGGGATGGGCGCGCATTTCAGCCTCGACATTTTCGACAACGCCGATCTCGCGGCCGCCGTGCCCCGGCTGTCGGGCCGGCTGATCTGCACCAGCGGCCGTGCCCGCAAATCGCTTTACCAGGCCGATTTGCGCGGCCCGCTTGCGTGGGTGTTCGGTAACGAAGGATCGGGCGTAAGCGCGGAGTTGAGCGCTGCGGCGGTCGAGCAGGTGCGCATTCCCATGCCTGGGAAAACCGAGTCGCTCAACGTGGCGGCGGCGGCGGCGATCTGCCTGTTCGAGCAAGTCCGGCAGCGAATGTGAAAGGACCGCCCGCGCGAAACCCTAGCGCGGGCTGTTTGAATGCTCGTGCCCGCGTTCCGCATCAACCCCGCTTTCAGCGAATTTAAGGACCGCCGGCGTCAGGATTTGCTTCTTGAACGCATCAGGCGCTGTTTCTCCCGGTCCCAATCGCGCTTTTTCTCGGTTTCGCGCTTGTCGTGCTGTTTCTTGCCGCGGGCGAGGCCGATTTCTATCTTGATTCTGCCGTTCTTGTAATGCATCTCCAGCGGCACCAGGGTGTAGCCGGAGCGTTCTACCTTGCCGATCAGGTGCTGGATTTCCTCGTTATGCAGCAGCAGCTTGCGCGTGCGCATGGGGTCGGGGTGAATATGGGTCGAGGCGGTGGGCAGGGCGCTGATGTGGCCTCCGACCATGTAGATCTCGCCGCCGCGGACCAGCACATAGGCGTCCTTGAGCTGCACCCGTCCGGAGCGGATGGCTTTGGCTTCCCAGCCTTCCAGCACCAGACCGGCTTCATAGCGCTCCTCGATGAAATAATCGTGAAAGGCCTTTTTGTTCTGCGCGATCGTCATGGGAGCGGTATTGGTACAATCGTTTAATTTTAACAGTTGCGCTGCGCGTTCATGGCCATAGTGGAAAAATCAGTTCTGGTTGGCCACAGCGCGGCCAAGATGTACGACTTGGTCGAGGACGTCGAGGCTTATCCGCGGTTTCTGCCCTGGTGCAGCGGCGCCGAGCTGCGGCGGCTCGATACCCACCGGGCCGTGGCCACCCTGCACGTCAACTATCACGGTCTGCGCCAACACTTCACCACGGAAAATCGCATGGATGAGGCCGCCTTGATCGAAATGAAGCTGGTCCACGGCCCGTTCAAGCACTTGGATGGTTTCTGGCGCTTCGTGCCTCTCGCCGAGCAGGCGTGCAAGATAGAGTTCCGCTTGAGCTATGAACTTTCCGGCAGGCTGATGGAGAAATTGGCCGGGCCGGTGTTCAATCATATTGCGACCACCTTTGTCGAAGCATTCGTCAGGCGGGCCGTGGTTCTGTACGGGCCTGGATGAGTATGCACATCGAGGTGGTCTATGCTTTGCCGGACAAGCAGGAGCGAGTATTGCTGAATCTTCCGCCCGGTAGCACCGTACTGGATGCAGTTCAGGCGAGCGGTTTGCTGCAGCGCCTGCCGCCGCTCGAGCCTGGATGCTTTGGCGTATGGGGCAGGGCGGTCACCCCGAAAACCCGGTTGCGCGACCAGGACCGCGTTGAGATCTATCGGCGCTTGATCGCCGACCCCAAGGAAGTTCGGCGCGAGCGCGCTGCAAAGGCTCGCGAGTAGGTTCTAATTGCACGCCGCGGCCGCTTCCTGCTGCGCCTTGGCCAATTCCTGCGAAATCTGCTGCTCGTCCAGAAATACGCGCTCGCCTTTGCTGTCGATCCGCTGTTGGCGACCGCCCAGTTGTAGAGCGTTAACAGCCGCAGTCGCGCGCTTGCAGTGCTCTGCCTTGTCGCGCGCTTGCGCCTGCTTCTTCGCGTCCGCCTCCTGCGCTTTGCTGGCCTCTAACTGGCGCTTGCGGAAGGCCTGCTCCTGCTCGGCAGTCGTTTTGGGCCCCGCCTTTGCCGCATCCTTATCCGTCTGCGTCCCAGCCTTGGCCTCGCCCGCAGTCGCGCCGGTGGCGGGCGCGCCGGGCGTGGGGGGAGGCGCGCGCAGCTTTTCTGTCTTGATGTTGCTCGGCGGGGGTTTGTCGGAATACTGGACTTTGCCGTTGGCATCCACCCATTTGAACATCTGGGCGGATGCAGGCAGAGCCACGTACAGGGCCAGCGCTATTGCCATCGAAAGTCGTTTCATGCGGGCGTGCCTTCCTTTTGCTCGATTAGTTCAAAAATAACGGCTTTACGCCGCCGCGTCAATTAGGCTAAACGCGCCAACCCGGTTTAGGTTTCAGGCGCGGTTCATTTGCCGACCTAGGACAGGCGCGTATAATGTCGCTTTGCGGCCAGGAGTTTTACCATGCGCGTCATTCAGAAAGCGCTGACTTTCGACGATGTCCTGCTCGTTCCCGCCCATTCGACCGTTCTCCCGCGCGATGTTTCCCTCAAGACCCGCCTGACGCGCAAGATCAGGCTCAATATCCCGTTGGTGTCGGCTGCGATGGACACCGTCACGGAAGCGCGGCTGGCGATCGCCATCGCCCAAGAGGGCGGAATCGGCATTATCCATAAGAACCTCAACCCCAAGGCGCAGGCGGCCGAGGTGCTGAAGGTCAAGCGCTTCGAGTCGGGAGTGCTGCGCGATCCGATGACCGTTTCGCCGGATATCACGGTGCGCGAGCTGCTCGCGCTGACGCAGCAGTACCGGGTCTCGGGCTTTCCCGTGGTCGATCAGGGTAAGGTGGTCGGCATGGTCACCAACCGCGACTACCGCTTCGAGACCAACCTGGACGCCCCGGTGCGCGCAATCATGACCCCACGCGAGCGCCTGATTTACGTAAAGGAAAGCGCCAGCCCCGAGGAAGCCCGCGCGTTGCTGCACAAGCACCGCTTGGAGCGCGTTCTGGTGGTCAACGGCGACTTCGAGTTACGCGGCTTGGTAACGGTGAAGGACATCCTCAAGGCGACCGAGCATCCGCTCGCCAGCAAAGACGAACAGGGTAAACTGCGCGTCGGCGCCGCCGTCGGCGTGGGCGAGGGCACGCAAGAGCGCATCGAGCATCTAGTCGAGGCCGGCGCCGACGTGATCGTAGTCGATACGGCGCACGGTCACGCCCAGGGCGTGCTCGACCGCGTGCGCTGGGTAAAGAAAAACTTCCCGAAGGTGGAAGTCATCGGCGGCAACATCGCGACGACTTCCGGCGCCAAAGCCCTGGTTGACCATGGCGCCGACGGCATCAAGGTAGGTATTG
>SCTX01000002.1 GCA_004298385.1 Betaproteobacteria bacterium | reverse complement strand
ATTACAACCGCGTGGTAGCGGACTTGAATGGCATGAGCGCCGACGCCTTTCTCGCGCAAGTGCGGAACAATTTCTCCGTGCAACAATCCGCGGTCGCGGTGAAGCCATCCAAGCCGGCGGAGTTCGGGCTTTACTTGGCGGGACGATGGTATCGCCTGGTCATCCGCGGCGAGTTCATCCCGGCCGGCGATCCCGTCGCCCGTCTGGACGTGAGCCTGCTGTCCGATCGCTTGCTGGCGCCCATACTGGGCATCAAGGATTTACGCGGCGACAAGCGCATACAGTTTGTCGGCGGCATACGCGGCCTGGCGGAGTTGGAGAAGCGCGTAAATAGCGGCGAGATGGCGGCAGCTTTCGCGTTGTATCCGACGCGCATGGAGGATCTGATGGCGGTTGCCGAAGCCGGTGCGGTCATGCCGACGAAATCAACCTGGTTCGAACCCAAGCTGGCGGATGGATTGGTCTCGCACCTGCTGGATTGAGTCTTCGGATATGCCGATGGTGGGCGATACTGGGATCGAACCAGTGACCCCTCCCGTGTGAGGGGAGTGCTCTACCGCTGAGCTAACCGCCCGGCCGAGTGCGGATTTAATCACATGCGTCCTCTCCCGGTCAATTCGAAAGCCGCCATATTCCAGTAAAATGCGAGCTTTCCGAAGCCGGCCTCCCGATGATCCGCACCCGATTTGCTCCCAGTCCCACCGGTTATCTGCATGTCGGCGGCGCGCGCACCGCGCTTTTCTCCTGGGCCTACGCGCGCAAGCACGGCGGCAAGTTCGTCCTGCGCATCGAGGACACCGATATGGAGCGCTCGACCGAGGCGTCGGTGAACGCGATCATCGAGGGCATGAAGTGGCTCGGGCTGGATTGGGACGAGGGGCCGTACCGGCAGATGCAGCGCCTGGCGCGCTACCGCGAAGTGGCGGAGCAACTGCTGCGCGCGGACCAGGCCTACTGGTGCTACGCCAGCAAGGAGGAACTCGAGCAGATGCGCGAGCAGCAGCGCGCGCGGGGGGCGAAGCCGCGCTATGACGGGCGCTGGCGTCCGGAGAACGCGAAACGCGCCGGGCTGACGCCGCCGGCAGGGGTCAAACCGGTGCTGCGTTTTCGCAATCCCGATGAGGGCGCGGTCACCTTCATCGACCTGGTGAAAGGACCGGTCACCGTCGCCAACGGCGAGATCGACGATCTGGTGATCCTGCGCGCCGACGGCGTCCCCACCTACAATTATGGCGTGGTGGTGGACGACCTGGACATGGATATCACCCATGTCATCCGCGGTGACGACCACGTCAACAACACGCCGCGCCAGGTGAACATTTTCCGGGCGCTGGGCGCGCCGCTGCCGCAGTTCGCGCACGCGCCCATGATTCTCGGCGCGGACGGCGAGCGCCTGTCCAAGCGCCACGGCGCGGTCTCGGTCATGCAGTACCAGCAGGACGGCTATCTGCCCGAGGCGCTGTTCAACTATCTCGCGCGCCTCGGCTGGAGCCACGGCGATGCCGAGAAGTTCGCGCGCGAGCAATTCGTCGAATGGTTCGACCTGGCGCATGTGAGCAGGTCGACCGCCCAGTTCGACGCCGCCAAGCTCGCCTGGCTCAATCACGAGTACATCAAGGAAGCGGATCCGGGGCGCCTCGCAGCACTGGTGGCGCCGCGCATCGAGCGCGATGGCGGCAAGCTGGCCGATGGCCCGGCGCTCGCCGAAGCGGTGAAGCTGCTCAAGGATCGCGCCACCACGCTCGAGCACATGGCCGAGTCGGCCACGATGTTCTACAAGCGCATAGAACCGAGCAAGGCGCTCATCGCCGAGCACCTCACGCCGGAGGTCATGCCGGCCGTGCGCGAGCTGGCGGGCAAGCTGGAGCGCGTCGAATGGCAGCGGCCGAAGCTGAACCAGGCGGTCAAAGCGGTGGTCGGGAAATTCGGCCACAAAATGCCCAAAATTGCCATGCCGCTGCGGGTAATGCTGCTGGGCCAGACGCAGACGCCGTCGATCGACGCGGTGCTGGAACTGCTCGGGCGCGACACCGTGCTGGCGCGGCTGCAACCCTATCTTGTGGAAAGCTAATCCACCTTTACAGGGGCGGGCGCAAGCCGGTATAATTCGCGCCTTTCGTGGGGGTATAGCTCAGCTGGGAGAGCGCTTGCATGGCATGCAAGAGGTCAGCGGTTCGATCCCGCTTACCTCCACCACACCGACCAGCCCCATCTGGTTATCAGCAAGCCCTTTAGTCCCCATCGTCTAGAGGCCTAGGACATCACCCTTTCACGGTGAGTACGGGGGTTCGAATCCCCCTGGGGACGCCAGTTAATTGCAGTCCGCGCCGCGCGCGCCTCTTTAATCGACGTCTATGCGCGCAAGATCTTGACTATTGAGATTCCTAGACAGTAGGTTATGAAGGATGGCGAGATATTCGCCTAAGGTCGCGCTGATAATCGTGCCGGCAGCGTGGGCCCCGTGCCTCGCCGGATATTCAGCTCAGCATATTTCAGATGATCCCGGTCATTCCGGCAATCGCGCCGGCCAGGATCAGCCACACCGGGTTGAGTCTGGTGCGCAGCATCAGCGCGACCGTCAGCAGCGTCAGCGCGCCGGCAGGCCAGTCGTGATCGCTTGAGCGCGCCAGAATCCAGCCGCTGGATAGCGTCAGCCCGATGGCAATGGGGCCCAATCCGCCGCGAATGGCGCGGCCCAGCGGTGTATCTGGATTGCGCGCGTTCAGGCGCGTGACGCCCAGGGTCAGCAGGATGGGCGGGCCGACGATCGCCAGCGTGGCGGCGATCGCGCCGGCCCAGCCGGCAAGCTGCCAGCCGAGCAGCGTCACGAACATCATATTCGGGCCGGGGGCCGCCTGACCAAACGCATAGGCATCGGCGAACTGCTTGCCGCTTATCCAATGGTTGACTTCGACCACATAGCGCTGCATGTCCGGCAGGATCGCGCTCACGCCGCCGATCGCCATCAACGACAGCAGGGCGAAATGCAGCGCCAGCGCTGGCAGATCGACGCGGTCCATCAATCCTGCTCGCGCCAGGCCGCGGCGATGGCGAACGGCGCCAGTGCGCCGACCACGGCGAGCAAAGGCCAGCGTAGCGCGCCGACGCCCGTCAACGCCAGTGCCGTGAACAGCCACGGGCGCCAGTGCCGCTTCAGGCTGCGGCTCATTTTCAGTCCGGTTGCGAGCACCAGGCCCGCCGCCACCGCCGACATGCCGGACAGCGCCTGCTGCACCAGCGGCAGCGCGCCATAGGTCTGGTACGCGAGGCCGGCCGCGATCATGAGCAGGAAAGGGCCGGCCACCAGCCCGGTGAAGGCCGCCGCCGCCCCGGTATAGCCGGCGAAGCGGTAGCCGATCATCACTGCCATGTTGCCGATGTTCGGCCCCGGCAGCAATTGCCCGAGCGCAAGCGTATCCACGAATTCGCGCTGCGTAAGCCAGCCTTTCTTCTCGACCAGGGTGCGGTGTGCCCACGGCAGCACGCCGCCAAAACCGGACATTGCCAGTTGCGAAAAGGCGAGGAACAAATCGAGCGGACCGATGTTGGGTGCGTCGGTATCCGGCGTGTTGTCGATCGGCGGCTGGGGCAGCGGCATGGTCCGGTCGGTAGTGAGTGCAATGCGCCCGCATTATCGCAGCCCGCAGGTCTTGAGCCAAGCAGCGATAGGGGATCTCCAAGAATTGGGACTTCCAAATACGCCTGATAGGACGTCGATTCGTCCGCGATACGGTCTATACTCATACCTCCGGTTCAGGGCGCTGTCCACACTGGCTCACAGAAATCGGATCGTTCACATCGCAGCGGATCGTCGTCCGCGGCCGCGCAGCCACGGCCGGAGCAGGGCATAATATCGCGGTCCACCTGCGACCCAGGCAAACTTCGGCATCGATTTCGATTTCCTGGTCGGCGCCAGCGGTCCGGATGTTCGCAGGAGATCACACTGAAAGGAACAACCATGTCTCAGCCAGTCATGCTCTATGCAGCGCTCAGCGCGCTTCTTCTGGTTTGGCTTTCGGCCCGCGTGATCCAGGGACGCGTTGCGTTCAAGGTCGATATCGGCGACGGCGGCAACGAAGAAATGCAACGGCGCATTCGCGTTCAGGCGAACTTCATCGAATACGTGCCGCTGGCGCTGATCCTGATGCTGTTCGTGCAGCAAGCGGGATTCAGCGCCTGGATCGTTCACCTATTGGGCGTCACGCTGATCCTCGCCCGGGTGCTGCACGCAATGGGCCTCGGCCGCTTCAGCGGTGTCAGCAAGGGCAGATTGATAGGCGCGAGCGCAACCTTCTTCGTCCTTGTGGCTGGCGCGGTGCTGTCGTTGATGGGCGCCTTCGGCGTCAAGTTCTGAATCGCCCCGCAATTCGGCCATGTCGCTGCGCAATCTGTTTCCCGTGTAGATTGCCCGGCGCTTAAGCAATAATCCCGTTCCCAATTAGCCATCTGCTGGGGCGACGGAGTCTGGAACGGACATCAGCACACCTATGCGCAGTCTGGGAGCCCACAGAGGTTCATTCCGGCTACATCGGCCCGCCGCCGCTGGGCGCCCAGCATGAATAGGAGGGCTTCGGCCTTCGGGGTATTCGACCGGGTCGGCTTGCTGGTTACGCACGGTGGCGGTCCGGAGGGGTTTGCGGCACTCGCGCTGCAATAAACGTTCTGGGGTTCGATTTGATGACACTTTTTGCGCAGCGGCTGGGACTTGGCCGGATTGGGCGAGGGCTGCTGATTGTGCTGGCGCTGTGCGCGCTCGCGGCCGGCGGAGACGCGGGACAGGCATTTGCGCAGGTCGCAGCGGCGCGCGCTCCCGACGTACCTTACGAACCTACGCCGCACAACGTGGTGGCGCAGATGCTGCAACTCGGACAGGTGCGAAACGGCGACGTGGTCTACGACCTCGGCTGCGGTGACGGGCGCATCGTGATCGCGGCGGTGAAGAAAAAAGGGGCGCGCGGCGTCTGCGTCGACATCGATCCAGAGCGCATACGCGAGGCCCGGGCCAACGCCGCCGCTGCCGGAGTGCTCGAGCGCATCCGTTTTCTCGATCAGGATCTATTCGCGACCGACATCGGCGAGGCGACACTCGTGGTGCTCTTCCTCTGGCCGGAGGTGAACCTTAAACTGCGCCCCAAGCTCTGGCGGGAATTGCGCCGGGGCACGCGCGTCATGTCGTACGTGCACGATATGGGCGACTGGAAACCGCAGCAGGCCATGACGGTGCAAGGCCGCTTGGGCGAGCGCCAGCTCTACCTGTGGACGATCGCAGCGCCGCGGGGCAGGTAGTATTTGACGCTCCCGCACCGGGCTTCGGCGACGCCCTAATGCAATCCTGCCCGGACCGCGGTATCATTGTCCGATGATACCGACACCCATAGGTAGTATCCGGGCGCCTTATGGCAACCAAATCTAGCGCTTACAACGCCGAGGACATCGAGATCCTGGAGGATCTTTCGCCGATCCTGCACCGGCCGGGCATGTATACCGATCCCTCCAACCCGAACCACGCGCTGGTGGAGGTGATCGACAATTCCTCGGACGAGGGCCTAGCAGGCTTTGCGAAAAACATCGCGGTGGTGTTGTACGAAGACGGCTCGGCCGAAGTCGCCGACGACGGCCGCGGCATTCCGGTCGACATCCATCCGAAAAAGAAAGTCCCGGCGGTGCAGGTGATTTTCACCACCCTGCACTCGGGCGGCAAGTTCAGGAAGACCGACAAGGACGCGGCCTATCGCATCGCCGGCGGATTGCACGGGGTGGGCATTTGCGTCACCAATGCGCTCGCGACGCGGCTGGAAGTCGAAGTGAAGCGCGACGGCGCCCGCCATCGCCTCGTGTTCGCCGACAACGGCAAGGTGAAGGAACCGCTGAAAAAGGTTGGCGCGGCCGCGCCGCGCGAGTCCGGCACGCGCATCCGCTTCTGGCCCGATCCGAAGTATTTCGATTCCCCGAAGATCGTCACCGCCGACATCGCGGCGCTGCTGCGCGCGAAAGCGATGCTGCTGCCCGGCGTGCGCTTCACGCTCGGCGTGGAGAAGAACGGCAAGATCGAGCAGAGCGAATGGCATTTTCCCGAGGGCATCCGCGGCTACTTCGCGAGCGCCGTGGCCGGCCTCGAGCCGGTCGCCGAGACCTTCTTCGGCGAGCGCTACATCGCGGCGCAATCGGAGTCGGACAGCTTCGCCGAAGGCGAGGGCGCGTTGTGGGCGATGGCCTGGACCCCGGAAGGGGACGTGGTGGCCGAGTCCTACGTCAACATGATCCCCACGCGCCACGGCGGCACCCACGTCGCCGGCTTGCGCGAGGGCGTGTACAACGCCATCCGCAATTTCATCGACCTGCACGCCATGGGACAGCGCGGCATCAAGATCGTGCCCGAAGACGTGTGGTCGCGCGCCTCCTACGTGCTGTCGGTGAAAATGCTCGACCCGCAGTTCAAGGGCCAGGTGAAGAACGAGCTGATCTCGCGCGACGGGGTCAAGCTCATGGCGCAGATGGTGCGCGACCCGTTCGAGCTGTGGCTAAACCAGCATGTGGACGAAGGCAAGCGCATCGCCGAACTGGTGATGCGCCAGGCGATGACGCGCACGCGCGCCGCGCAGAAAGTGGAGCGGCGCAAGAGCTCGGGCGTGGCGGTGCTGCCGGGCAAGCTCACCGACTGCGCCTCCGACGACCCGGAGCGGAACGAACTGTTCATCGTCGAGGGCGATTCGGCCGGCGGTTCGGCGAAGCAGGCGCGGGACAAGGAGTTCCAGGCGGTGCTGCCGCTCAAAGGCAAGCCCAAGAACACCTGGCAGGATTCGCCCGACACCCTGTATTCGAACAAGGAGATCGAGGCCATCGCCCTCGCGATCGGCATCGATCATCACCAGCGCGGCGACGCGGTCGACATGGAGCGGCTGCGCTATCGCAAAATCATCATTCTCGCCGATGCCGACGTCGACGGCGCGCACATCCAGGTGCTGCTGCTGACGCTGTTCTTCCGCCATTTCCCGCGGCTGATCGAAACCGGCAGCGTGTACGTGGCGCAACCGCCGCTGTACCGCATCGACGTGCCCTCGATGGGCAAGGGCAAGCCGGCGCGCAAGCTCTATGCGCTGGACCAGCAGGAGCTTGCCGCGATCGAGGAAAAGCTTCAGGACGAGGGCATGGACGAGGGCAAATGGGCGGTGAGCCGCTTCAAGGGCCTGGGCGAGATGAGCCCGGAGCAGTTATGGGAGACCACGCTCAATCCGGACACGCGGCGCATGCTGCCGGTGCAGGTAGAAGATACGGCGCTAGCCGCCGATCGTTCAGTGTTCAATATGATGATGGGCAAGGAGAATGCGTCGCAGCGGCGTGAGTGGATGGAGACATACGGGAACCTGGTGGACGCGGATATAAGCTGAATGACCATTTCTTCATCCAGAACCTTGTTTTTGGTACGGATGGTGTGTATCCGTACCAAAAACAAGGTTGGCGCGCGTAGCGCGCAGGTGTTGGCAAAACCTGCACGGACGAAAAGCCGTCCGTGCGGATCGTCGATTGCGCACGGACGATGAAACCGTCCGCACGCAAACGACGATCTTCGAGAAACCCGTTGTGCTTATCTTGAAATTGACTCCAAGTCGGGAGTGAATTGAATGGGAAATCAGAACGATCTGTTTGAAGGCTTGGCCGTGATCGCGGCGGAAAATGCGCTGAAACCGGTGAGCGCAGGCGGCAGCCTCGCGCCCGACAGAAACGCCGACGCCGGCAGCACCGTGCCGCCGGCAGCGAAGAACGGCGGCGGTGGCGGCGAACCGCCCGATTTTGCGCCGCTCGCGGGCGAATTCGGCGATACCCTGCCGCTCGCCAAATACGCGGCGCTGCAATATCTGCAATATGCGGTGAGCACGGTCAAGGACCGCGCGCTGCCGCGCGTCGCCGACGGCCAGAAACCGGTGCAGGCGCGCATTCTCTACGCCATGTGGGAAATGAACGGGCGCGCCGGCACGCCGCGCAAAAAATCCGCGCGCGTGGTGGGCGACGTACTGGGCAAGTTTCATCCGCACGGCGACGCCTCGGTCTACGACGCGATGGTGCGCATCGCGCAGAATTTCAGCCTGCGCTATCCGCTGGTGGACGGCGAGGGCAACTTCGGTTCGCGCGACGGCGACGAGCCGGCGGCGATGCGCTACACCGAGGCGCGCTTGACCAAATTCGCCGAGGTGCTGCTGGCGGAACTGGACAGCGGCACGGTAGATTTTGCGCCTAATTACGACGGCAGCATGGTCGAACCGGCTTTGCTGCCGGCGCGGCTGCCGGTGGTGCTGCTGAACGGCGCCTCGGGCATCGCCGTGGGCATGGCCACCGAGATCCCGAGCCACAACCTGACCGAAGTCGCGAATGCGGCGATTGCGCTCGTCCGCGATCCCGAACTCACGCTCGCCGGGGTGATGAAGTACGTCAAGGGCCCGGACTTCCCCGGCGGCGGCCAGATCATCACGCCGCGCGCCGAGATGCGCGAGGCCTATGCCAACGGCCGCGGTTCGGTGCGCGTGCGCGCGCGCTGGACCATCGAGCGGCTCTCGCGCGGGCAATGGCAGATGGTGGTGCACGAGCTGCCGCCGGGCGCTTCGTCGCGGAAAGTTCTCGAGGAAATCGAGGCGATCACCAATCCGCAGCCGCGCGCGGGCAAGAAATCGCTCACGCCGGAGCAGCAGCGCGAGAAGCAGTTGATGCTGTCGATGCTCGATCGTGCGCGCGACGAGTCCGACCGCAGCCACCCGGTGCGCCTGGTGTTCGAGCCCAAATCCTCGCGCCTGGATGAAAACGAATTCGTCAATCTGCTGCTCGCCAAGACCAGCATGGAGACCAACGCCCCGATCAACCTGGTGATGGTCGGCCTCGACGGGCGGCCCACCGGCAAGAACCTGAAGGATATCCTCGCCGAGTGGCTCGAATTCCGCTTCGCCACGGTGACGCGGCGCTCGAAATTCCGCCTGGACAAGGTGCTCGACCGCATCCACGTGCTCGACGGGCGGCTGCTCGTGTTGCTCAACGTGGACAAGGTGATCAAGCTGATTCGCAACTCTGACGATCCCAAGCCGGATTTGATGCGCGTGTTCAAGCTCACCGAGCGCCAGGCCGAGGACATCCTCGAAATGCGGCTACGCCAGTTGGCCAAGCTGGAACACATCAAACTGGAAAAGGAACTCGAGGGCCTGACGCAGGAGCGGAAGGGCCTGGAGAAAGTTCTGGGCAGCCGCAAGACGCTGGAAGCGCTGGTGATCGAGGAAATCGAGGCCGACATCAAGGCCTTCGGCGACAAGCGCCGCACGGTGATCGAAGAATCGGAAAAGGCGGTGCTCGATACGCCGGTGCTCGATGAGGCGGTGACGGTGATCTTCTCGAAAAACGGCTGGGTGCGTTCGCGCCAGGGCAATGGCGTCGATCCGGCTTCGCTTTCGTTCAAGGAGGGCGACGGACTCGCCGCGCTGCTGCCCTGCCGCACGGTGGACCCGGTGATTTTCCTCGACTCAGGCGGCCGCGCCTACAGCGTGGAGGCGGGGGGCTTGCCCAGCGCGCGCGGCGACGGCGCGCCGGCTTCCTCGCTGGTGGAAGTGCAGGGCGGAGCCAAGATCATGCATTGCGTCGCAGGCAAACCCGAGCACAAGGTGCTGGTCGCCTCCAGCGGCGGCTACGGCTTTCTATGTACTGTCGGCGACATGGTTTCCAATCGCCGCGCCGGGCGCGAATTCATGAGCGTGGAGGCGGACGAGACGCCGCTTGCGCCCTACGCCTACGACGAGGCGCCGGGCAACCACGTGGTCGCGCTTTCGGGCGAGGGCAGGCTGCTTGCATTCGACATTGCTGAAATGCGCGTCATGTCCAAGGGGCGCGGCGTGATCTTGATGGGCTTGGACAAGGGCGAGAGGTTGCTCGCGGCCGCGGTGACGCGGCTCAGCTCGGTCACGGTCAGCGGCATCGGCCGCGGCGGCAAGGAAAGGCTGCTTGAGATCAAGGGCGAGAAGCTGCGCCATCACGTCGGTCACCGGGCGCGCATGGGGCGCGTGCTGCCCGAAAAAATCAAACCTACGGGGCTTGCCGTTCCGCCCAAGCTGGAGTTGGACGGCAAATAGGGAAAATATTTCTGCTGCAATGCGGTAAAATTTCCCCTTTTTCGGCAAGACCGCTTCGCCCCGCCATGTCACTCATCGTCCAAAAATTCGGCGGCACCTCGGTAGGCTCGACCGAGCGCATCAAGAACGTCGCCAAGCGCGTAGCCCGCTGGAAGGCGCAAGGGCACCGGCTGGTGGTAGTTCCCTCGGCCATGTCAGGGGAAACAAACCGGCTGATCGCGCTCGCCAAGGAAATCTCCGCCGACCCTGATCCGCGCGAACTCGACGTGGTCGCCTCCACCGGCGAGCAGGTCACCATCGGCCTCTTGTCCATGGCGCTGATGGAGCAGGGCGTGAAAGCGAAGAGCTACACCGGCGCCCAGGTCAAGGTGCTCACCGACAGCGCCTTCACCAAGGCGCGTATAGAACGCATCGACGAGAACCGGATGCGCGCCGATCTGGATGCGGGGTTCGTGGTGGTGGTCGCCGGCTTTCAGGGCGTGGACGCCGCGGGCAACATCACCACGCTGGGGCGCGGCGGCTCCGACACCTCGGCGGTGGCGTTGGCGGCCGCGCTCAAGGCCGACGAATGCCAGATTTACACCGACGTCGACGGCGTCTACACCACCGACCCGCGCATCGTGCCCGAGGCGCGGCGCCTGGACACGATCACCTTCGAGGAAATGCTCGAGATGGCGAGCCTCGGCTCGAAAGTGCTGCAGATCCGCTCGGTCGAGTTCGCCGGCAAGTACAAAGTGAAGCTGCGCGTGCTCTCCGCCTTCGACGAGCAGGAAGGCCCGGGCACGCTGATTACGTATGAGGAAGACGACAAAATGGAAAAAGCCGCTATTTCCGGCATTGCGTTCAACCACGACGAAGCCAAGATCACCGTCATGGGCGTGCCCGACCGTCCCGGCATCGCCTACCAAATTCTCGGCCCGATCGGCGAAGCCAACATCGACGTCGACATGATCATCCAGAACGCCAGCGTCGATGGCATGACCGATTTCTCCTTTACCGTGCACCGCAACGAGTACGCCAAGGCGATGGACGTGTTGAACCAGCAGGTGAAGAGCCACATCAAGGCGACCGACATCCGCGGCGACGCCAAGGTGTGCAAGGTGTCCCTGGTGGGCGTGGGCATGCGCACCCACGCCGGCATCGCAAGCAAGATGTTCCGCACCTTGGCGGAGGAGGGCATCAACATTCAGATGATCTCCACTTCGGAGATCAAGATCGCGGTGGTGATCGACGAGAAATACATGGAGCTCGCAGTGCGCGCGCTGCACAAGGCTTTCGACCTGGATCAGCCGCGCTGATCCGGCGCGGTTTTCCACCTCGGCGAGCACCCATGATATAGTTTCACGCGGATCCGGAGAGGTGGCCGAGTGGTCGAAGGCGCGCCCCTGCTAAGGGCGTATATGCTCAAAACGCGTATCGAGGGTTCGAATCCCTCCCTCTCCGCCAGTATATTCAATATCTTCCCCGTCCAAAATCCGTATCAAATCAAGAGCGCATCCGCCTGCTTTCGGCTATTGTGGATGTAAGCTGCCACATGATTTGCGACTTTCTGCCACTTGATTTGAGACTGGCTAAAACGGCCTGGAAACGCCCCTTTTGCGGCCTTTTTTGCGTCGCCCATCTGCTTGCGTCGGTCCAG
>SCTX01000027.1 GCA_004298385.1 Betaproteobacteria bacterium | reverse complement strand
GCCCAACGTCCGCGTTCAGCCGCCGCCGGAGGCGGTCGGCTGCGACGCGCTGTTATGCGGCAATTGATTGTGTACTCCATGGACCTCTCTTGTCTGCTCGCGGCAAAAGCAGCTGGTTGCGTTTCGTCTCCGAAGCCGTCATTCGATCACCCGGTCGGCGCGCAGCAAGATGGATTACGGGATCGTAAACCCCATTTTCTTTGCAGTCTTCATGTATCACCGAATTACGGCGCGCCGGCAAGCCCTTCCAACTCAGCGGCCGGACTGATTTACCTATTACTCGCCAACCACTCGTAGTCTAATTCAACTGAGTGGGCCCGATTATCCTTTGAGATATTCTGATCGTAATCCGCCTCCACCTCTCCGTATGAGCTCGGGTTACGGGATGCGTTGTAGGCCTCGAATCCGAACGTCGCCGCACAAAAGCTCCCGAGAACGAGCAACACAATAGCGTGGGTCTGCGGAAGCGCGTATATACCATATCCGACAAAGCACAGTGCAAGCAGCGCGTTGATGACGTAGTTACGTACCTTCTTTCTTTGTGCGTTAGTCTTGCTCAGCACCTTCAATTTGACTTGGCGGCCACAGCAAGGGCATTGCCGTTCCAACAGCAGCGTCCCGGCTTCGGGTGGCTCCAGAAGCAACCGCGATGTCTTGGTCGTCGTCATTACCGTGCGTTCAATGGAATAGCCGGTCAGCGTCACGTCTCCAACCATCGATGTCTTGCACTCTAGCTTCCAGACTTCTGGCCGGGGCAGTTGCGATATAGACTTCATGTCACGGATTTCCCTTGTAGACCGGAATTCGGGGCGGGTTCAAGCAGCGGATCGCGGTGTCCCCGCATGCCGTTCCGATTTCGCGGCAGCATTGATTGATCGTATTATCCCTTGAACTCCCTTGAACTATCAATTTGTAGCGATTGAACCGCAACAGCCGGCGGCCGGCAATTGGTCGATAGGGTGAGTACGCCGTCGCAAGGTGAATGACCGTTCACGCTGCATTGCCGTCGCCCAATACGAAAATATGGACTCCGCGTTGCGAGCGGCAGCTTTCTTCTTTTGGCGCTCGCAGCGAACGTCGGCTCCCAATATTTGCCGGTGGCTGCATAAGGGTCGAGAGCGACCATCAAGCGACGGTGAATATTGCCGCATAACGTTCGCGTTGAGCGGGCGCGCCGCTACCGAAACAACTATAGGCACCTCGCTGATCGGCGCGTCCGCTCTCGAACGCGTTGTTAGGCAGCATTTGGAAGCGCGACGAGTTCTGACTCGCCGACCACGGTGTGGATATTTACGAGGTGCTCCTTCGTGTCTCCCAGGAGCTTCCAGCGATTTACTCGATAGTTTCCGTCGAGCAGACGCTGTTCACCGGCATACTCCGCAATGACAATTGGGCACTCAAAGTCGTCACCGCTTGGATCGCTGTGGCCGAGGCGGAGACCGGCCAAGCGATCCGTAGACCAAAGCTCCTGGCGAGATTTGATCTGTGCTTCCGTGAAGGTGAAATGCGTGTTCTTGGTCCAACCGGGCGGACGCAGGTTCTTCGCGAGCAAGCGGTTGAACACGTCCATTCGCGTGCGATCTCCCCATTTCTTGTGAAGATGAGCGCTCAGCCCTCTCAAGGATTGCTCGAGCAGCGGATCCTTTGTGACGTTTTCTTTGGCGCTCATTTGATGCTGCCTAACGTCCGGCTTCAGGCGCGCGGCGCTTGCGCCGCGTCGCTCTGCAAGCCGTTGTTAGGCACTCCTCGCGCGAGCAAAAAACCAGCCCACCAGAAGAAGCAGCAGTGCCGAGGAGAACACCGCGATGTTTGCATCCATGCCCAGAATGGGTGGGACTCCACCTTTGTCGCTCAGTGCGCCGCCATAGAGGGAGATTGTGGAGGCGCTGAGCCAGAAGCCGCCAAAGACGCATAGCCCCAATATTCCGGCAAGACGTACACCAAACGCGCTATTCGCCTTGTGAAGCCAGAGGAAATAAAGGGCCAGAACAGCGATGGCCGAGTTCGTCCCGAGGAGCCACACCATGTGCATACGCGAGTGAGGAGTCCACTCAGGATGAAAGACGTGCGTCTCCGTCAGATCGACGAACGGCGGGAGGACTCCGTAGATAAGTGTCGCTAAAGTCATCAAGACACGACCCACTACGATGGATTTCGGAACGCTTTCCATAGATGTGTCCCTTCCGTGATGTGAAGTGATCCGATCTGGGTGCCTAACGTTACGCTCGGGGGCGCGCGGCTTCTTGCGCGTCCCCTGCAGCGGCTAGTTGGGCCTCAGGTGTCGGTTGGTGAGCCTCAAAGTACGAAAGGAGGTGCGAATACCGAAATGCCAGCTTCGAATTGGCCGTACTTTGATGAAGCCGCAGTTGCTCCTCTACGAACTGTCGTGCTCTTGAGTAGAGATCGCTGTGATGCCTGTGCGTTATTGCTTGACGGAATTGATCCCCGAGGTAGTGAAGGATCCAGATCCCATCGGCGTCCTGAGCCAACATTCCTAAGCAAAGCTCGGCCAAGGCGCGATTGTTCGCCGCATAGACGTCCTGTTCTTGATTGTTTTTGTGAGCTTCCAGGAATTCCACGACCCGAGGACCAATGACAATTCGAGGATATTGCGCGTAGATGCTTTCCAGTTCGTAGGCGCGTGCAACGACTGCACCGTAGAGTTCACCCGGATGTATCTCGACACCCCAGGCAATATCAATTGCGCCTCGGAGAGGGCGGTGCGATGCAAGCCCGATCAGGCAAAGACTTCCGGCGGAGCCAAAGACGTTGAATACGCTATTTAGCGGGCACTTGATGCTCTTGTCTCCCAAGCATACAAACGAGACGAGTCCATCCGACCATCTTTGAGTGGTGACGCGCGCACGACTCATCTCGTCCCAAAGAACTTTTTCTTCGTCCGACAACGACGCGCGGAACGGAGACTCTGGGCGGTCGCGTTGACCCTCGCGCAGCATGTCGTCCGCGCGGACTTGTAGCTTAAGTATCGCCCCAATGCTGTTTTTCAGCGTGCTGATGAATTGCCTGTGATCTTCTTCTGTCTTGAAGACCGGCAGCAATCCTTGCCCCTTCAATGCGTCACGCTGGCCGAGGAGATCGATAAAGCTGATTAGGTAGTTATAGGCATTCCACTGCTCTGGCGCCTTTTTTGCATCAGCGGCTGTCATGTGCGTCCTGAGGCCCAACGTTTAAGCTAAGGGGCGCTGCGCAGCTTTATCGCGCAGCGTCCCTCTTGAGCGAAGTGTTAGGCATTTGCCGTGACCTCTTTGATTTGTTGATTAGCGCGGAAAGGACTTCGTACATCTCCGTGGAGCCAGCGCGAACGCTAATCTCGCCAGCGCCGTCTGACGCAGCGAAAGAATCATATTTGTCGCTATCGGTTCGAATGACAAGCCTGCCACTCATGCCAAAGGTAATCATTGATGCATCCTTTATTTCGACTAAAGGAATCCGTTTGATGGTGGTAAGTCCAGTCGGTCCGCCCCATTGTTGAAACAAAAAGCTCTTTTCGGTAATTACTGCGATGCCTTTGACAACGGGCTCTACTGCGCTAAATCTGAATTCCATAGAATTTGGCAGCCAGATTGCAACGATGAAAAACTTTATGGCACCCTCATCCTCAGCAATACTGGCACGCACCTGCTGAAGGGCATTTCCCTCCAACTGGGGCGAGACTACACATCCGCTAAGTAGCACTATTGCGCCAAGAAATAGCATCTTTCTCATTGTTCTCTTCCTGTTGGCATACTAACAAAAGTGACTAGGCTCGTGCGGTAAGTGCACGAAACCCTGGGTCGGTTGTATTGCTCTCACGTCAGCGTCCGAAGTGCCGATTCGAGCCATTCGCGCTGCCGCTTAGCGTTTGGTGGCAGAGGATGTAGATAGCGCCACTCACCTCGTGAGGCGGGGACGCCAACAAATCGCTGACCAGCCAGCGCTCCAATCGCGAACGAAGCCAAGCGCTTGAGTTTGTAGTGACAACCCCAGGCAACAACTATGGGTGCACCGGACGAACGCGCCAAGGCACGCCTAAGCTCATCCGCTCGTTGTGAAGAAAAAATTGAGTGGATGTGGTTGTCGTGTTCGGCATTGAAGTTGTCTACCTGACGGTAGAACTCCTTACTTTTTGAGTTCCTAAGGTCGGACAGGTTGAGAATTCTGACTCGATGCCAACTTAGTTTCTGCATGACTCTCATGACTTGGTCTTGCGTGGTGTCCGGCTTGGCGGGCACTATTTCTGCAAATCTCTTGTCAGTACTCGTCTTGGCGAGTGGAACTGAGTTTCCAGGATTCATCATGACAAAGATTGCGTCTGGAGGAGCGTCCTTCTCAACGGAATTGCTGGAGATTTCCAGCACGCTGCGACAAGCATATGGCCCCCTACTGCCAGGTATTTCGTAGAAGAGTCCGGCAACAGAGTATTGCGAACGCAATGCAGATGTCTCATTCATTCCTCGAATGCCTAACGCAATATCAAGCACCGAAATGCCGAATAAAACGGCGTTCCCATCGCGGTGCGTATCAACTGTTGCATGAAATCAACGTTTTGAGGTACTGCATATCCATAAGGACGATGTTATTCGGCGTAAATAACCATGTTATTCCCCATTTCATGAGCCAAGATACTGTTTTTTAGGAACATTGTCTATCCGGGCGAAAACCGTTTGGCAATGATTCACAGACTGGAATACGGAGCAGGGGCACACGCGGCTGGACGATCTGGCAAGCACTGGCCGCAGACTGTGAAGCGCTGGGTCAGCTCTTCGCGGGTTGATCCGTATCGGCGTTTTCGCCCAGCAGTTCCCGGCGATCGGCGTTCGGCGGGGCGCAAAGACGTCCGTTGCGAGGCGGGGTCAGGCACAGACGGTGCGGCGCGCGCGTCACCGGAATCGCCGCACCGGGCGGACCCGCGGCGCACACCAGCGCGCGCCGTGTCACCGCGTCATGCGTGAATACTTCGTTCATTTCGAGTACCGAGGCGCCGGCGATCCGGTTGCGGCGCAGTCGCTGTACAAGCTCGGCGCGAGTGAGCCGCGACGGCGTGGGCCCGCAGATTGACCCGATCGCGTCCTCCGATGCGTCGGCGAAACACCAGCCGTCGCTCGCGGCCAGGTGTTGCCACGGTCGTAGCGCGGCGCGTCCGTCCGGCCAGCTAAGCTGCGTCAGCCAGACGACGACGTCGTACATCGCCAAATCGATGATCTGCCCGTCGCCCGTGAGATCGCGATGGCGCAATGCCGCAATGATGGCAAGCGGCGCGGCGTGCGCGGCCCCTTGGTCGGCGATCGAAGTTCCGACACGGTGCGGCAGCTCGCCGCCACCAACCAATGACATGAGACCGGCTTCAGCCTGTACCACCGTATCCAGTGCCGGTCGTGCCGGGCCGTCGGCGCCGAAGCCGGAGACGGAACAGACCACCAATCGCGGCATCAACGAGAAAAGCGCGCGCGGGCCGATCCCGAGTCGGTCGAGTGCGCCCGGTTTGAGGTTTTCCAATACCACGTCGGCGGAGCGCGCGAGAGCCAGGAAAGCTTCGCGATCTGCATCCTTCTTCAGGTCGAGGGAGAGAAATTTCTTGCCGATGTTGAGGTTGACGAATAAGCCGCCCCAGTCGCCGAACTGCGGCGTCCATTGTCGGGAGATCTCGCCGCCGGGTGACTCGATCTTGATCACTTCGGCGCCCAGGTCGCTCAAGTATCGACCGCCCAGCGGCCCAGCGGTATAGGGACCGATCTCGAGCACTCGAATGCCGGCCAGCGGTCGATCGGCTTGCCCCGGCGCGGCGGCAACGCGAGCGGAACGAGGCCCCAATCGCCGCAACACGGTGTGCAGATCCTGGTCTTGCAGGGCTGCCGCCCGCGCCACCGCGGGACAACGGCTGAACTTGAAAAAGGACCCTACGACAGGCGCCCCCGCCTCCCATCGGACCATCTCACGCCGGGCCATTTCGGAATCCATGATGAGATCCGGAATGGTGCGAATCGCGCCTACCGGCACGCCGGCGCCGGCGAAATCCGCAAGGGCCGCTGCGGAAGAGCTTCGCCGTGTCCATTCCTCGACCATGAGATCGACCTCGAGCACATGGGCGACTCGTCCCGCGACGTCTTTGAATCGTTCGTCTTGCGCAATGTCGCCGCGGCCGATCACCTGCAGCACGCGTTGCCATTCGTCGTCGCTAGCCGAGCAAAGCTGGATCCAGCCGTCGCGAGTGCGATAGGCGTTCCAGGGCGCACATAAATGATGACCTGCCCCCAGGCGATAGCCGCTGGCCTTCCCGGTCGCGATGCTGGAGACGAACGTCGGGAACAATGCAAGCTCGCCGTCAAAGGCCGCGATGTCGAGCAGTTGGGGCCGCCCTTGCCGCTCGAACACGCGCAGCGCCGCCAATACCGCGGTGGCGGCGTTGATCGCGGTCATCATTTCGACTACGGGGATTCCTACGGCTTCGGGCGGGCCGCCGAACGCGCCGGTGGCGGCCATGATTCCGCCCTGGGCCTGCAGCGCCAGCTCGCCGGTGGCGGCATCGTCAGCTGCGTCCAGACCGTAGTCGGTGACCGAGCAAACGATTCGCTCCGCGCTCTGCTCCTCTACAAATCGGCGATCTTCCGGGCCGGCGGGCGTCAACAACACGACGTCGGCCCGCGCCACGAGTCTGGCCCAAACCTCGCCCGTGTGTTCATGCGGGATCGGGCCAGCCAGGCAAATTTTCCCTGCGCGCGCAATCGCCACTGCCCGCTCCGCGGCCGCCGCGGTCAGATCCGGAAAGCGAGGCGCGCCGTGCTCGAAGCGCACGACCGTGGCGCCCAACTCGGCCAGCAGCGCGCCGCAAAGCGCCGTCGCCAGGCGGTCACCCCGTTCGAGCACCACGACGCCCGAAAGGCATGACGGCGGTTGCGACGTCATTCTACTTCTGGTGATCGCGAAACCGCGGCTTGCGCTTTTCGCGGAAGGCGTTGCCGCCCTCCTTGGCCTCGTCGGTGCCGTAGTACAGGGAGACCGCCTGAAAGGCTACATTGGCGATGCCGCGGATGTGCTCCGTGTCGGCGTTGAAGGAGCGCTTGGCGATGGCCAGCGCGGTCGGGCTGAGGTCCAGGATTTCGGCGCACCAGCGCGCCACCTCGGCGTCGAGATCGGCGTCGGGGACCACCTTGTTCACCAGTCCCATCGCCATTGCCTCGGCGGCGGTATAGCGCCGGCAGAGATACCAAATCTCGCGTGCCTTCTTCTCACCCACGATGCGCGCCAGATAGGCGGTGCCATAGCCGGGGTCGACCGAGCCGACCTTGGGCCCCACCTGGCCGAATACTGCGGTCTCGGCGGCGATGGTCAGGTCGCAAAGCGTAACCAGGACGTTGCCACCGCCGATGGCATAACCGCGCACCTTGGCGATGACCGGCTTCGGCGCATCGCGAATAGCCGCATGCAGAGCTTCCACCGGCACGCCCAGGATGCCCTTGCCCGCACGCTCGGATTTCTTGTCGCCGGAGTCGCCGCCAACGCCGAACGCACGCCCGGCGCCAGTCAGAACGATCACACCAATCGCCTTATTCCATCCGGCGCGGTTGATCGCGTCCGTCACTTCCTCGTAGGTGCCCATGCGAAACGCATTCAGCACCTCCGGGCGGTTGAAGGTGATGGTGGCGACTCCGCCCGTCTCGTCGTAGAGAATGTCCTTGTATCCCGCCTCGCTCATGCCTGCGCTCCCCTTCTGCAACGAATCCCCGCGTTCGCGCGGGGACAGCTTGATCACATGTTACGCGCCGGGCGCAAAAAATCGCCGCCTTGCATTGACGGGTGCGAGCGCTCGTACTGCTTCGGGTAATAGAACTCTTCCCCCAATTCGACCGCGGCATGCCAAGGCCAGCGTGGGTTATACAGCATCCGACGGCCAAGGGCAACGAGGTCGGCCTTGCCGCCGGCCAGAATTTCCTCGGCTTGCCTCGCCTCGGTGATCAGGCCGACGGCCACGGTACAAATGCCGGTGGCACGGCGAATGCTCTCGGCGAAGGGCACCTGGTAACCCGGTACCGGTTTGATGTTCTGCTCGGGAACGGCGCCGCCGCTGGACGCGGTGACGTAATCGCAACCAAGCGCTTTCAAAGCGCTCGCGTAAGCGATGCTGTCGTCGATCTCCCAGCCGCCTTCGACCCAATCAACGGCCGAGATGCGAACTCCCAGCGGCTTGTGTTCGGGCCAGGCATCGCGAATCGCCTTGAACACCTCGAGCGGGAAGCGCATGCGGTTTTCCCGGCTCCCGCCATAGCGGTCATCGCGCTGATTGGTGAGCGGCGACAAGAAATTGTGCAGCAGGTAGCCGTGCGCGCTGTGAAGTTCGAGCAGTTCGATACCGAGGCGATCGGCGCGTCTGGTCGCGGCGACGTAGTCTTGCGTCACCCGCCGCATGCCGTCGGCATCGAGTGCCCTTGGCGTCGTCCGGTTCGGGTACGGAATCGCCGATGCGCCCAACGGTGTCCAGCCACCGCGCTCCTTGGGAATCGCCAACTGCCGCTCCCAGGCGACGGCCACCGAACCCTTGCGCCCACTGTGCCAAAGCTGGAGGCCCAGGCGCGCTCCGCCTTCCTTGCGACAAAAATCCAATATCGGCGCCAGCGCCGCCTCGTTGGCATCGGACCACAGGCCGAGATCACGCGGGCTGAGGCGGCCCTCAGGATTGACCGCAGTCGCCTCGATCACCAGCAGGCCGGCGCCGGAGACCGACATCGTGCCCAAATGAACCATATGCCAGGTACCGGCCGAACCTTCGTTCGCGGAATACTGGCCCATCGGCGAAACCATGATCCGATTGGGCAGCTCCAGGCCGCGCAGTTTCAAGGGCGAGAACAGTATCGATCCCATGTGGTTTTTCTCCTAAGCAGGATTGTTCAGGTGGTACTGATAACACGAAGACCCACCACTGATATCGACATCCGCGTCTTCCATCCTCACTGAATAAGCCGCGAAGTGTGGAATCCTTCCCAGACGGCATCCATGATTTTGCGCGGCTTGACGCAATCGCCGATGGCGAAGACTTCAAACGGCGTCTGGGTGAGGCTGTCCCTCAACTTCGAACGCGACTTCAGTCCCAGAGCCAGCACAACCGAATCCGCAGCAATCTTTTTCTCGGTGCCATTGATGCTTACTACGATGCCATTTCCGCTAATCTTCTGAATCTTGGCATTCGTGAACGTCGCTACCCCGCTTTCCTTCACCATCTTGCGCAGCCACAGTTTGTTATCCATGTTCATTTTCTCGGGTATCAGTTCTCCCTGCATCTCCACCACGGTGACCTTTTTCCCGTTCCCGGCCAGCCATACCGCCACCTCGCACGCTGTTATACCGCCGCCGGCAACTACCACCTGCTCACCTACCTCGGCTTGGCCCGCCAGCACGTCTATCGCCGTGACTATGTTTTTGCTGCCTATGTCCGCTATCTCAGGAAGCCAGGTGGCGGCGCCTGTAGCCACAATTACCACGTCAGGATTAGCTGCGGTGACCGATTCCACAGTGGCTTCCTTGCCCAGTACCACATCTACCCCCAGCTTGTACATCTGAGTGGTGAAGTAGTCTATGAGGCCTCGGATATCCGCCTTGAAATCGGGCGCTGACCCCGGAACCAGGTTGCCACCCAGCCGGTAACTCTGCTCCCACAGAGTAACCCGGTGCCCCCTGAGCGCCGCTACGCGACCAGCCTCCATGCCGGCAGGCCCGCCGCCGATAACCAGCACCTTGCGAGGTTTATCCGCGGGAGTCAGGCTGTATTCCCTCTCCATCCCCGTCTGTGGATTAACCGTGCAGCTAAGGTAACGGAAATCAGTATGTATACGCTCGAGACATCCATCGAGGTCGCAAATACAAGGTCTTATGTCCTCGAATTCGCCCTGCTTTACTTTCTTGGGCCAGTCAGGATCTGCCAGCAAAGGCCTGGCCAGGGCGATGAAGTCGGCCTTACCCTCTTTGAGGACTCTCTCCGCCAGCTCCGGATTGCCCAGTTTGCCAACGGCGATAACCGGAATACTTACCACCTGCTTTATCGCCTCGGCGCAATCAACCATGCAACCGGCCGGATGGTAGATGACAGGATGGAACCAATACATGGTTTCGTGGCAGCCGGCATCCACATGCAGCGCATCCACGCCGCCCGCCTCCAGTCGCCGAGCCATTTCCTGAGATTCCTCAGTTTCCCGGCCACCCTCCAGGTAATGCTTGGCGCCTAAGCGATAAATCAGTGCCAGGTCATTTCCCACGGCATTCCTGATTTCCGAATTTATCTCCATCGAAAATCTGAGCCTGCCCTCCAAGTCACCCCCGTACTTATCGGTTCGCTTGTTCCACAGCGCTGTCGTGAACTGATCAAGCAGATAACCGGCATGACCATGAATCTCGATGGCATCAAACCCGGCCATTCTGAGAATCTTGGCTACCTTTCCGGACGCCTTCACCATGGTTGTTATCTCCTCCACGGTTAGCTCTCGGCAAGTGATGCTGGGATCCCAGAAATAGGGCACAGCCGAGGGACCTACGGGCAGTCCGCCAAAAGTGACACGTGACACCCTGCCTAGCCCAACAGTAAGCTGGGCGCAAACCTTGCCTCCATGGTGATGCACGGCATCAGTCAGCTCGGAGAGTCGAGAGATATACACCACATTGTCCGTTCTGAGAAACAAGCTCCACATGCCATCCGCTAAGTGGGTTTTGTCCACATGGATGTGAATGCCCCCTCCGATTGTTATCAGCCCTACGCCACCGCGGGCGCGGGCGGCGTAGTAATCAATCATTCTCGAGCCAACCGAACCATCCAACTCGCAAAGCCCAAGCGGCCCGATGGCGGCCATGACGATACGGTTCTTCACCTGCATAGCGCCAATCTGTCCTGGTTCAAATAGTTTCATCTATTCCTCAACTGGCTAAATGTCTCATGCGCGGCGCGGCCCCGTGATGCGCCCGCCGTCACCGGCTTTACCGGCCCGCACGCTGCGCGCCTGTCATGCGCCGCGGCCGCGACTGCCCGCCGTTGTTCCGTCTAGCGGCACGGCGTCCGCAATTCGGCACGCGACACCGAAACATGGAAACGCTACTGGACGCAGCAAAACTTGTCCAGTAGAATCTTTGAAAGAAAGCTATTCCATCAGGCGCAACTTGTACTGACCGGTAGCATCGCCGATCACCCCGATTACCGCGGCGCATTTCCCGGCCGCGGAACTCCCGGCGTCGATCTAAGGCAATACCGAGAACATGGAAGGCATCAACGCATTCCTGGAAAAACGTAAACCCGACTTTCGCGAATAGCGCGTGCGGCGCACCGGAATCTGACGGAAAACCAAGAGAAAGCCCATGGACTACGGATTGCGCGAACGCGTCGTACTCATCACCGGCGGCGCCCGCGGCATAGGCTTCGAGGCAGCGCGGCTGTTCGCGGCCGAAGGCGCGAAGCTGGCCCTGGCCGATATTAATGTCGCGGCCGCCGACGCCGCCGCCGGACGACTGATCGATCTGGGCGCGAAGGCGATAGGGATAGGCGCCGACATCACCTCCAGCGCGCAGTGCGCCGAAATGCTCGCGCGGGTTGAGGACGGGTTGGGCCCGCTCAGCGTGGTCGTCAACAGCGCCGCGGTGCTCGACGACAAGACTTTTCTCGAATCGTCCCCGGCCGACTGGAAACGCACGGTCGACGTCTGCCTGTACGGCGCAATGAACGTGCTGCACACGGCACTGCCGGGTATGGTCGAGCGCAAATTCGGGCGGGTGGTCTGCATGGCCTCCGACTCGGCGAAGCTGGGCCAGGCGCGGCTGTCGTACTACGCGGCGGCCAAGGCCGGCGTGATCGCATTGGTCAAGTCGGTTGCCCAGGAAGTCGGCGGCGCCGGCGTCACGCTCAACGTCGTCTCGCCGGGCGCGACCAACACGGAACTGCGCCAGGAGCGCGAGGCCGGACTGCGCGCGAGCATGGGCGAGGAAAAATACGCGCGGCGCGTGAGATCCGTGCTCAAGATGTATCCGACCGGACGCATCGGCGAGCCCAAGGACATCGCCAACGCGATCCTGTTTCTGAGCAGCGCCTCCGCAGGCTGGGTGACCGGACAGGTACTCAGCGTGAACGGCGGTTTCACGATGACATAGAAGGAATACCGTGGACTTCGCACTGACACAAGAACAGCAAATGATGCGCGACGCCGCGCGGGCCATGGTCGCGACCGAAATCGACCCGGTGCTGGACGCGCACGATCCGAATTCGCCGCTGCCCAAGGCGGCGATGCTCAAGATTTACGCGGCGCTGGCCAAGCTGGGTATCACGGCGCCGCGGATTCCCGAAAAAGACGGCGGCGGCGGCTTGCGTATGCTCGACTATGGACTGGTGTTCGAACAACTGCCCCCAATGGTGGCGATTTCGCTGATGGCGCACGAATGTACGATCGCGCGTATCTGGGCCGAGACGACCGCAGAGAATCGGGAGCGGTTTCTCCCTGATCTGATCGCCGGCCGCAAGATCTGCTGCACCGCAACCACCGAGCCCGACGTTGGCTCCGATCCGCGCAGCGTCAAAACGCGCGTGGTGAAGGATGGCGGCGGACTGGCCATTACCGGCCGCAAGATGTGGATCACCAACGTGACCATCTGCGACGTGATGAATGTATCTTGCGCGGAAGGCACCGATGCGCGCGGCCTGTCGAAATTGCGGCGGGTGGTGGTCGAACGCGATAAGACGCCGTTCGAGACTCGCGAAATCCCGACCTTGGGCCTGCGCCAGGGCCATCTGGGCGAAGCGACGCTGGATGGCGCTCGCGTGCCGGCCGACAACGCGCTGGGCAACCTGGGCGACGCGGCGCGGATGCTGACCTTGACCTGGAACGGCAACCGGCCGCTGGTCGGACTTGCCGCCACCAACCTGGCGCAGCGCGCGCTGGACAAAGCACGCGAATATGCGGGCATCCGCACCCAGTTCGGCAAGCGCATCGGCGGCCACCAGTTGATCCAGAAGAATCTTGCCGACATCGAAATGGCGGTGATGACCAGCAGGCTGATTTGCTACCACGCGCTCGATGCCATGGACCGCGGGGAGCGCGCCAACGGGCCCTCGGCAATGGCCAAACGTTACGCTACGGCCGCCTGCGAACAGGCGGTTTCCATGGCGATGCATATCCATGGCGCGATGGGCATAAGCACCGAACTTGGACTCGAGCAGATTTATCGGGACGTCCGGATGCTGCCCATCCCAGACGGCACCAATGAGATCCTCGCTTTGATCCAGGGCCGGGAAATCACCGGGCAAGAAGCCTTCCGGACCTGAACGGCTTGTCAGCGTAGTACTCGAGCACGGCCTCGGCACCGCGCACCATGGCTTCCCGGTAGCTCGCCCAGCCGCGGATTTGTCCGCGCCGGCGCGCGTGTTGGCAAGGAAGAGTCCCGCCAGGCGCTCGGGATGGCGTAGCGCGAAGCGCTTTGATAAGCCGATGGCGTCCGTCTACCCAGGCGGCGTCCACTCTTTTTTAACCTTATAATCGAAGCCTAAATCAGCTTGGATGATGGGTTTTGTTTTGCAGGAGGCTCGCGTGTCAATCCTTTCAGAGGCTGTCAAGAAATACATCGGGATGCAATCGGAGACCGAGATCGCTTGCGATTCCGTCGAGCGCGGCGCGGTTCGCCGCTACGCGCAGGCGGTCATGAACGAGGACCCGATCTTCTTCGCCGACTGTGCCAATAACGAGCGTTACGGCGGCCCGGTCGCGCCGCCGCTATACCCGACCCATCTTTTCCGCCGCCCGTTCGGCGCGCCCGACCCGATCCAGGAAAACGCGCGCAACCCCGACTTCGACGGCATTGTCGCCACCATCAGTTCGCAAGGCCTTCCGGAAATCGAGCCGCTCAAGGGTTATGCGCTTCTCAACGGCGGATCGGAGATCGAGTTTTTTCGTTATGCCCGCCACGGGGAGACCGTGAAGCTGACATCGCGCTACGCCGACATCACCGAGAAGGAAACCAGCAAGGGACCGATCATCCTGGTCATCACCGAATCCGAATTCCGCAATGGCGATGGTGATCTGCTCATTCGCACCAGACGCACTCAGATCCGAAGGAAATAGACCATGGCAATCGGAACCAAGGTGTATTACGAAGATGCGGCGGTAGGCGCCGACATTCCGCAACTGGAAAAAGGGCCGTTGACGACCGCGCATCTGATGCGCTGGTCCGCGGCCATGGAGAACTGGCATAAGATTCATTACGACAAGCCGTTCGCGATCGAACACGACAAGCTGCCGGAGTTGCTCATCAACGGTTCGCTCAAACAACAGTTCGTGATGCAACTGCTCACGGACTGGGCCGGACCGGATGGCTGGGTATGGAAAGCGAGTTTCCAGTTTCGCGCCATGAACGTGGTGAACGAGACGCTGCGCATATGGGGGCGTGTCAGCGCAAAGCGCGACGGCCCCGGCTACGGGCTGGTCGATATCGAGCTTGGCATCGTCGACGACAAGGGCAAGGAATCGACACCCGGCAAGGCGACCGTCGCGCTGCCGTACCGCGGCGGCAAACCGGTTCCGTACCCGTTCGTTCCACCGCAAGCATGAAACTGAAAGCGCATGCCGTTTAATCCAAGGAGACCTTTCTATGTCAGTCTACCCTAAAGCAGTCCACATAAACGAAGAGGGTCCGCGCGAGGGATTCCAGATTGAAAAGGGGCCGATCAGCACGGCGCGCAAGATCGAGTTGATCGACAGCCTGTCGAAGACCGGCCTGAAGCAGATTCAGACCGTGTCCTTTATGCCGGCAAAAAATGTCCCCGGCATGGCCGATGCCGACGAGGTGGTAAAAGGCTTCACGCGTTTTCCCGGAGTGACCTATACCGGCTTGTGGCTCAACGAAAAGGGGCTGCAGCGCGCGATCGCGACGAACAAGCTCGACGTCAAGGGCATGCTGTCGCTGTGTGCATCCGAGAAGTTCCTGCTGCGCAACCAGAAACGCACGCTGAAGGAAAATCTCGCGGCGCAGCACTCCATCGTCAAGATGTACCAGGAGAACAACATACCGGTCGTGCGCGCCGGGTTGATGGCGGCGTTCGGCTGCAACTTCGAAGGCGACATAGCGATTGCGCACGTACTCGACACGCTGCAGCAGATGCTCGACATCGGCGAACAATACCGGCTCGATCTCCAGCTCATCTCGCTTGCCGACACCATGGCCTGGGCGACTCCGCTGTCCATCAAGCGGGTGGTGGGCGCGGTACGCAACAAGTTTCCGGACCTGCAGATATCGCTGCACTTGCACGACACGCGCGGCATGGGCATCGCCAACGCCTGTGCCGGGTTGGAGATGGGGGTCGCGTTCTATGACGCCGCGGTCGCAGGCCTGGGTGGCTGTCCTTTTGCCGCGCACAGCGGCGCCGCGGGCAATGTCTGCACCGAGGACCTGGTGTTCATGTGCCACGAGATGGGGATCGAAACCGGTATCGACCTCGAAGCGCTGATTGAATCGGCGCGGCTGGCGGAAGACATCGTCGGCCATCCGCTTCCCGGTTCCGTGATGCAGGGTGGCTCGCTGGCCAAGCTGCGCCGCAAAATCGCGGCAGCCGCGTGATGCGGCTATCGACATGACGGCTCCCTTGACCCGCGCCCTTGGCAGGTTCGTCGCGGAGTTGCGCTATGAACAGATTCCCGCCGAAGCGCTATCGGTGATCCACATGGGATTCACCGATTGCGTCGGCGTAATGATCGCCGGCCGCAACGAGCCGGCGCCGCAGAAACTGAAATTGGCGTTGGCGCCGGCGCCGGGCGAAGCCAGGCTGCTCTTCGGCGAAGCAAGCGCCTCGGCTCCCGAGGCCGCATGGATCAACGGCACCGCGGCACATGCGCTGGATTACGACGACGTGGCGCTGCGCGGACATCCGAGCACCGCGCTCGTGCCCGCAATCCTCGCCGAGGCGGAGGCGCTTGGCGCCACGGGGAGGCAAATGGTGACCGCATATGCCGCTGGCTACGAGACCTGGGCCGAGCTGGTGAGCCGCGAAGTCGATCAGCATCACACCAAGGGTTGGCATCCCACCGGAATTTTCGGTGCGATTGCCGCATCCGCGGCTTGCGCCTCGCTGCGTGGACTCGATGCCGAGCAAGCCGCTCATGCCATTGCGCTCGGGGCCTCGCAAAGCGCCGGCCTGACGGCGAATTTCGGCACCATGACCAAACCGTTTCACGCCGGCCGCGCGGCACATTCGGGCGTGATGGCGGCGCGCCTCGCCGCACTAGGTTTTACCGCCGCGCTGGACGCGCTGGAGCATCCACAGGGATTTCTGGCCGCGGTTTCACCCGCCGGCAGGTTCGACGTAGAGTCACCGCTGCAAGGGGCCTGGAAATGGAGGATGCCGAAGTCCAGGCTGAGCGTGAAAAAATACCCGATGTGCTTTGCCACCCATCGCGCGCTTGATGGAGTGCTCGATCTGCTCAAGGCGACACCGCTCGATGCGCGCCGCATACGCCGCGTCACCGTGTCCATCAGCGCTCGCAACATCAAGATCCTGCGCAATCATTCACCGCAGACCGGGCTGGAAGCCAAGTTCAGCATGCAGTTCGCCATGGCCGCGGCACTGATCGCCGGACGCGCCACGCTGGCCGAGTTGAGTGACGACTTTGTGCGTCGTACCGACGTGCAGGAGATGATGCGGCGCGTGACGGTCGAGCCGGAAGAGCGCCTGGATCCGAATCCGAACGCCAACGGCTACGCCATCTACGACCTGGTCACGCTTGAGACGGAGGATGGTCGGCGTTTGGTGGGCGAGCAGATCAACCAGGTGCGCGGCGGTCCCGACAAACCCTTGAGCCGCGACGAGCTGTGGACCAAGTTCGAAGGCTGCCTGCAGGCCGGGGCGCTGCAAGTCCCGGCACGTCCCCTGTTTGATGCATTGATGGCGCTCGATACCTGCCCCAACGCAAAACAACTGCATCGGCAAGCAGCCCGTTGACTTCAATCAATTTCGCCACGGAGCGTTGCATGAATCCCCGCGCCAATGCGCACCATGCCTACCAGCTTCCACCCGACATGCGGGAAGATGGAAACTGAACCAGCGGGAGGTGCGCTGGACGGCGTGCGCGTTCTGGATCTCAGCCATGGAATCGCCGGCCCGTTTGCGGCCAGGTTGCTCGGCGATTTCGGCGCCGACGTGATCAAGATCGAGAAGCCCGGAACGGGCGACTTTGCGCGCTTCCTCGCGCCGTTGAAAAGCGACGCGCCGGTCCCAGAGCAGAGTCTGCTTTTTCAATACCTTAACTGGAATAAGCGCAGCGTCGCGCTGGACCTGCGCACGCCGCAGGCGCGCCCGGCGTTGAAAAAGCTGGTCGAGGCGAGCGACATCGTCATCGAGAGCTTCCGGCCGGGCATCCTGAATGGCTGGGGCCTCGGGGTCGATCGGATGCTCGAATGGAATCCCCGCGTCGTGCTCACCTCCGTGACGAACTTCGGTCAGACGGGACCCTACGCGGACTACCGCGCCAGCGATCTGGTGCTGCAAGCGATGAGCGGCATCATGCAGATCAGCGGCCGGGTCGATCGCGAACCGTTAAAGCATGGGCTAGCGCAATCCTACTACTGCGCGGGATTGAACGCGGCCTACGCTTCGCTGGTGGCCTATACCGCGGCCGCGGCCGATGGTTTTGGCGAGCATGTCGATCTTTCGATCCACGAATGCCTCGCTTCGGAGCTCGTGCTCAATGAATCCTACTACGCGTTCCTGGGCGCCGTGCAGGGACGCCGCGCCGTAGTCCAGGATCCTTTCGCCGGGGAACCTATCCCCGCACGCAAGGGATTCCTGGCGGTTCAAACCGGCGGCGGTGCGCCCTTCGAGGGTTACGCCGACCTGTTTGAGAGAGAGGAATTCCGCGATCCGAAGTTCGCCAGCGCTCCGCAGCGCGAGCAACTGGTACCGGAAGTGCGTGCTCTCCTCGAGGAGTGCCTGGCGGACAAGGACGCAAAGGACGTGTTCCTCAAAGGAGCGCAACGGCGGCTGCTGGTGGGCGTGGTGCAGGGCGCCGAGGACTTGCTCGATTGCGAACATCTGCGCGCCCGTGATTTTTTTATCGATCTCGAGCATCCCGCCACCGGCAGTTTCAGGTTCCCGGGCGAGCTGGTGAAGCTGTCGGCCACTCCCATGTCGGTACGCAGGCGCTCACCGCTTTTGGACGAACACAGGTTTGAAGTGCTGGTCGATGAGATCGGGCTGACGCTGGCAGAGGTGGAATGCCTCGCCCCTGTCCGCGCGCGTTCGGGAGGCTTGTAACGCATGCCCAAGAAACCGACATTGCCTCTCGTCGGAATCCGCGTGCTGGATTTGTCGTATGTGTTCGCGATTCCTTACCTCGGGGGACTGTTGAGCGACCTGGGCGCCGAGGTGATCAAGATCGAATCCCCTCACCGCCTGGACCAGACGCGGGGAAGGGCTTTCGGTCCCTACCTGGACAACGATCCTGGAGAGGACCCTTGGAATCGGTCCGGAATATTCCATGTATTGAACCGGGGAAAGCAGTCCCTGGTTCTCGACCTGGGGCAGCCGCAAGGCAGGGATGTATTTCTGTGGCTGCTGCGCAAGAGCGACATCGTGCTTGACAATTACACCCCGCGGGTCATGCCCAAATGGGGCCTGGACTACGAAGAACTGAAAAAGCTGAAGCCGTCCCTGATCATGCTTTCCAATACCGGTTACGGATCGACGGGACCGTGGTCGGCATTTCCGAGTCAGGGAACGACGCTGGAAGCGACGATGGGAATTTCGTATTACACCGGATACCGGGGCGACAAACCATGGAAGGTCGGGCAGTCCTATCCGGACTTTCTTGCTTGCTGGGCCGGACTGAGTGCGCTGTTCGCCGCCCTGGCGCACATGAGAAAAACCGGCCGGGGCCAACGGATAGACCTTGGGATGTACCAGATAGGCGCCGCGCTGGTTGCGGAACCCATCCTGCAAAAGCAGTTGGACGGCGGCGACCGGGAACGGATCGGCAACGAACATCCAGAGCATGTGCCAAGCAATCTATACCGTGCGCGAGGCGATGATCAGTGGATGGCGATTTCGGTGGAATCCGATGAGCAGTGGGCGATTCTCGCCCGCCTGATGAACCAGCCGCAACTGGCCGATGACGAGCGCTTTTGCCATGCGTCCGGACGGCGCCGGTATCGGGACAAGATCGACGCGCTGGTCGCGCAGTGGGCGCGCGAGCGGGATGTGATCGAGATGCTCGGTTTGCTTCAATCGCGCGGCATCGCGTGCGGCCCGGTATTCAACGCGAGGGACCTGCTTGTCAACGAACACCTTCGCCACCGCGGGTTTTATGAACGCGTGGAGCACAAGCCGCCGATCGGGCCGCGCCCGATTATCGGACGCCCGTATCGGCTGCGGTTTCGCGATGCACGCATCCGCAAGCAGGCGCCGCGCTTCGGCGAGGATAATCGGCCCATACTCCGCGACCTGCTGGGGCTGAACCCGGAACAAATCGAAAACCTGTTCGAAGCGAAAGTCGTGTGCGACAAGCCCACCAATCCCGGCCAGTCAGGCAGCATGAACACGGAGGCGATGCTGCGGCTGCGCACGCTCGCCGCGCTGGATTCGGACTACCGCTCCAGAATCGGCCTGGGCGCGGACAATACCGGCAAGGATCCGGCCGCAGACTCCGCGGAAATTATGCCACCAACCCCTGGTTGATGACGATAGATTAGCTGCGCGCCTTCGTCCGCTGCTCGATCGCCTCTTGCCGCGCGAGGGTACGCCGGGCGCCCTCCACCACCGGAATATCGACCATCTTCCCGTCGACCTCGATCGCGCCCTGGTTACCGCCGGCGGCTGCCGCGAAAGCCGCGACCACCTTGCGCGCCTGTTCGACTTCCTCCGGCGAAGGCCGGAATTCGGCATTCAGGATCGCGATCTGCGAGGGATGGATTACCGCCGCGCCCATGAAACCCAGACGCCGCGAGCGGCGCACAGTGGCGCGGAAGGCATCCAGGTCCTGGTAATCGGCGACGCTGCCGATGAAGCCCAAGGGCAGCACGCCCGCGGCGCGCGCCGCGATCACGATCTGCTGCGTCGGGTAGAACAGTCCTTCCGCTTCCGGCGCCATGCCCGCCGACAGCGCGAAATCCTCGGCGCCAAGCGTCAGGGCCACGACGCGCGCATGCGCAGCCGCGATCTCCTGCGCGCGGAAGAAGGCGCCGGCGCTCTCGATCATGGGCACGAGTCGAGTGTGAACCTGCGGCAAACCCCGCTCCGCCTCGAGTTCGTCCAGCACCTCGGCCACCAGGCGCACATGCTCCGCGCTCTCCGTCTTCGGCAGCATCAGCGCGCAAATCTCGCGGCTCACCACCGCCTCCAAATCCCGCAGGCACAATCGCCACGGCCGGTTGATGCGCACCACCACGTCCGCGCCTGCGCGAGCGACCTTAGCCGCCGCGCCTGAGACGAGCGCGCGCGCGCGCTCCTTGTCCTTGGGCAGGATGCTGTCTTCCAGGTCGAGGATGATCGCGTCGGCGCCGCGCGTGTGCGCGCTATCGACAAACTTGTCCACGTTCACCGGCACGAACATCATCGAGCGCCAGATCGGTAGGCTCTTGTTCTCGCTCATCGCCGCTCCTTTGCGCCAGATACGTATGAATCAAATGATTTTTCGCCGGCTCAGATCCTGCCGGTCGCAATACAGCCGGCAGCAAACCGGTAGGTTTGCCGAACCGATGCCCGCAGCAGTGATGTTGTCAACACGCATTGTGCCGGCCGGCTGGTCATCATGCCGGTTCCGTCTTGCCTTGCTCGGTGGCGAGACCCAGTTCGTCCAGAATGTCCCTGGTATGCGCGCCCAAACGCGGCGGCGGCCTGCGATGCAGATCAGCCAGCCCGGCCCGAGCCAGTGGGTTGCCTATGCGCAGCACTTTGCCGTCATGCGGGTCGGTGTCCCAGTACACCATGCCGCGAGCCAGCGCCTGCGGGGAAGCCAGCGCCTCGTCGGCGTTCAGCACCGGACATACGGGAATGTCGCGTGCGCGCATCGCCTGATCGATTTCATCCATGGTCCGGACCGCGCAGTAGTTGGTAATCGCGGTCCGGTAGAGCGCCGCGCGCTCACCGTGATCCGAATGCCGGTCCTCGGGCCGTTCATCCCCGAACACCAGATCGGGCCGGCCGATAGCCTCGCAAAACTTCGCCCACAGGCCGGGTTCCAGCAGGCTGACGCCGACATATCGCCGGTCGCGTGTAGCGTAGATTGCATAGCGTGGATTACGGCCCCACGCTTCCAGAGCGGGGGTGCCGCTGCCACCGGACGCACGGGCGAGTCCCTGTCCCAAAGCGGCGGTCGACATGGCTAACAAACTGTCGAACATCGCCACATCGAGAAAAGCGCCTTCGCCGCTGGTGCGGCGCCGGTACAAGGCGGAGAGAATAGCAATGGTCGCAAACGCGCCGCCGGCATAATCCGCGGCCTGAAACTGCGGCATCTCCCCGGCGCCAGCCGTGCTGAGCACACCCGTCATCGCCTGCACCACGAGATCGTGGCCCGAGGAGGCAGCCAGCGGCCCATCCTGGCCGAATCCGCTGATCGAGCAGTAGATAATATCGGGGTTGATCATCCGTGCCGACCGGTAATCAATCCCCAGCCGCGCCGCCCCGCCCACGGCAAACGACTCGAGCATCACATCGGCCCATCCGATTAATCGCCGGGCAGCCTCCACTCCGGCTGCGCTGCGCAAATCAAGTTCGATGCTGCGCTTGTTGCGGTTGACACTGGCAAAGTACGCGCTGTGCTCGCGCTGGCGAGGAGGATTATGGCGGCTGGGATCGCCAATGTCGGGCGCCTCGACCTTGATTACTTCGGCGCCCATGTCAGCCAGCAACTGAGTGCACCATGGTCCCGGCAACAGCTTGGTAAAATCTACAATGCATATCCCCGTTAGCGGAAGAACAGCGGCCGGTATCGGTTCATATTCCATATTTCCTCCGTTGGCGCGTTGGCGCCGGTTCCGGCGCATGTAAATCGTTCAATAGCCTGAGCTTCGCCCAATAGTCATGGAGTGGGCGGCCACGACTGGCGCGGCTCGCCGTTTCAGGCAAGTTATTTGTTGGTAAACGGCGTGCCGAAGTAAGTTTCGATAACCTTTGGATCCGCCACGACTTCAGTTGGAGAACCTTCGAACAGCTTTTCACCGAAGTTGAGTACGACGATGTGCTGGGCAAGACCGAGGATCACATGCACCAAATGCTCGATCATCAGGATCGTGGTGCCGGCGGCGTGAATGGCGCGCAGCACCTCCATCAACTCGACCACGTCTTCGTGCGGCGATCCAGCCATCACTTCATCCAGCAGCAGGAGTTGGGGTTGCGTCGCCAACGCTCGGGCAAGTTCCAGTTTCTTCTGCTCGCCAAGAGCGAGCGTGCCGGCAAGCACATCGGTTTTGCGCTCGAGGCCGACCAGCTCCAGCGGCCTACGAACGCGCTCGCGTGCCTCGTCAAGTGAAATCCGCGCGTCACGGGCGAACAACGCACCCGTGATGACGTTGTCGATTACCGACATTTCCGGAAAAGATTGTACTAGCTGAAATGTGCGGCCTACGCCACGCACGCACATATCGTACGGCTTGAGTCCATCGATGCGCTGCCCGTTAAGGTGAATCTCGCCTGCGCTTGGCTGGAGGTAACCGGTGATCAGGTTGAGCAAAGTGGTCTTGCCGGCCCCATTAGGTCCGATCACACCCAGAAACTGGTGGCGCTGGACGTCAATCGACAGATTGTTGACCGCCACCAAGCCGCCGAAAGTGCGCCGCAGTCCGCGTATCTGCAAAATTGGCTCTGGGTTAAGCCCTTCTTCAGCCGCAGCCGGCTTGGATTCGACGGAAACACGGGCCGGCATGGCCGTTTCCTCGATCTCACGCAGAAAAAGCTTACGCATGTCGCCGCTGGATGATAGCTCTGCCGCCGACACCGATAATGTTATCCGCCCCTCGGAGAGCACATAGCCGCGTTCGGCCACTCCAAGGGCCGCCTGAGCGTTCTGTTCTACCAGTAAGATGCTAATACCCGAACGAGCGATTTCACGAATCGTATTGAACACGACTTCCAGGATCAGCGGCGCAAGACCAAATGAGGGCTCATCCAGCAGAAGCAAGCGCGGCCGCCCCATCAGGGCGCGAGCCATCGCCAACATCTGCTGCTCGCCGCCCGACAGGAAACCGGCTTTCTGCTCACGCCGCTTCCGCAATATGGGAAACAAGGCGTATACCCGCTCGAGCGATTCGGCGCGATGTCGGCGAGCGCGCGGATGAAACGAACCTAGGCAGAGATTCTCCTCGACCGACAGGTGCGGGAATACTTGCCGGCCCTCAGGCGACAAGCATATGCCCTCAGCCGCTCTCTTATGAGCGGGAAAGTGGGTAATATCGACACCGCCAAATACCACCCGCCCCCCGCTCGGGTCAAGCAGCCCGGTGATGACCCGCATGGTCGTGGACTTACCTGCGCCATTGATGCCGAGCAGGGCCACCACCTCCCCCTCGCCGACCGTCAGATCGAGACCATCGAGCACCACCGATCCGCCATAGCCGGCGCGCAACCCGCTGAGCTCAAGCAGCGTCATCATTGCTCGCCACGAATACGGCGACGGCCGAACGTCCAGAGTCGCTGCAGCCCCCCCCAAATGCCGTGGGGCAGAAACAGAATACACAGGACCAGCGCAACACCATAGACCAGCAGACCGAAGCCTTGAGTCCCGAACCAAATTCGTGCGGCCTCGGAGAGCAGCACGCTGAGCAGCGCCCCGATCACCGGACCCGCCAAGGTGTAAATGCCACCGAGAAGCGGGCCGATTTGGGCAAAGATGGTGATGTGCAGGTCGAATGCAATTCCCGGGTCGACAAACCCACCGTACCAGACGCGAACGCCGCCGGCGAACGCCGCCATTGCTCCCGCTAACGCCAGTACCCAAACCCGAAAACCAATAGGGCGCACACCGAGCATTTGCGCCGCAGATTCATTGGCGCGCATGGCGCGAAATGCAAAATGCCATGATGTGCGCGAGATCGCCCATGCTACCAAGATCGATATCAACGCGCCGACAACCATGATTGCGGCCACCCAATGCGCCCCGATTCGAAGTTGCGGGTTAACGTAGATCCCTTCTCCGCCACCGGTGAAACCCGGCGTCATCACCGCGATCACCCGCAGACCCTCGGATAGCGCAAGGGTCGAGATCGCGAAAAATATTCCACGCAAGCGCCCGGTGATTACGGCGAGCAGTACGCCGAGCAGAGCCCCGATGAGCATCGCCGGTATCAGGGCAAGCACCAACGGCAGCCCGAGCTTGTTTGCGCTAAGTACCGCGGTGTAAGTACCGACGCCCCAGAACGCCGAGTGGCCGAGCGAAATGAGCCCGGCGTTGGCTGCCAAATTCCAACTCACGGCAAGAATGACCATGCTCGCCGCCGAGATGATCCAGTCGTTAACCACTGCCGTCGCCGCGAACGGCACGGCCAGGCTGACGAGCGAAGCTACGATCGCCAGCGCCGCGCCTCGAGATGTTCTATTAATTGTCAACGGCTTGACCCAGGAAACCGCGGGGCCGCAGGATTAACACCATGAGCAGCACCGCAAGGGCTACACCCTCGGCCCACCCTCCCCCCTCGGGCACGTAGTAGGAGACGCCGGTTTCAACGAAAGCCAACACAAAAGCCGCGATCAGTGTCCCGCCGACGCTGCCCAGTCCACCGAGCACAACGATCGCAAATCCTTTGATCAATATGTGAAAGCCCATGAACGGCGTGATCGTCAACAGAAAACTCATTGCCGCGCCGGTAGCCGAGCCGAGAGCGGCGCTGACCATGAAGGAGACCATGTACATCGCCGTGACGTTGATACCCATGAGCTTGGCTGCATCCCTTTGCTGTGCCACGGCCTGAATCGCCCTTCCCATTTCACTGATGCGCAGCCAAACGATCAACCCGACAGTCAAGCCGATCGATACTGCGAACGCAATCAGCCGACCGTACGCCACCATCATGCCGAAAAATTGGTCCGATGCCAGCGAATACGCCGTTGTCACCGAGCGCTCGTCGCCGGTGAATATCAGAACCGCGATATTCTGCAATATCAGTCCGACCCCGAACAACAGCAGGATTTGGTTAACATGCGGCGCATCGAGCACACGTTGAACACACAGCTTGAACACGAGGAAGCCGATCAGCGCCACGCCCAGCGCCACCAGCGGCAGGCTGAGCAGCGGGTCAATGCCGAAGTGCACGCTCAACAAGAATGCGCCATAGGCGCCGAACATGATCATCTCGCCATGGGCAAAATTGATGATGCGCGTCACTCCAAAACATAGTGCGAGCCCGACCGCCATCAAGCAGTAAAGCCCGCCAAGCAGCAGCGCATCCAGCAGAAACTGCGGCAATAGCGTCATCGGAACCTATCCTGGACGGGAGCCCGCCCGCCGCCGTGCGCAGGAAACCCGCAGGCGGACCGACGCACCATTCCCGATTTCACCGTTTCCGATTTATTGAATAGGCTTGAACTGGCCGTTGGAACGGGCCTTGGGCCACACGGTCACGATCTTGTCACCCTGCCGCTGGATCACGAACATCTCATTGAATGCCTGATTGACCGCGCCACCTGGGGTGGGGACAAACTTACCCTCTCCCATTATGGTTTCCACCCCGAGATTGCGCAGTTCCTTCGCCACCCGCTCCTTATCGCCTCCGCCCGCACGGTCAATCGCCAAAAACAGCATCGCCGCCGAGGTATAAACCATCGCATCGATGAGCTCGGGTTCACGGTTGTATTTCTTCGTGAACGCCGCTTCCCAATCTTTTGCGGCGGGAAATATTCTCGGGTACTTCGGATCCGCCGGCACCGCCTGCCCCGCCAGATAGGCGACCGCGGTAATCCAGCCGTTTGCCGCCTCGCCCACCGCGTCCACCCAAGTCTGGAATTGCGGAAATGCGCTGCCAACGAGAATGGGGATCCCCAGTTTGGCCACATGAATCTGCTTGGCCACCACGATCCCATCCGTCGTCTGCATGAGAGCAACCAGCACATCCGGCTTGGTGAGCCGGATCTTTTGCAGCGCCGGATTCATGTCGGCGGCGTTCTCCCGCACCAGCTCGGTAGCCACAATTTGGAACCCCGCCTCGGTATAGTGCTTGCGGGCGTCCGGTAAATGCGATCGCCCATAGGCGCCATCGGAATAAATAATCGCGACCTTCTTGCCTTTGCCAAAGGCGGCGGCAAGGGCATTAGCCGGACCCGTATGATATCCATACCCCCAGGCGTAGGTATGAAAAACCATTGACTCCCCGGCAATGGCCTCCTCAAAACTGAGCGCCGAGGCTCCCGGGACGATCCATAAGGGTTTGCGTTGCCGCCAGGCGGGTACCGCCGCCGAGACGAGGCCGGAAGCAATCGGCCCGATGAGGAAGTCGACTTTCTCCTTCTCGAGCAAGTCGGTCATCGCCGATACAGCGCCCTGGTTGGTGCTTTGAATATCCCGCAGCAACACCTCGATCCGATGCCCGGCGACGGTTCCAGCAAAAGCTTCGACGGCCATTTCCAGGCCGCGCTGCCCCTGGGAACCATAGATAACAAATTTTCCGGTAAGCTCCAAAGGCGCACCGATTCGGATGACCTTCTGCGCGTGAGCAATCCCGCCGGTGATGAAAAGTCCGCACAATGCGCCCATCACCATATGCCGAATATATCGAAATGCTCGCATGCTCATCCTCCTGTTTGCTATCGAATAGGCTTGATCTGGCCGTTGGAAAGGGCCTTGGGCCACACGGTCACAAGCTTGTCACCCTGCCGCTGGAGCGCGATCATCTCATTGAAGGCTTGATTGACTGCGCCACCTTTGGTGGGGACAAACTTACCCTCTCCCATTATGGTTTGCACCCCGAGATTGCGCAGTTCCTTCGCTACCCGCTCCTTCTCACCCCCTCCCGCACGATCGATCGCCAAAAACAGCAGCGCCGCCGAACT
>SCTX01000026.1 GCA_004298385.1 Betaproteobacteria bacterium | reverse complement strand
CACTCCTCACTCCTCACTCCTCACTCCTCACTCCTCACTCCTCACTCCTCACTCCTCACTCCTCACTCCTCACTCCTCACTCCTCACTCCTCACTCACTGACTCGTCACTCCTCACTCTTGCCCCCTCGCTCCTGACTCTTCACCGAATCACCAGTATCGCATCGGCCTCGACCAAGGCGCCGCGCGGCAGGGAGGCGACGCCGATCGCGGCGCGTGCCGGATAGGGCTGCCTGAAATAGGCGGCCATGATCTCATTGACCTTGGCAAAATGGGCGAGATCGGTGAGATAAATCGTCAATTTGGCGGCGTCAGCCAGCGATCCGCCCGCGGCCTCGGCCACTGCCTTAAGATTATCGAACACGCGCTTCGCCTGCGCATCGACACCCTCGACAAGCTGCATGGTCTCGGGATCCAGGCCGATCTGGCCTGAAAGATAAATCGTGTCGCCGCAGCGCACCGCCTGCGAATAGGTGCCGATGGCGCTGGGCGCATAAGGAGTCGATATCACGGCTTTAGGCATGGCTGGCGTATCCTGTTGCGGACATAATATACAAGCCTATAATTGCGGCTCGGTTGCGGATTGTGTTCCATCACGACCGCATCTTACAATGCCCTCAGCCGTCATCGCCAATCTGCAGAAACTCATCGGCACGCCGCGCGACGGCGCGTTGTTGCGTTTTTCCCTCGGCAGCGAATACCTGAAGAGCGGCGATGCGCATAACGCGCAAGTGCAGTTGCGCGAGGCGGTGTCGAGGGATTCGGCCTATTCGGCGGCGTGGAAGCTGCTTGGCCGGGCGCTCACCGAAGACGGACAGCAACAGGCCGCGCTCGACGCCTACCGCCAGGGCATTGCCGTGGCCAAGAACAAAGGCGACAAGCAGGCAGCCAAGGAAATGACCGTCTTCGCCAGGCGCATCGAGAAGAAGATCGAGTCCGGCCAGTCGCTCTGAATCCGCCCGCCATGTCCCTGTACACCGAATTGCGCACCAAGGTCATTGGCGCGCCTCTGGATCCACTAAGCGCGGAAACGCGCCGCAACATCGCGCTGGTGGCGTTTTTCGCCTGGGTGGGGCTGGGCGCCGACGGCATCTCTTCCTCCTGCTATGGCCCGGAAGAGTCGTTCCGGGCGCTCGGCGAACATACCGGTCTCGGCCTGTACCTGGCCCTGGCCACCGCGGCCACGGTATTCATCATCGCGCTTGCCTACAATCAGGTCATCGAATTGTTTCCGACCGGCGGCGGCGGCTACCGCGTCGCCACCAAGCTCATCGGGCCATATGCAGGGGTGACCTCGGGCGCCGCGCTGGTGCTCGATTACGTGCTCACCATCGCCATTTCCATCGCCAGCGGCGTGGACGCGCTGTTCAGCCTGATCCCCCTTGCTTTCCAGGAGTACAAGCTTCCCGCCGAGGTCGGACTCATCATCCTGCTCATCGTGCTCAATCTGCGCGGCATGAAGGAGGTGATCAAGGTACTGCTGCCCATTTTCCTCGGCTTCGTCATCACCCACGCGTTCCTGATCGTGTACGGCCTGGGCGCCCATGCGGAGCAATTGCCGCAGTTGATCCCGGCCACGCTCGAAGAAACCAGGTCGCTGGCGGGGCAACTGGGGTGGGCGCATGTGGCCGCGCTGATGCTGCTCGCTTACTCCCAGGGGGGCGGCACCTATACCGGGCTGGAAGCGGTATCGAACAACGTCAACGTGCTGGCCGAGCCGCGCGTGAAGACCGGCAAGATCACCATGCTCTACATGGCCCTCTCGCTCGCCTTTACCGCGGGTGGCATCATTCTGCTGTATCTGCTGTGGGACGCGAAGCCGGCCGAAGGCAAAACGCTGAACGCCGTCGCGTTCGGCGCCATCATCGAAAGCCTGGGATGGGACCCCTGGGTAAACAAGACAGCGCTGTGGACGGTCCTCGCCCTGGAAGGAGGTCTCCTGTTCGTCGCCGCCAACACGGGCTTTCTGGGCGGCCCCGCGGTCCTGTCGAACATGGCTGCGGACTCCTGGGTGCCGCACAAGTTCCGCTACCTGTCGACCCGGCTGGTCACAGAAAACGGCATCCTGGTGATGGGCCTGGCCGCGCTCGGCATCCTGCTCTGGACCCGCGGCAGCGTGTCCCTGTTGGTCGTCCTGTACAGCGTCAGCGTGTTCCTGACTTTCGCCATCTCCCTGTTCGGCCTGTGCGTCTACTGGTGGCGGCATCGCGTGGAACGAGGCAAGTGGATCGTGCGCCTCGCCCTGTCGGCGACGGGCTTCGTCGTGTGCTCGGTGATCCTGGTGATGTTGCTGGTGGAAAAATTCACCGAAGGCGGATGGCTGACTGCCCTGATCATCGTAGCGATCATCGGGATTTGCCTCACCATCCGCAACCATTACAACTGGGCCAGGATGCAGATCCGCAAAGTCGATGAAATATTCGCCAACCAGCCCTTCGGCAGCATCGTGGACCCGCCCAAACCCGATCCCGGCCTGCCCACGGCAGTATTCTTGGTGGGGTCGAGCCGCGGCGGCGGGCTGCACGCGCTGCTTTGGGTGCACCGCATGTTTCCGGACCACTTCCGCAATTTCATCTTCCTCAATGTGCGCACGGTGGATTCGCACGTCTACGGCGGCAGCGAGGACATGAAATTGATGAGAATGGAAGCGAACGTGGCCCTCACCTACTTCGTCAATTTCTGCCACAGCAAGGGCTGGGCGGCAAAATCCTATCTGAGCTTCGGCACCGACCCGATCGACGAAGTCACCAGGCTGGCCGAACAGGTGCACGAGGCATTCCCGAACTGCATCTTCTTCGCCAGCAAGCTGATTTTCGAGCAGGAAAACTGGCTCATCCGCCTGCTGCATAACCAGGCGGCACTGGCGATCCAGCGCCGCCTGCACCTGCACGGTCTGCAAATGGTAATCTTGCCGATGAAGATTTGACCGGACATTGAGAAGGAGTAGGAATCATGACCCTGGTAATGAAATCCGTGCTGATCACCGCCGGCCTCGGGCTGCTGCTAATGATCGTCGAATGGAACATGATGCGCAAGAAAAAGGAAGGGATCACCGCCGTCGAAAAAGCAAGCCTGCGGGATTTATTTCTGCTGACGCTGGGCGCCTGTGCGCTGGTGGCCTTCGTGGTCGCGAACCTAACCTAAGGGCATCTCTAATAATCCCAATTCTGTCATGGGAGCGAAGCGAGGAATCTGCTTTTCATAGGGCGCAAGAAGCAGATTCTTCGGACCTGCGCCCCGGAGGTCTCGACGCCAAGGGCTTGCGGCGCGCACGGTGACAACCAGGGCGAGCGCTTCACGGCGGAGGAGTCTCCAGCGAGTGGCGCAGACCGCGGCGTAGCGCCGTTTCTAGCTTGATGGACTGGTTTTCGAAGCGCAAACAGAGTGTGCAAAGATGGCAAGAAACCCCGAAATCCGGCTTTTCGGGGCCTTGCCGCCTTTCGCACGACCGGCGGAAACCGCGCCAAGACTGGCGTTTCGGGCAGACAAAAAAGGCCAGAGCAACGTCTGGCCTTAGTAAAATGGTGGAGTGGAGGAGGATCGAACTCCCGACCTCCGCATTGCGAACGCGGCGCTCTCCCAGCTGAGCTACCACCCCATGGAGGCGCGGATTTTAATCCTATTCCGGCCCGGCGACAATGCGCCGTTCGCCTCCGGCGCGGGGATATGATGCGCCTGCATTCAATCCACCACGACCCGGAGCCCGCATGCAGATCAACCCGCCCTTCGGCTACAAGGAAAGCGTACCGCCGTATAAGAACACCAAGGTAAAGCTGTCCGCGCCGGGTGCCCTACCCGAGTTCTGCAACCAGGTCAACGCCATCCCATAATTATTCCCGCCGGGAAACGGATCAAGCGGATGGCGGCCGCCGCAGCCTTTAACGCCAAGGGCTGAAATCGGGCTTGCGCTTCTCGAGGAAGGCGGTCGCGCCCTCGTTCTGCTCGCCGGTGCTGAAAAAGCCGGGCGCCACTTCCTTGATCATCTCGTTCATGTCCCGCCCCATAATGGGATCCATGTGGTAGTAGAACGAACGCTTGAGTATCTTCAGGCAGGTCGGGCTGACCGACAGCAATTCATCGCAATATTTGCGTACTTCTTCATCGAGCTTGGCCATGGGCACCACCGAGTTGACGAGGCCCCAATCCAGCGCCTGCTTGGCCGTGTAACGGCGGCACAGCATCCAGAGTTCCCGCGCGCGCTTGTGTCCGAGCACGTTGGCTGCATGGCCAACGATGTAGCCGCCCGCGGGCGAGCCCACCCGCGGCCCGTTCTGGCCAAAGATGGCATGCTCGGCGGCGACGGTAAAGTCGCAAAAGTAGGCGATGTGATGCCCGCCGCCAATGGCGTAGCCGTTCACCCGCGCGATCACCGGTTTGGGGCACTCCACAATCATGCGGTCGAAGCGGAAATCCAGGTCTTGCAATCCGCTCTTGCCGCCGCTGCCTTTTTCCCAGTTGATGTCGCCGCCCACGCAGAATGCACGTTCGCCGGTGCCAGTCAGAACGATGACGCCCACCTTGCCGTCCTTGGTCGCCTTGTCCAGCAGAGCTTCTATCTCCTTGATGTTGTCGCCGGTAAACGCGTTGAGCACCTTGGGGCGGTTGATGGTGATCGTGGCGACGTAATCTTTGACATCGTAGAGGATTTCTTTTTCGGTCATGGTGTTACCTTTTTAAGAATGAATTGAAAATATGAAAACAACCGTGCTTGTGTTTCAGCCGATCATGCTGTAGCCGCCGGAGACGGAGAGAGTCTGGCCGGTGATATGCCCGGCGCGGACGGAGGAGAGGAACAACACCGCGTTGGCAATATCGCGCGGGCGGCCCACCTTGCGCAGCGGCAGCGCCCTGGCGACCTTCTCCAATTGTTCCGGCGTGAACATGGCGTCCCGGTTCACCCACAGGCTGGTCTTCCCCACCTCCTCATCGTCCTCCGGGATGGTCACGCCAGGGCACACCACGTTGCAGCGAATGCCGTCGCGGCCGTTCTCCCGAGCGATGGTCTTCATGAAACCGTTGACCGCGGCCTTGACTCCGCCGTACACCGCCTCGCGCGGCTCGCCCTGCCGACTCGCATCCGAGCTGATGGACACGATCGTGCCCCGCTTTTTCGGAATCATGAGGTCAAGCGCCACCCGCGTGCAATTGAGCACGGCGAGATAGTTGATCTGGATGATCTTTTGCCACAGTTCCGGGGTGGTCTGGGTGAAATACATCAATTGATCCCAGCCCACGTTGTTGACCAGATTGTCCACGGTACCGAATTTCTTCACCGCGGCGGCGAACATCGCCTTCACCTGATTAAGATCGGTGACGTCGGTTTTCACCAATTGGACTCCCGCCGCCCCTTTCTCGAGCGCAAGCTTGACCACTTTGTTTGCCTGCACCTCGTCAATATCGCCAATGGTGATATTGGCTCCCTCCTCGGCAAAACCGAGCACAATGGCGCGGCCGATATTGGAGCCGCCCCCCGTGACCACCACCGATTTACCCTTCAATTCCAAATCCATGCTTATCCCCTTCTAACAAAAAAATCCATAAGACGGGTCGGCTCGGACGCCAACCGTCACCCCTAGTCCGCGCACAGACATCCCAAACCGCAACGCGCGGCCAACATTGCTCGGCAGCAGACAATTTAGACAACGACAATGCCGCGGAAACCAGCATGGATTAAAGACCTGGCGTTTTCCAAATCACCGATTCTTGATTAACTCGACAACCCTCGCCTACAAGGCGAATGATTTGAACCATCTCCCCGAGGGAGATAGCAAATAAACGTACGTTAGTTAGAATAATAACAGCAGTAGCGCCCCCTTGCTAGGTCACGGATGATTGCGGCAGCGGATCATGTACATGTCCTTCATGCTCATTACTACTTCCCGGTTCTGGTTCAACACTTCGATCAAGGCGCGCACGCGGCCACGGTCCGGTTTGGAGTTGGAACGCTTGGCCTCGAAGATGGCGATCCGCACCGAAAGCCGGTCGCCGGGGCGCACCGGCCGGTGAAAACGCAACTCGTCTAATCCGGGCGATGGCAGGCTCGCCACCTTGGAGAAGTAGTGATCGGCGCACATCCGCATCATCATCGAGCACGTATGCCAGCCGCTGGCGATGATGCCGCCTAATGGGGAATGCTTCGCCGCCTCCGGATCGGTGTGGAAGGGCTGAGGATCGAAGCGCCGGGCAAAGGAGATGAGCTCGGTCTCCTCCACCTCGACGGAGCCGAACTCATGCACGGCGCCGGGGACGTAATCCTCGAAATGACGCTGATCCAGGGGGGTTGAAAAGCTCATGGGAGCGCCCCTACCAGTTCGGGTACAAGCTGAAGCAGGTCGGCCACCTGGAAAATAAGCGCGTCCGAATCCTTGTTGATCGCCACGATCACCTTGGAGTCCTTCATCTCGGCCAGGTGTTAAATTGCGCCGGAAATGCCGACGGCCACATAGAGATCGGGCGCGACGATCTTGCCCGGCGCGGCCGTGCCCCGCCATTTATGCGCTCATTTGACATGGCCTTTCTCTGTGCTCTCTGTGATCGCTATGGCAAGAAACCGCCGTCAGAACAGTTCGTCCAACTCGTCCGAGCCGCCGCCCGGCATCTTGCCATACTGCTGCAGGTAAGCCTGGATCATCTGGCTTTCGCGCGAGGTGTACATCGCCGCTTCCTCGAATACGAAGTACTTGGCCTTGCCGTTCTTGCCGAGTTGCTCCGTGAGTCCCGTCCGCAGGCTCTCCACGCCCTTGATCATGAGCACGTTCTTCTCCGCGTCGAACAGTTGGAACACCCCGGGCGCCCCACTCACGCCCGAAACCGCCGCATCGTTGAACTCCAGCCATGATTCCGGCGGCAGCACCGCGTCCTGGATCTTGGCCGCCAGGTCGCACTTGAGGCAGCGCCCGGCCTCCGCCCGCGCCATGGCGTCGTCGAACCCCTGCTCCACCTCGTCCCAGCCCTTGCGCGCGGCAGGTTTCAACATGATGGGATGGACCTTGTGCCGCCGGTTGAAGCCTTCATCGCGCCCGATGTGGGGGTCCGCCTCCCGCGACTCCGGCAGCAGCTTCTCGTCAATATCGCCGTCCCCGCCCAACTGCCGGTCCATGGCCGCGGCGGCGATGCGTCCCTGAGCCACGGCTTCGATCAGGGTCGCGGGCCCGAGCACGCAGTCGCCCCCAGCGTAGACCCCGGGGCGGCTGCTGAGCATGGAATCCTCGCGCACCGTGATCCGGCCCCTGTCGTCGGTCCGCACCCCGAAGCCGGGGTATTTCTGGGGATGCTGGCCCACGGCGGCGATCACCAGGTCCACATTCTCTTGGAACTCGCTGCCTGGCACTTCCACCGGCCGGCGCCGGCCCGAAGCGTCCGCTTCGCCCAGCCTCATCCGGGCGTAGGTCACCTTCATGCGCCCTTCGCCGTCGGCGTTGAGTTCGATTCTCTTCGGCGCCAGCAGGAAGCGCAGTCGCACGTCCTCCTCCTCGCAGCCCGCTATTTCCTCGTCGCGAGCGGGCATTTCCTTGCGGGTGCGGCGGTAGATCATGTCCACCTCTTCGGCGCCGAGACGGCCCGAGGAGCGGGCGTTGTCGGTAGCCACGTTGCCCCCGCCGATCACCGCCACGCGCCTGCCGGTGGAGATCCCGCCGGCCGTGTTTACCAGCCCCATGGTGGCGGCCCGCAGGTAGGTCGGGCTGTCCACCACATAAGGCAGATCGTCGCCGGGAATGCCCAGTTTGTCGCCGCCCTGGCAGCCGATGCCGATGAACACGGCCTCAAAGCCCTGGGCGAACAACTTATCGAGCTTTTCCACCCGGGTGTTGTAGCGAAATTCCACGCCCAGCTTTTCCACCTCCCCTACCTCGCGGTCGATGACTTCCGCGGGAATGCGGTAGGCGGGAATGCCGTAGCGGGCCATACCGCCGCCGGCCGGCTGCGCGTCGAACAGCGTGACCGCGTGGCCCTTCTTGGCGAGATAGTAGGCTACCGTCAGTCCCCCGGGACCGGCCCCGATCACCGCCGCTTTTTTCCCCGTGGGTGGCAACTGCTTCGACTGCTTGCGCCACATGCCCGTATCGTTGTCGTCGGCCACGCGCTTCAGCGTGCGGATGGAAAGCGGATCGTCCAGCATGCCCCGCCGGCAGGCGCTCTCGCACATGGCGAAGCAGGCCCGGCCCAGGATTCCCGGGAATGGCAGCTTTTCGCGCACCACCGCCACCGCCTCGCCGTATTTGCCCTCGGCGGCAAGCTGCACGTATAGCGGCACGTTGATTCCCGCCGGGCAGGCGGCCTTGCACGGCACCATCGACGCTTCCCGCTTCGCCGGGTCGAGCGTGCGGTCGAGGAGCGCCCCGGTCGGGCACACCGTCACGCAGGCGCTGCAGAACTTGCAACCGGACTCGATCAGGGTGGGCTCGATGGTGGCCACATAGGTGTGGCCGTCGGGGGCGGTCTTCACCTCCAGGCAGCCCACGCCGCGGATCTCGTTGCAGACCACCAGACAGCGTCGACAGTCGATGCACAGATTGTAGTCCCGGTCGTAGAACGGCTCGTCCTTGATGGACGGCAACGAGCCCGGGCGGTACGTGGGCGTGTCATTGGGAATGCCGATGTAGTCCGACACTTTGCGCAACTCGCAGCTCGCGAAGATCGAGCAGCAGCGCGTCTCCACCGGATTGCCGTAGGAGCACTCGGTGCGCGCGCAACCGTCGCGCTGGGGACAGGTGAGGCACACGTGCGGGTGGTGGCCGAGAAGCTGCGCGAGATGGCTCCGGCGCGCGCTCTGGAGCGCGGGGGAGTTGGTCCTGATGGACTGCCCTTTCTCCACCGGCAAAGAGCAGGCTTTGCGCAGATCCGGCAGGCCCTCGACCTCCACCAGGCACAAATTGCAGCCGGAATCCCGAGCGCCGCGTTGGCCGGCGGGCGGCAAGTCGGGATGGGCGCACAGGGATGGGATATAGAGGCCTGCCGCCACGGCGGCGTTCAGCACCGAGGCGCCGGCGGGGGCTTCCACCTGCCTGCCGTCGATGGTGAGCGTCACCGGCGGGCCGAATGGTTCGGCCGGCGCCGGCTTGGCGGCCTGCCACCAATTGATCTTCGCCGTTTGCGTTGCTCCCATGTCGCCCATGTCTGCTCTCGTCAGGCCGCCCCGGCCCATTGCGCGTAGCCGGCGAAGTAGTCGCCGCGGCAGGCTCCCGCCTTCACCGCGGCCATGAAACTCTTCATGTCGTTAACCGGCCGCAAGAACTGCGTGGCGCAGCGCCCCACCGCGCCCACCTTGTGGCAGTCGCTGCCGCCCAGCGTGGGCAGCCGCAGGTAATCCGCCGCCTTCATCGCCAGCAGGTTGTCGGCGTCCGCGTTGCCGCCGTTGTGGGACTCCACCCCCGCGATGCCCCCGATATCGAGCAGGCCGTCAAGCAAGCTCGCTACCCCGACCTCCCGGTAGGGATGGGCCGGCACGCATATCCCGCCCAGCTCTGTCACGCGCTCGATCAGCGGCTCCAGGGGAAGGTAGCTGTTGCGGCCCCAGGTGTTCCAGGAATCATCCTCCACGCCGAATACCAGCAGATGCCCCCGGTCGGTGGATACCTCCACCCCGCGCAGCACCAAGAGTCCCTCCTCGCGCCCCAGCGCCTCCACCGGCGCCGAGGCCTCATACGAGTAGTGCTCGGTGATGCACACTCCGTCCAGCCCGAGCGCCCGCGCGCGCCGGACGAGATCCAGCGGCTCCAGCCAGTTGTCGTAGGAGAACTTGGTATGGCAGTGGGTATCGATCCACATCGGCTGTCAGGGGATCAGCGTTCAGGTATCGGAGCAAACCCGCAAGGTCCGGTTCGATTGCTGATCCCGTCTCCAGGTCAGGGTGTCTTGTATTCCAGGTTGATGCGCTTGGACGGCACGAAGCCGTGCCCGGAGAGGAATTTCTCCAGGCCGAAGTCGTCCCCCTTGAGGGTGTACACCCGGTTCAGCACGCGCAGGGCGGGCTTGCGCGCCAGGCGTGCTTCCTGCGCCTTGGTTTGCCGTACCATTCCGATTCTCTCCTTTCGCCTAGAACAGTTCGTCTTGCGCTGCGCCGTCGCCGCGGCTGCGGATGTACACCGTGCCGTAAACCTGGCCCATTTCCTTGCCCGCGTCGAAGCAGGTGGTGCAGCCCTCGCCGCCCCCCTGGTCGCGGAATTCCTCCACGTGCACTTCGTAGCCGAGGTTTTTGTAGTTCTCCACCACCTCCGACAGCCGCGGCTCGCCGAGGATACTCTGCTTCACCCAGCCTTCCTGCGCCAGTTGCGCCTCCCGGTCGCCCGGCGCGGTCTTGATGGAAATAACCCTCATGGCAAATCCGCGCGCCGCGATATGCCTGGGCTTACCGCGAATGCTTGATCGCCCCCGCCGGCAGGCTGGCCGGGGCGAACGTAGACCGAACCCCAGTCTTGGCTGACAGTTGATTTGTCGGCAGCGCCGTTATGGGGGTTGCCGGTCGAGCCGCCTTCATTACCCGCGCTGCCGGCGCCGAAGCATTCGACGTGGACTTCGAACCCCATTGCGCGATAGTTTTCGGCGACTTGCGAAAGCCGCGGCTCGCCGACCGTGGTACGCAGCACCCAGCCCTCCTGCTGAAACCTGATGGCCGGATCGTTGCTGTCTCCCGAAGCCGCCCCTGCGGCGAAAGAACAGGAACTCGCAGACGAACACGAGGCAGCCGAAGAACACGAAGCGGCCGAAGCATGCGAAGAATTCAAGGTGCCCGAAGAGCAAGCGGAATCCCCGGAACTCGCCTGAGCGATGGGAATGAACACTTGCCTTTTGCCCATGGTCATTGTCCTTACCAGGAATGCTTGATCGCGCCCGGCGTGCAGGCCGTGCTGCATGGCAGCTTCGTATAGCCGCCCGCCGGCTTGCACTGCGTGCAATCGAAGGCCAGCGAGCGGCGAAACGCTTGCTTGATCGCGGCCACCTCGTCGTCGTAGTCGTCGGTCATGATCTCGAACATGCCCTTGGGGCAGGCCGTGAGACAGGCCCGGTTGGCCTCGCACTGGATGCACCGGTCGGTATCGATGCTGATGTAGTAGTCGCCCGAGCCGTCCTTGTAGCCGTAGTTAGCAATCATTTGCGTGCTCCTTCAGGCCGTACTTGATCTGGGGGGCGCCTTCCACCTCGATGTCCTCCAGCAGCACAATTTTGATGCTGCGCGAGCCCATGTCGATTCCGGCCGTAATCATCGTTTCACTCTCCCATGTTTTGCCGCCCTCGGGCTTCGCGTGGCGAAGCCCGAGCTACGGGTGGCGCGTCAAACTGCGGGCGGCGAGCCACAGTCCGACTATGCCGCCAGCTTGCGCAGGCCGAGCTGCTCCATGAAGGCGTCGACGCGGGCCATGGAGCGCACTTCGTCGAACTCCCGATCGTCGCCCATGTTGCCTTCGTAGCTCATGACCGGGATGCCGGTTTCCGCCAGCCCCAGACGGTTTTCCATGATGCCCATGCTGGTGCCCTCGCAGCCGCGGTTGAGGTGCAGCATCACGCCATCCACTTTCCACTCCTTGGCGATGGTCTTCATCTGCTCGGTCTTGATTTCCGGGTCGAAGAAGCCCTGGAACAGGGGCTTCGACAAGCTCCAGTCGGCGTACTGACGCAGCGCCTGTTCCCGAGTGCGCATCTCGATGCCCTTCTCCCAGGGCAGTGTGCGCGCACCCCAACTGCCGTCGGGCTTGGTCTCCCAGATACCCTCCAGCCCGAAGGTGTAGATCGAGCCGATCGCCACGGCGCCGAATTGCTCCAGGTAGCGGAAGATCTTGAGAAACGCCCAGGGCGGTTGGGAGTCCGTCATGATCCGGCAGCGCTCGTTGGGCACCGCGGCAATCCCGCGCGACACCCGGTCCTTGACCTCGTCGAGCAGTTCTTCGTGGAAATCGACGCACCACTGCGAGGACTTGTGCAGCGTCGACAAAACGTACAGGGAGTACATGGTTTTCTCATCCAGGGGCGCCGGCACGGCCTTGTTCAGGTTGCAGATCTCGGCCCACAGCGAGGTCGAGCGCATCTCGTTCCTCACCGCCCGGATCAGCCGCTCGTCGTCGCACTTGCGCCCCGTGGCCTGTTCCACGAATTCGATGCCTTCGTGCAGTTGGCTCGCCACGTAGCTCAGCCGGTCCTCGGTAAGATCCTTGTAGGGTCCGACGCCCACGTCGAGGAAAAACGCGGGCACCTTCTCCACTCTCGCCACATGCTGGTACCACTTGCTGTGGGAGCAACAGATCTGGGTCTGGAAGATGAAGTCGGGCTTGGGATACTCGCCCCCGAACAGGTACTTGTTGAGGTGCATCGCGCCCCAGTAGGTGCGCATGTAGGCACACAAGTCGCGGGCGAATCCCACCGATTCCGCCGCGTCCATGCACTGCTTGGCAAACTTGCGGTCGGCGGAAATCGCCGCCGCATAGGGCTCGCCGGTGAGCGAATACACGTCATCTCCAAAGGCGGTGGGAATCGCGTCCAGCGCCCAGGCCGAGCCGGACCAGCGCAGCCCGCCCTTGTCGTGGGCCCTGGCGTAATTGATGTAATACTGCTCGCGCAGCTCCTTCGCCTTCTTCCACAGCTTCAGCGGCTCGGTGGGATATCTGTTGGCGGCAACCATATCGTCTCACTCCTAGAATCGGTTACAAAGCGTCTAGAACAGCTCTTCTGCGCTCAGGGTCTCGAGGAACGCCTCCACCCGGACGCGGAACGGTCCGAGCGGGTTGGTGATGTCGAACTCCAGGAACAGCGTGGGGATACCGTTGTCCTCCAGATGCTTCTTCAGATCCGGATAGTCGCCTTCGTGCGGATCGCAGAATTTCTGCTGTAGGAAAATCGCCGCTCGCGCGTTGTAGTCCTGCGCGAGCTTGAGCACGTGATCGAAGCGCGTATGCAGCGGATAATCCTTGGTCGGGCACGCCGGGCGGTCGCAGTAGCGATCGGCGATGGCCTTGATCGGATCGGCTTCCGGCCTGGTCTCGTTCCAGAAGTAGCGGGTGCCGGAGCACTGGTCGTCGATGACGATGGTGCAGCCCACCGATTCGACCATGGCCATGAACGCGCAATCATCGTTCTCCGAGCCGATGGTCATGAGGCGCACGCCCTCCTTGCGGCTCATCGGGCGGCCGGGCAGCGCCGCCAACACTTTCTTCAACTGCTCGTTGTGCTCGCGCTTGTCGATGAACTGGGCGGTGATGCTGGCGTAGAGCGCCTCCAGGCCCGTGGCCTTGGGGTTGGCTTGCTTCCGGAGGTCGAACAACTGTTTCAGCAACCGCCGGTTCTCGTCGACGACCCCGATGGCTTCCTTGATTTGATCGTCGCCGATGGGCTTGCCGATGACGCCCTCCAAGAAGGTGCGGAACTTCTTCACTTCCGCGTAGTGGGCTTGTTTCGCGAACTTGGACTGCACCTCGTTGGGCATGGGCAGATAGTAGTCCCACTTCACCGTGGGCACGTGGTCGCGCCAGGAGGTAAAAGTCTGCCGGTACTGCATGCAGGACTGGGTCAGCGTCACCCCTTCGGCATAATCGTAGCGCCCGAGCAGCCCTTGCGCCAGCGTATCCCGGCAGAACGGGCAGAACATGCCGAAGATGTGGGGCTCGGTCACGTTCTGCGGTTCGTGCGCCCCCATCACCCGCACCGGCAGCATGCCCGCGGCGATCAGTAACTCCTCGGGCGAGTAGGTACACATGGTGGCCGCCACCTGGCCGCCGGTCTTTTGCTTCCAGGCGCGGGCGTAGTCGTGGCGCTTTTCGTACCACGTCTTGAATTGATCAAACAATCCGTCGCTCATTCGTCTTTCTCCCAAACAAAGGACAGGCTTCGCGCTCGCCCGCCGGGTTTCACAGCGATGAGCGCCAACCAGCCGCCCTTAGGAAAGAAGTTTCGGTATCGTGGCGAGCGGAAAACCGTTGTAAGGCTTCGAACGCTCGTGGGCAATCAGCTTCCAGGGGTGACGCGCAGTGTGTGCTCCCCCATTGACGTACAAGCAGGCGCCGGTAATGAAGGCGGCCGCCTCGGACAGCAGGAACACAATGGCGGCGGAAACCTCCGCTTCGGTGCCTACCCGCTGCATGGGCAGATGGAATTTAAAGTTGCGTACGCGCTCATGCAGTTCCGGGGGGTAGGTGTCCATGCCGCTGGAGCCGATCCAGCCGGGGGCCACGGCATTGATCCGCACGCCGGAATGGGCCCACTCGCAGGCCGCGGTTTCGGTGAAGGAAAGCATCCCGGCACGGGCCGCGCCGGAATGGCCCATGGTGGGCATGCCGCCCCACATGTCGGCAATGATATTGACAATGGCGCCGCCGTGTTCGCTCATTCGCTGGTTGTAACATTCGCGCGCAAACAGGAAACCGCCGGTCAGGTTGTTTTTTACCACCGCCTCCCAACCCTTCGCCGAGATGTTCTTGAGCTGCGCGACAAACTGCCCGCCGGCGTTGTTGACCAGGGCGTGGATGGCGCCGTGCGTCTTCAGCACCGCTGCCACCGTCGCCTGCACCGAGGGCTCGTCACGGATATCGCAAGAATGGCAACTCGCCTGCCCGCCGGCCGCGACAATCTCGCCACGGACTTTTTCCAGCTTGTCGAGCTTGCGCCCGATGAGGGCCACCGTTGCCCCCAGGCTTACCAGTTCGTGCGCGATGCAGCGCCCAATGCCGCTGCCGCTGCCCGTCACGATGATAATTTGCCCGGCGAAAAGCCCGGGACGGAAAACCGAGTGGTAAGCCATGCTTGCTAATTTCCCTCAAAGGTTGCTGGAGTCCGGCCGAACCCGCGACCGATTTCCGCCATGAGCGCGAGGTCGAGAATGGTGTGAGGCGGCCGATTAACTGCCCTGGTGATCAGACCATCGGTGGCACGGTATTCAATGAACTTGTACGGTGACACCCCCGAGCCTCGCATTCGTCAGAACTGACCAGTCGGTCATGTCGAATTTACGTGTAAGCCGCGGGAATGTCAACCGGCAGTCTGTTCCCTGATGCAGTGGCCGCAGGCCAGCGCCGAGCGCATGGCGTCGAACGTCGACCCGCACGCTCGGCAGGTGTAGGGTAGCTTGCATAGGGCGCCCCCGAACTCGCCATCCGAGCGCACGTCCTCGGACGTGCAGTACGGGCAACGGGCCGGGCCGCCCAGCAGCACGGCATAACCGATACTCTCGAGGGCGGCCTTGCCCGCGGGCGTTACGTCCTGCTCCCGCCAGGGCAGGAGTTCCCAGTCGACCTCGACCGTGAGCGACGGATCGACGGTTTTCACCGCGGCGGCCACATCCCGCTCCATAGTGCTCCGGCCCGGGCAGCCGAGCCGGGTGGGCCGGAGCCGCACGAGGACACGCGTGCCGTCCACAGTCACGCCCCTCAGCACACCGAGGTCGAGCAGGGCGACCGGGATCTCGGGATCCTCGACCTTGGCCAGTGCCGCTTCGAGAGCGCCGGTCGCCGCCGCGGCAGCGTCGCTCACCGGTAGACCTCGTAGCGGTTCACACCGCCCGGGCCTCGCGCCCACCGCAGTTCGGTGAGGACGCGGGCGAGCGGATCGCTGGTGTCGCCCGGCCGGCGGGGTTGGGGGACGTCGGGCAACGTCGGTGCGGTGATGCCCGCGTCTTCGAGGACGAGCGTGGTGGCCTCGGCCCACTGGCGCTGCATGTGCGCAGGGTCGGCGGTGGCGAGGAGGACGTCGGGGCCGGCGTCGCTCACCGGGAAGCCGAACAGGTCGACGGCGAGCGCCGCCGCCCCGGCCAGCCGATGCGTGAACTCGTCGGATAGGCCGGGGTCGGACGCGAACACCCGCGCCCACCGGGCCCAGTGCCGGGCGTGCAAGTCCTGCTCGGCCTTGATGATCTCTGCCAGTTGCTGGACACGGGGCTTGTCGGGAAGCTGCATGTGGCTACGCAGCACCAGCAATCCCTGGTTCATGAGGAGCGCGTGGGCGACGGTGGCCGGCCAGTCCCGCCGAGGCAGCATGCTTAGCTCCGAAGGGAACCACCGGGACGCGGGGCGCTCGTACACATGAGCGTCCCGCTCGACGTTGCTCATCTCGCACGCCCCGAGGAGCGCGGCCGCATGGGCCAGGTGCTCCTGGGCGATGGAGCCCATAGCGAGCGACTCCTCGAGATCGACATAATCGGTGATCCAATGGGCGAGCTGGTGGCCTTGGAGGAAGAGGTCGTCGCACCAGGCGACGACCAGCGGTGCATGGATCACGCCAGCTCCGAGCGGCTGCGCATGCGGCGGCGGGTACTGGGGTAGCTCGCGAGGCGGTAGCGGCGGGCGCTGCCCTTGGACAAGACGATGCGGTCTTCGGCATCGCTGCGAATCACCGCGGCGCGGGGCACGACCCAGAGCTGGGTGCAGTCCTCGCGGCGGGTAAAGACCTCCTTGGCCGCGTGCCACGCCAGTATCGGGTCGGCGCCCCGGACGCTGCCCACGTACTGCAGAGGTTTCCCCGATCCCCCGACTTGCACGAACACCTCGTAGGCTTTGGGGTCGTCGTCGATGGTGCGCACGTCAGACCGCCAACGCCAACGCGGCTTTCCGATAGCGCTGGTTGCGCGCGAGCGAGCCCCGCACGGTGTCGACCCACTCCTGGTACTTGGGCCCGCCTTCGGTGATGAGTTTCTTGGAGGCGACCCAGTCGACCTCGCAATACGTCCACTCGCCTGTCTCCTCGTCGCAGCGAGCGATGTCGTCGGACACGTGCACGCCCAACTCGCGGAAGACGCGGACGATCTTGGCGATCCAGCGCTGGCGCAGCTCGTCGTTGGAGTCGACCTTGAGCCCGAACTGGTAGCCGACGTTCTCGTGGTAGCGGTCGCTGTCGGGCGGCCCGAAGTAGGCTAGCAGCCGGGGGAACCATGTGTCGAAGGCGGTCTGCACGATGGCACGCTGTTCGGCCTCGCCCTCCGACAGTATCTGGTGGGTGAGGTCGAGGGCGTGGTTGTAATGGAAGGCCTCTTCCTTCCCAATTTTCTTGAGCGCGCGGGCGTAGGGGAGGTAGGTCCCCTTGTCGAGCGACTGGAACTGCACCAGGGCGGCGGAGTTCATCAGCAGGGCGGCGGGCCCGATCTCCTCCCAAGAGTCGAAGCCGTAGTGGAAGATGTTCAGGAGTTTGGTCCGGCCGGCGGCGAAGTCCTCGAGGATCTCCTCCCTCGTGACGCCCAGGTCCTCGGCCACCCGAGCGGTCACATGGCCGTGCCCCACCTCGTCTTGGATCTTGGCCACGAGCATCTGCTTGCGGGTGTAATCCGGCACCCGGTCCATCCACTCGTTGAACGGTAGCACGCCCACCAGCTCGGCCAGGGCCTGGAACGAGGCCACCTTGGCCGCAGCCGCGCGGTACTCGTCGCTCATGTCGTCCCAGCGCTCGTAGCGCACCGCCAGGCGGGCGTCCTGCGCCCGGTCGTCGGCGTTCTCCGTCATCGCTCCTCCTTAGAGTCCGTTGGTTGTGATTATTGATTGATCAAGCGGTAGCTTACAAGGGCCGCGCCGGCTGTGTCAATTTCGGCGAGGGCGTCGCAGCGAGCGGGACGAAGCGCCGGGCGGGGGCGGGCCTGTCGGCCATGCTCGGCGCGGTCCGTTTTTCTTGGGCACTGCTCCCGAGCGGCGGCGCCAACCAAACGGCGGAGAACGCGTTGCAAAAGCCATTGACATTATACTTATCCGTTGGTATATAGAGCCACCCTACCTCCGCTCTTGCTCGCCGGTTGGCATATATATATAGAGAGAGCGGCCCTATCTTTGCTGTAAGCTGCAAGTGAAAATCGTGAACCCCAGACTCCGCCAACCATCGGCAACCCGTGTCACCCAGGCGCTTGTCCAGGTTCAGGCGCTGGCCGAAACGGGTACTATCCCGCAGGTATTGCGGGAGCGTGCGCGCCTCACCCCGGACCTCGTGGCGATCCGGGCGAAGGAGCTGGGAATTTACCGCGAGATTACCTGGGCCGATCTGCTCGAACGGGTGCGGAAGATATTCGCGGGGCTACGGGCGCTCGGACTGCAGCGAGGCGAGCGCGTGGCGATCATGGGCGATCCGTGCTGGGAATGGTTTGCTACCGATTACGCGATTCTTTCGGCCGGCGCGGTGTCATTCGGCATCTATACGACGTGCTCGTCCGATGAACTGAAGTACCAGGTGAAAACCGGCGGCGCCCGTTTTTTCGTCGCGGAGAACCAGGAATATGTGGACAAGTTCCTCGCCATCGAAGAGGACCTCCCCGAAGTGGAGGCGGTCATCGTCTTTGATACCCGGGGCACCTTCCTTTACAACGACCGGCGGTTGAAGTCCTTCGATGAACTGCTGCGGATGGGGGAAGAGCGCCTCGCGCGGGAGCCCGGAAAGTTCGACGAGCAAATCGATGCCGGGGCGAGCGACGATACTGCTATCCTGGTTTACACATCGGGGACGACAGGCCCGCCGAAAGCCGCAGTCATTTCGCACCGCAACTACCTGGTAGGGGGCGGCCTGACCTTCATCCGGATGTTTCCCGAGACAACTCGCGAAGAGCACGCGATTGTCTGCCATCTGCCCCTGGCCCACGCCTTCGAACGCATCTTCTCGCTCTACTCACCGCTCGTCACGTGGCAGGTGATCCACATCGGGGAATCGCCGGAACTGCTGAGCGAGACGCTCTACGAAGTGCAGCCGACCATGTTCCACGGCGTACCCCGGATCTGGGAGAAGATGGCGAGCCGGGTGCTGGGGGAACTCGACCGCAGCATCTGGATAAAGCGGCAGGTGCACAGGACTGCGATGGCCATCGGCCGGCGGTGGCTGGAACGGCGGCGCGCGGGGAAGAAGCCCTTGCTGTGGGAAGTTCTCTACCAGCTTGCCCGCTGGATCTCGTTCCGCCACATTCTGTTGAAGCTCGGCCTTCACCGTTGCCAGGTGGCGTTTACGGCCGGCGCCGCCATTCCCCCGGCGGTGCAGACGCTGTGGCAGATCTGGGGGGTGGACATGCGCAACCTTTACGGCGCCACGGAAGCCGCCTACATGACGGTTCAGCAAACGAGTTTCGCCAACTCGGCCTCGGTCGGCCAGCCGTGCCCGAACACGGAGGTTCGGTTGGCCGAGGATGGAGAGATCGTGGTCCGTAGCCTCGGGGTGTTCAAGGGATATCTGACCGGAGGGACCAGCGAAAAGATCGATGCCGAAGGCTGGCTGCACACGGGAGACGTGGGCAGGTTCCTGCCGGATGGGTCGCTGCGGCTCATCGATCGCAAGCAGGACATTATGGTGACTGCCGGGGGCAAGAACATCACCCCCAGCGAGATCGAGAACCTGGTGAGAGCCTCTCCCTACGTGAGCGAGGCCGTGTTGATTGCCGATGGCCGGAAATTTCCGGCGATGCTGGTGGAGATCGACTACGACTGCGTGACCACGTGGGCACAGATGCAGGGAATTACCTACACGGACTACGCGAGCCTGGCATCCCATCCCCGCGTTGCAGCGCTCATTGACGCCGCTATCCAGGAAGCGAACCGGCATCTGGCGCGCGTGGAGCAGGTGAAAAAGTTCGAGGTTATCCCACGGGAGCTTGACCCGGAGTATGGGGACACCACGCCTACTCGCAAGATCAAGCGCGCGCACTTCCATGCCATGTTTATCGAACTCATTGAGGGGATGTACCGGGACGAGGCAGAGGAGCTCAACCATATCGCGCAGGAAGCTGCGCTTCACCAGGAGAAGGGGGTTAGCTATGCATAAACTACTGTTGGTTCTCTCGATCGCTATTCCCGCCGCATTCGGCCTTGCGGCCGGCGGTAGGGCCGACGCCGCCGAAACGAAGGAACCCTACGCGTTGGGTTGGATGACGGATGCCGCCGGGCCTGCGAAGGACACGTATTATCCCGAGGCCATCGGCTTCGATCTGTATGTGAAGGCTCTCAACGACCGCGGCGGCATCGATGGCCATCCGATCAGCCTCAAGATCGAGGATTACGGCCTTGATGCCGCCAAGGGCGCCGCCGCCGCGCGCAAGCTGGTGGAACGGGATAAGGTCCTGATTTTGATGGGCATGAGCATCGAGGCGACCATGCCGTCGATCTTCGAGGTAGCGCGCGCATCCAACACGCCAGTGATTACCGGGCACAGCTCCCGCCTCGACGCGTATCCGCCGGCGGACCCGTTGATCTTCACCATGGGCAACGTCTTCGAAACCGCGACGGACACGATGGTGAGGCTCACGGAGCGGACCTTCGAGAAGATGAACCTCACCAATATGAGCATCGGCTGCTACATCCACGAAGCGCCCGCGGCGGAGGCGGTGTGCGGACGGCGTCTGAAGGGCTTCGCCGAGAAGACAAAGATCAAGCCGGCGAGCAAGTACATTACCGCCCCCCTGAAGACGGCCGACTTTTCCCCGTATGCCCAGCAGCTCATCAAGGACGACCCCACGTCCATTTGGATCTATACGATCGCCTCGCATGGCGTCGCCATGACCAAGGGTGTGCGCGCGCTTGGCTACAAGGGAAAGACGCTCTGGTCGTTCGAGGCAACGCCGGAATACCTGGTCGACCAGGCAGGCGGCCAGGTGTGGGGCGCCTCGGCCTTTCTTTCCCCGCACGACCCGGAGGCGGCGGCCAAGGTTCCCGAGATGGCGAAACTACTGGGCGCGGCGAAGAAGTACGGTACGCCTTCGTCGATCTCCGTGGGTACCACCCGCGGTTGGGTCATGGGCATCGCCGCGGAAAAGGCGCTCAAAGAGTGCGGCTTCCCGTGCGACAAGCCCAGGCTGGCGCAGATCATGAGCAACAACTTCACGATCGATTCGCGCGGTCTCAGCGGTGGGCCGATCACGTGGACGAAGAATGATCATTACGGCTGCCGCTACTTCACCATGTACCAGGCGGAGGCCGGGAAGAAGGACATCACGCGCATCTTGCCGGAATGGCTGAAGTTCTGTCCAGGCGATGAATTTTATCCAGTGAAAAAGTCGTGAAGAGCGTGTCGAGAGGGAAATCACGCGCGCTTTTCCGGACTGGCTGAGGTTCTGCCGGGGCGGTGAATTGCACTTGGTGAAATGACCATGAGAACCATGTCGTGAATCTCGCAATCGATGTAGCGACCCTCGCCAGCATCAACTTCCTGCTCGGCCTCGGCATTGTCACGGTCTATAAGGGAACGCGCATTCTCAACTTCGCCCTCCCCGGCGTGATCCTGGCTACTGCCTATCTGACCGTGACGGTGGCCAGCCACGCGCCGCTGGTGGTAGCGCTCGCGGCAGGAGCCCTGGCCGCCGCGGCCCTGGGGGCGCTCACCTTCTATGTGGGGATCCTGCCGATCCTTGGCCGGCCGACCTACGTGGGCATCCTGACCACGGTGGCGATCGGGTTCATGCTTGAGTCCATCGTCACGATCATCTGGAAGGTGGAGATTCGCAACCTGAACCTTCCGAGCGCCAGCTTCACGCTCGGGGATCGCCTGGTAAGCAGTGACCAGGCGATCATGTGGATGGCGGCGCTTGGCGCCGGCATCCTCTTCGGCGTCGTCTATCGTTATACCCGTGTGGGGCTGTGGCTGGCGGCCACGGCCGACGAGAACCTGCTGGCGCGCCAGCGTGGCATCCCCGTGATGATGGTCTTGTTGGCGAGCTTCGTAATTGCGGCCCTGCTGGGCTACGTGGTGGCGCTGCTGCTGGGCGCGCGGCAAGGAGTAACGATGGCGCTGGGAAGCGCTGCGCTGCGGGGCCTAGTGGTCGCCCTGGTTGGCGGGCTCGATTCAGTGCTCGGCGCGGCGCTAGCGGCAGTGCTCCTTGGGGGTGTTGAGGCGTGGGTGGTGCAAACCGATCCCCGCCTTGCGACCGTTGTCCCGTACATGGTGCTGTTGGCGGTGCTCATCTGGCGACCCTGGGGTCTGCTGGGCACGCCGGAAGAACTCGAACGGGTATAGGAGGGACGAGATCGTTTCATCGAGTCCCTTTCTTAAGACGAGCTATCCGGCGCGCCTGGAGCTTCTTGCCACGCCGTTCCGGCGCTGGGTGGCGATCGCCGCGCTGGTGGCGGCGGCAATTGTGCCGTTCGTGTTCGACACGTACTACCTGTCGCTGCTGAATCTGGTGTTCATCGCGTGCATTGGCGCGATCGGCATCAATATCACCACGGGGTATGCCGGCCAGGTCAATCTCGGGCAGGCGGGTTTTCTTCTCGTGGGAGAATTCGTCGCCGGGGCGATAGCCATCCATATTGGAGCGATCTGGGCCAACTTCTGGATCGCCGCGCCGGCGGCGATGATTGCGGGCGCCGCGGTGGGAGTGATCGTGGGCTGGCCTGCTCTGCGCGTGCGCGGGCTCTACGTGACCCTGGCAACGCTGGCTGCTTTTTTCGTCATCCAGTATCTAGGGCTACGCTACATCGAATACCTGCAGCAAACGCTGAAAACGGGCATCGATATCAAGCTTTCCGCGCTGGACCTGCTGTTCATGACGGTGAGTTCGGAGCGTTCCTGGTATTACCTGCTGCTTTCGGTGACAGTCGTCGTGATTGTCGCGGCCACCGGCCTCGCGCACACGAAGGCGGGAAGGGCATGGCAGGCTCTGCGCGAACACGAACTGATGACGGAAGTGATGGGCATCGACGTGGCCCACTACAAGCTCATCGCCTTTGCGGTCGGGGCTTCGCTCGCGTCGCTCGCGGGCATGTTATTCGGTTTTTATCACCATTCGGTGAATCCCGAGGCGTTTACGGTTGAAGTGAGCGTGCAGTACCTGGCGATGATCATCATCGGCGGGATGGGTTCCATCGCGGGGGCGGTGCTCGGAGCGGCGTTTGTCGTGCTGATTCCCTACGGTCTGGAGTGGGTGCTCGATACTTTTAATGCACCATCGCAGTTCCTCATCTATTTCTCGGCGGTGCGCCTGGGGGTGTTCGCCTTCCTGATGCTGATCTTCCTGCTACTGGAACCTGAAGGGCTCATCGGGCTCTGGGAACGCATCCGCCGCTTTTTCGTCCTGTGGCCGTTCCGCTTCCAGCCGCTCGAGGAGAAGCGGCGATGACGCTCGACGGCGCCATGCCCACGACGGTACCGGCGCTAACACCCGATCTCCTTCTCCGGGTGGAACGGCTGGAGGTGGTATATCACAGGGTGGCCACGGCCGTGCAGGGTGTTTCCCTGAACGTGCCGCGGGGCAAGATGGTCACGCTCATCGGGCCGAACGGGGCGGGCAAGACTACCGTCCTGCGGGCGATCGGGGGTTTCACGGCGGCGGAGGTTGCCACCATCAGGGACGGCGAAATCGCCTACATGGGCCGGGACATCCGCGGGATGCCGCCGGAGGAAACGGTCCGCATGGGAATCGTCGCCGTACCCGAGCGCGTGAAGATCTTCGACACGCTTACGGTGAAAGAGAATCTGCGGGCGAGCGGCTTTCCGGTGGAGAAGGCCGAGATGCAGGGGGTGTGGGATATGTTTCCGCAGCTCTGGCAGCGGCGCGACGTCCGTGCCGTGCTGCTGAGTGGCGGCGAGCGCCAGATGCTTGCCCTAGGTGCGGCTCTCTGTTGCAAGCCATCTCTCATGCTGATCGATGAACTCTCGCTCGGGTTGGCCCCGAAGATCGCGACCGATCTGTTTCGACTCGTGCGCAAGCTTAACGAGGAGCGCGGCATCGCCATTCTGCTCGTCGAACAGAACGCGCGGGCAGCGCTCGAACTCGCTGACATTGGTTACATCATCGAATCGGGCCGCATCGTGTTCGAAGGATCGTCAGAGAAGCTCCTGGGCCACGGCGACGTCATGGAGTTCTATCTCGGACGTTCGGACGAACGCAGCAAGAGCTTCCGTGATGTGAAGCAATACCGGCGAAAGCGCAGGTGGTGGGGATGATCACGGGAATCACGGAGCCCTCTCAACCGAGCCTGCAAGTCGCGGACGTCACGGTGAAATTCGGAGGCCTGCTTGCCCTGGACAACGTGACGGTGGATGTGCCCACCCCCTATCTTGTCGGGCTCATCGGGCCGAACGGGGCGGGCAAGACGACGCTCATCAACGCGATCACGGGGGTGGCCAAGCCGAGCAGTGGACACGTCGTTATCGACGGCAAGGACGTAACGGGAAAGGCGCCTTCGCAGATCGCCCATATGGGTGTTGCGCGCACGTTCCAGCTGCCGCAGGCGTTCGGGCACTTCACGGTGGTCGAAACAATGATGCTGGGGGCGCATATGATGTTGAAATACCCCTGGTTTGCGGGGGTGTTGCCGTTCGGCTGGGCGCGGCGTGAAGAGGCGCGCGTGCTCGAGAAGGTGGAGGAAGTAATCGACTTCCTGGAGCTGGAACGCTACCGGGACAAGGTGGTGCGGACGCTGCCGTATGGCGTGCAAAAACTAGTGGACCTAGGCCGGGCACTGGTCCCTAACCCGCAGGTGCTGCTCCTCGACGAACCCTCCACGGGACTGACGCGGGAGGAGAAAGAAAACATGGCTCGCTTTCTCCTCCGCCTGAGGTATGAGCGGCATCTCGCCATGCTATGGATCGAGCACGACCTCGAGCTCATCACCGACCTGGCTGACCGCCTCGTTGCACTGTGCTTCGGACAGGTAATAGCAGTCGGCGAACCGAAGGAGGTGATGCGGACACCGGAGGTGGTCTCGGCCTATGTAGGGGCGGCAAGCTAGCGGCCATTAGGGAGGGTCTGCGCCTCGGACGTTCGCCACAGCAGCAACGGCCGCGATTTGCTTCAAGGCCCAGACCGAAAAGCAGCGAGGAACATGCGTATCGCTGACTATCTCATTGTGGAGCACCGTGTGCTGCCGCGCCAGATCGATTGTGGAGAGACTGAAATCCGATGCCGCTAGTCGGCGGCTCCCTCAATGCCCGGTCGCGCGCTTTTGTTCGATCATCTGGAAGTAGCTATCGAGCCGGGTCTTGACGTTGGCCGCGGAGAAATAGCGCGGATCCACCAGGTCGGTCTCGATGAACGCCGCGGGCTTGCCGGTGCGCTTCTCC
>SCTX01000025.1 GCA_004298385.1 Betaproteobacteria bacterium | reverse complement strand
GCCGTCGCGGTCGAACACCATGGTCGGCGCCATGGCGCTGCGCGGGCGTTTGCCCGGCTCGATGCGGTTGGCTACCGGCTTTCCCTCCTGTTCGGCGACGAAGGAAAAATCGGTGAGCTGGTTGTTGAGCAGGAAACCGCGCACCATCTGCTGGCTGCCGAAGGCGAACTCGATCGAACTGGTCATGGCGACAGCGTTGCCCTCGGCATCGGCGATGGACAGATGGCTGGTCGAGTCGAGTTCGGGCGCTGCGCCATCGGCCAGTTTTGCGAGAGGTGTACCGGGCGGAGAACCAGGCTGGGCGCGGTCGAGCGACCGATTGGCTTGGACCAGGGCGGCGCGCCGGGCCAGGTATTCCGGCGCCAGCAGTCCCGCCACAGGGACCGGAACGAAATCCGCATCGGCGAGATAGCGCTCGCGGTCGGCGTAGGCGAGCCGTTCGGCTTCAGCGATGAGATGCGCGGCGGCTATGGCCTCAGATGGCAGCCTGTCCGGTGCAAGGTATTGCAGTATTCCGAGGACCTGCAGCACGGCGACGCCGCCGGAACTGGGCGGCGGCATGCCGCAGACTTTCCATTGCCGGTACGGCGCGCAAACCGGCTCGCGTTCCTTCGCCCGGTACTGCGCCAGATCGGTTTCGCTCAAGTCGCCGGGGTTTATCGCGGCCCTGACCTTGCCGGCGATGTCGCGGGCGATCTCCCCGGTGTAGAACGCGTTCGCGCCCCGCGCCGCAATCGTGCGCAGCGTCTCGGCGAGTTCCGGATTCTTCAGCAACGCGCCGATGGGCTTCGGCGTGTCGTCGTCCTGGTAGTACATGCGCCGCATCGCCTGGTCGCGACCGGGAAGGCGCCGCACCCAATCGAGCAGGCGGTGCAGGCGCGGCGACAGCGGAAATCCCTCGGTCGCGAGCCGGATGGCTGGCTGGAACAATTCCGCCCAAGGCAGCTTGCCGTACTTGGCATGCACGAGTTCCAATGCACGCAGCACCCCCGGCGTGCCGACGGATTTTCCGCCGACCACCGCGTCCAGAAATCTCTGCGGCTGGCCGTCGGCGCCGATGAAGCGATCAAAGCGCGCGGCAGCCGGCGCGGTCTCGCGCCCATCGTAGGCGGCGAGTTTCGAATCGCCCGCCGAGTAGTGCAGGATGAAGGCGCCGCCGCCGATGCCGGAGGACTGCGGCTCCACCAGATTGAGCACCATCTGCACCGCCACGGCGGCGTCGATGGCCGCGCCGCCGCGGCGCAACACGTCGTAACCCGCTTCGACCGCGAGCGGGTGCGCGGCCGCGAGCATGTAGCGCTGCGCGCTGACGAGCGGCTTGGGATCGTGGCCTGAAGCGGGCTCAGGCGCGGGCTGCGCCAGCGCGAGTCCGGCAACCAGCGCGAGTGCCGGCCCGCACAGCGCTTTCAGCAAACAAAAAAGGGCAGCGCGAACGCTGCCCTTCGGACGGTCTTCCATCGGTCCTTACAGCAGCGGCACCACCAGCAGCGCCACGATGTTGATGATCTTGATCAGCGGGTTCACCGCCGGGCCCGCCGTGTCCTTGTACGGGTCGCCCACGGTGTCGCCGGTAACGGCCGCCTTGTGCGTATCCGATCCCTTGCCGCCGTGGTGGCCGTCTTCGATATATTTCTTGGCGTTGTCCCAGGCGCCGCCGCCGGTGGTCATGGAGATCGCAACGAACAGGCCGGTGACGATGGATCCCATGAGCACGCCGCCCAGGGCCTGCGGCCCGAGCACGACGCCGACGATGATCGGCACCAGCACCGGCAGCAACGAAGGCACCATCATCTCCTTGATCGCGGCCACGGTGAGCATGCCCACCGCCTTGGAGTAGTCCGGCTTGGCCGTGCCTTCCATAATGCCCGGGATCTCCTTGAACTGGCGGCGCACTTCCACCACCACCGAACCGGCGGCGCGGCCCACCGCTTCCATCGCCATGGCGCCAAAGAGGTAAGGAACCAGACCGCCGATGAACAGGCCGATGATTACCATATGGTTGGACAGATCGAAGTTGATGACCTTGCCCGAATGCTCCAGAGCGTGGGTGTAATCCGCAAACAGCACCAGCGCCGCCAGGCCGGCGGAACCGATGGCGTAGCCCTTGGTCACCGCCTTGGTGGTGTTGCCCACCGCGTCCAGCGGATCGGTGATGGCGCGCACCGAGTCTGGCAGGTGGCTCATTTCGGCAATGCCGCCGGCGTTGTCGGTGATCGGGCCGTAGGCGTCCAGGGCGACGATGATGCCGGTCATGGACAGCATGGAGGTCGCGGCGATGGCGATGCCGTACAGGCCTGCCCAGGCGTAGGCGAGGTAGATCGAGGCGCATACCGCCAGCACCGGCAGCGCGGTGGCGCGCATCGACACGCCCAGGCCGGCGATGATGTTGGTGCCGTGCCCGGTGGTCGAGGCCTGCGCGATGTGCCGCACCGGAGAGAACTCGGTGGCGGTGTAGTACTCGGTGATGATCACCATCAGCGCGGTCAGCACCAGCCCGACCACCGCAGCACCATACAGGTGCAGAACGGTGATATTTCTCGCCGCGCCGTTGATTTCGAAGGTGGCGTTCTTGACGATATCACCCATCATCCAGTCGGTGAGCGGGTAGAAGGCGATGAGCGCGAGCACGCCGGCGACGATCAGGCCTTTGTACAGGGCGTTCATGATTTTCTTGCCCGGCGTGACTTTCACGAACATGCAGCCGATGACCGAGGCGATGATGGAGAAGCCGCCGAGCACCAGCGGGTAGATCACCGCGTTGGCCGAGGTGGTCTTGATCGTCAGCGCGGCCAGCAGCATGGTGGCGATGATGGTCACGGCGTAGGTTTCGAACAGGTCGGCCGCCATGCCGGCGCAGTCGCCGACGTTGTCGCCGACGTTGTCCGCGATCACCGCCGGGTTGCGCGGGTCGTCCTCGGGGATGCCGGCCTCGACCTTGCCCACCAGGTCGGCGCCAACGTCGGCGCCCTTGGTGAATATGCCGCCGCCAAGACGGGCAAAGATGGAGATGAGCGAGCCGCCGAAGCCAAGCCCGATCAGCGGCTTGATCACATCGCTCAAGGGCAGGCCGGCGCCGGCCGCGTTGGCGGTCAGATAGACATAGAAACCGGTCACGCCGAGCAGCCCCAGGCCGACCACCAGGAGGCCGGTGATGGCGCCGCCGCGAAAGGCGACGGTGAGCGCTTCATTCAGGCCGCTGCGCGCGGCTTCGGCGGTGCGCACATTGGCGCGCACCGATACGTTCATGCCGATGAACCCGGTCGCCCCCGACAGCAGCGCGCCGATCACGAACCCCGCCGCTGTCGCCGCTCCCAGGAAAGCCCCGATGAGTATCGCGAGGACGACGCCGACCACGGCGATGGTGGTGTACTGCTTGTTCAGGTAGGCGGAAGCGCCTTCCTGAATCGCCGCCGCAATTTCACGCATGCGCTCGTTGCCGGCCGGCTGCGCCAATATCCATTGGATCGACCAGCCGCCGTAGAGCAGCGCGAATACGCCGCACGCAAGTGCAAACCAGAGTCCTGCATTCATAGTGCCTCTCCCCGAGAAAAATCGGCCGCGACCGCCGGGCCGTCAGTTTTTTGAAAACGCCAAATTGTAACAGGCCGCGCGCACTCAGGAACAGGGGCAGGGACGGCCAATTTTTGCATTTGCGCGCGGCGACTTGAATCGCGCCTCCCCCGCTGTTGCAGAGTTACGATTTTGCGCGGACGAGAAGCCGTCCGCGCGGATCCTCGATTGCGCACGGATGAAAAGCCATCCGTGCGCAATCGACGATCTTGAATAAAGGCAACCCCAAACCGCCTTTGCTTTTATCTATAACCTTGTTTTTGGTACGGATGGGTTCTATCCGTACCAAAAACAAGGTTGGCGCGCAGAGCGCGCAATGGTCGTTGCTGGCAGGCGACTACATTTGAGACGCCGTATATAATGGAAACCGAGTTGCCAATGGCTGGATTTCGCCGCCTTTTGGGGCGAGATGCTTAGAAGTAGTCCAGGGAATCTTATCAATTCAAGGGAGCCGCCTGATTATGCCGCACGGGAAGGTGTTAGTCGCTCAGGGTGGCGGTCCGACCGCAGTCATCAACCAGTCGATGGCGGGAGTGGTCCTGGAAGCGCGCAAGTTCCGCAACGTCGAGCTGGTCTACGGCGCTTATCACGGTGTATCCGGAATCATAAAGGAGGAGTTCCTCGACCTCACCCAGGAAACCAGCCACAACATCGAGATGGTGGCCAACACGCCGGCGTCCGCGCTCGGCTCCACGCGCGATAAACCCGATCTGCGCTACTGTCACGAGATCTTCAAGGTGCTCAAGGCGCATGGCATCGGCTACTTCTTCTACATCGGCGGCAATGATTCCTCCGACACGGTCCGCATCGTCAGCGAAGAAGCCCGGCGCGCGAATTACCCGCTGCGCTGTATCCATATACCGAAAACCATAGACAACGATCTCGTCGGCAACGACCACACGCCGGGTTATCCGTCGGCGGCACGTTTTGTCGTCCAGGCGTTCATGGGCGCGAACCTGGACAATGCCGCGCTGCCCGGGGTGTACCTGGCGGTGGTGATGGGCCGGCGTGCCGGCCCATCA
>SCTX01000024.1 GCA_004298385.1 Betaproteobacteria bacterium | reverse complement strand
GCCCGGAGGACGAGCAATTCGGGGTGGCGCTGGGCGCAGTGCGCTATCTCATCAAGCCGCTGGAAGTGAAGGTGTTTCTGCGGGAACTGCGCGCGGTGCTGCAGCAGTGGGCCGGCCGCGCCGCGCCCGCCCCGGCCGCGCCGCTGGACGACATCGCTTTCCTCGCTCTGCACGAATCGGCGCTTGCGCGCAAGCTCGAGGACAAGATAGCGCTACTGGAGGCGGCGAACCGCAAGCTGGCGGAGAGCGAGGCGCGCTTTCGCAGCCTGACCGAAATGTCCTCGGACTTCTACTGGGAAAGCGATGCCGAGCACCGGCTCACGCAGCGCGGCGGGTCCGCCACGTCCCGCGCGGTGTCCTCGGTCCACCGGGCCACGCAAATCGGCGAGCGCCGCTGGGAAGTGCCGTATCTTTCGCCCGACGAATCCGGCTGGCAGGCGCACCGGCTAGTGCTCGATGCCCACCGGCCGTTCCGCGATTTCGAGTTCTCGCGCACGGGCGCCGACGGCATCGAGCGCTATATCTTGATCAGCGGCGATCCGGTGTTCGATGCCTCCGGCGCGTTCCAGGGCTACCGCGGCGTCGGCACCGACATCACCAAGCGCAAGCGGGTGGAGCAGGCACTGCGCGAGTCGAGGGAAAGACTGCGCGCGATATTCGAAGGGGCGCTCGACGGCGTTTTGGTCGCGGACGCGGAAACCCACAAGTTTCTCGCCGGAAATCCGGAAATTTGCCGGATGCTGGATTGCACGCTCGATGAGCTCGTCCGCATGGGTATCCCGGAGATGCAACGCGAGCAGGACCTGCCGCGCGCGATAGAGCAGTTCGAAAGATTGCTGCGCGGCGAGATCCAACTGGCCGCGGACATTCCGGTAATGCGCAAGGACGGGTCGGTATTCTACGCCGACATCAAGGCCGCCCGCATTCATTTTGGCGGCCGGGAGGCGATGCTGGGCATATTCCGCGACATCACCGAGCGCAAGCGGGCCGAGCGGGCGTTGCTCGATTCGGAACGGCGCTTCCGCAGCCTGGTCGAGCAGTCGCTGGTCGGCATCTTTATGATCGACGGGGAGCGGGTGCTCTACACCAACCCGCGCGCCGAGGAAATCCTCGGCTACGAGCCGGGAGCGCTCGTCGGGGCATCGCTAAAAGCGCTGATCGCGGACGAGGACCTGCCGGCGGTGGAGCGAGAGATCCGGCGCCTCCTAACCGGCGAGGCGCCCGTCGTCAAGCTGGAATTCCGGGCGCGGCGCAAGGATGGCAGCGAGGTGACGATAGGCGCGCAAGGCCTGCAGGCGCGCGTCGACGACCGGCCGGCCATCGTCGGCGTGCTGCAGGACATCTCCGAGAAAAAACGCGCGGAAGAGGAGATCCAGCGTTATGTCGCGCAACTCGAAAACGCGTTCATGAGCACGGTGCGGGTGGTCACGACCCTGGGCGAAATGCGCGATCCCTACACCGCCGGCCACCAGCGGCGCGTAGGTGAAATCGCCTTCGCCATGGCGGTCGAACTCGGCTTCGACGCACGCCGGCAGGAGGGGCTGCGCGTCGCGGGTTATCTGCACGACGTCGGCAAGATCAGGGTCCCGTCGGAGATTCTGTCCAAACCCGGAAAACTCAGCATAGTCGAGTTCCAATTGGTCCAGGGGCACGCCCAGGCGAGCTACGACGTGCTGAAGGAGGTGGAGTTTCCCTGGCCGGTGGCCGAGGTCGCGCTGCAGCACCACGAGCGCATGGACGGCAGCGGCTATCCGCAGGGGCTCAAGGGCGAGGCGATCCTGCTCGATGCGCGCATCATGGCGGTGGCGGACGTAATCGAGGCAATGTCCTCGCACCGGCCCTACCGCGTGGGGCTCGGTATCGAAGCGGCGTTGTCCGAGATCGAGCGCGGCCGCGGCCGCCTCTACGACGCGGAGGTTGCCGATGCCTGCCTGCGCCTGTTTCGCGAGCGGCGCTACCAGTTGCCCGAATGATGCCTCGGTCGCAGGAGGCGAACGCATCCATGATGGGGCGCGATGCGCGGTCACGCAAACAGCGTCGCGCCCCCGGTTTGCGCGCCGGACCGCTTTGACATGCCGCATGTCAGGAGCTTTGCCCCGATCGCGGATGCAAGGGCGCGCGTCCTGATCCTGGGGAGCATGCCCGGCAAGGCCTCGCTCGCGGCGGGGCAATACTACGCGCACGCGCAGAATCTGTTCTGGCACATTCTCGGGGAAGTTACCGGCGCAGTCCCCTCATTGCCTTACGCGGCCAGGGCAGGGGCGCTGAAAGCGCGCGGGATCGCGTTGTGGGACGTGCTCGAGTCGTGCGCGCGCGAGGGCAGCCTGGACTCGGACATCGACGACGCCACGATCAGCGCCAATGATTTCGTTTCCTTCTACCGCGCCCATCCGCGGATCGCGCACGTATTCTTCAACGGCGCCAAGGCCGAGGCCTGCTATCGCAAATACGTGCTGCCTTCGCTCGGGGATGCGCCGGCGCCGCCGAGCTATCGGCGCCTTCCCTCGACCAGCCCGGCCAACGCCTCCATGTCGCGCGCGCGCAGGCAAAGGCTGTGGAAGCGCTCGCTCGATCTGGCGCTGGCGGGTCGCCCGCGCGGCGCGTGAGTTTCGGCGGACCGGCGGGGATGCGGCCGATGTCAGGCAGCATCGAGCAACGCGCCGCGCGCGCGAAAGCCCTCGATCTCGGCCTTGTCGAAACCCCAGTCGGCGAGCGCCTGCGCTCCGCCTTCACCGCGGCGCGGCGCGCCGCGTGCGACGGCCCCCGGGGTGCGCGAATAACGCGGCGCGGGCGCGGGCTGAGTCACGCCGTTGATGTCGACGAAGGCGCCGCGCGCCCGGTTGTGCGCATGCCGCGGGGCCTCTGCGAGCGAGAGCACCGGCGCGAAGCACACGTCCGTGCCTTCCATTTTCCGGCACCACTCGTCCCTGGTCTTGCTCTTGAAAGCGGCGCTGAAAGCGGCGCACAGCTCGGGCCAGCGCTCGCGCTCGTGCTGTCCCGGCAGGGTCTTGGGATCCAGACTCAGCCGCTCGAGCAGTTCGGCGTAGAAGCGGCCCTCGATGGAGCCGATGGCCACGTGTTTCCCGTCGGCGGTCTCGTACACGTTGTACCATGGCGCGCCGGTGTCGAGCACGTTGACGCCGCGCTGATCGCGCCAAATTCCCGCCGCCATGCGGCCATAGAAAATCCCCATCAGGCTGGCCGCGCCGTCGGACATGGCGGCATCGATCACCTGGCCCTTGCCCGAGGCGCGCGCCTCGTAGAGCGCGCAGGCGATGCCGAAGGCCAAATACATGCCGCCGCCGCCGTAATCCCCGACCAGGTTGAGCGGCGGCACCGGCGCCTCGCCCTTGCGCCCGATCGCGTGCAGCGCGCCCGACAGCGCGATGTAATTGATGTCGTGGCCCGCGGCCTGCGCCAGAGGCCCGTCCTGCCCCCAACCGGTGATGCGACCGTAGACCAGACGCGGATTGCGCGCGAGGCAGGCATCGGGGCCCAGGCCCAGGCGCTCGGTGACCCCCGGCCGGAAACCCTCGAACAGCGCGTCGGCCCTGGCCGCCAGGGCGAGCACCGTCTGGATCGATTCGGGCCGCTTTAGATCGAGCGCGATCGAGCGCCGGCCGCGCGACGTGATTTCGAACTTCGGTTCCATCGGCAGTCCCAGATCGCTCGCCTGCAGACGATCCACGCGCAGCACGTCCGCGCCCATGTCGGCGAGCAGCATGCCGCAAAACGGCCCCGGGCCGATCCCCGCGATTTCCAGCACCTTCACCCCTGTCAGTGGTCCGCTCATCGAGTTCTCCTCAGTTTGAAATCAGAGCGAAGATAGCAGATCGATGTCGGCGTGGCAAAAAACATCGCGCACGCCCTGGTGCGCCGGATGAGGCCTGTTCCCGGCCGCAAACACCGTGTTTGCTCACGGCTTGTCGGGTGCGGGGTGATACAATGTAAACCGCCGATTACGCCGGCGGAAGGACCCGACGATGGACCTCAATTACAGCAGGGAAGAACAGGCGTTTCGCGAGAGGTAAGTATTCAAGGCGAGCCGACCCTTGTGCTTCCGGCTTGTCCGGGCTAGGCATCGTAGGATGGAAATTTCCGCCTGCCGCTTCCGCATGACGATTTAACGAGGTCCCCATGACTGACAACATGCAGGTCCTGCTCGCCAGCCGTCCCGTGGGCTGGGTGACGGAGGAGAATTTCAAGATCGTGAACGCCGCCATCGCGAAACCGGCGGAGGGGCAGATCCTGGTGCGCAACCACTATCTCTCGCTCGACCCCTATATGCGCGGGCGCATGAACGACGCCAAATCTTATGCCGCCAAGCAGGAGATCGACCAGGTGATGGTCGGCGGCACGGTGGGTGAAGTGGTCGAATCCAAGAGCCCGAAATTCAAGCCGGGAGATATCGTGGTCGGCATGTACGGCTGGCAGCAGTACGGTTGTTCGGACGGCGCCGACGTGAGAAAGATCGATGTGAGCCGCGTTCCCATGTCGGCCCACCTGGGCGTGGTCGGCATGCCCGGCGTCACCGCCTGGGTCGGACTGCTCGACATTTGCCAGCCGAAAGCGGGCGAGACCGTGGTGGTGTCGGCGGCTGCGGGCGCGGTGGGCAGCGTGGTGGGGCAGATCGCGAAGTTGAAGGGCTGCCGCGCGGTGGGCGTCGCCGGCGGCCAAGCGAAGTGCGACCACGTGGTGAACGAGCTCGGTTTCGATGCCTGCGTCGATTACCAGGCCGGCCGGCTGAACCGGGACCTGATGGCGGCCACGCCCGATGGCATCGACTGCTATTTCGAAAACGTCGGCGGCGAAATCCTGGACGCGGTGTTGCGGCGCACGAACGCGTTCTCGCGCATCGCCGTGTGCGGCCTGATCTCGCAGTACAACGCGACCGAGCCCTACGGCGTGAAGACCTTCCAGGCGATCCTGACCAACCGCATCAAGGTGCAGGGCTTCATCGTCAGCGACCGCATGACTCTATGGCCGCCGGCAATGGGCGAACTCGCCGGCTGGGTGGCCTCGGGCAAGCTGAAATATCGCGAAACCGTAGCGCAGGGCCTGGAGAACGCGCCCAAGGCCTTTGTCGGCCTGCTGAAGGGCCAGAATTTCGGCAAGCAACTGGTCAAACTGATCTAGTTGCACCCGCGCGCAATGGCTGCGTTCGATCCGCGTTCCCACCAACTGGCCGAACAACGCTGGTTCGAGGATTTCCGCGTCGGCGAAATTTTCCGGCTGCCCAGCCGCACCATGACCGACGCGCATTTCCTCGCGTTCCAGGCGGCGAGCGGCGACAACCACCCGGTGCATTACGACCGCGAATACTGCCGCGCGCACGGCATGCCCGATATGCTGGCGCACGGCTTCCAGGTGCTGATCCAGACTGCGGCCGGAGCCGGATTGTTGCCGCACCAGGTGGAGGATGCGCTCATCGGTTTCATCGAGCAGTCGAGCCGTTTCCTCAAGGGCGTGTATGCGGGTGACACGCTCTATTCGACACTGGAAATCACCGAGCTCGTGCCGCAGCGCACGACTGGCGTGATCGTGATGCGCGCCACGGTGCATAATCAGCGCGGCGAACTGGTGCTGGAGGGCATGCACAAATACCTCATCCGCAAACAACGCCCCGACGAAAAAGGAGTGAAGCAATGATTGACTTGTATACCTGGCCCACGCCCAACGGCCACAAAATTCATATCATGCTGGAAGAGACGGGCTTGCCCTATTGCGTACACCCTGTCGACATCGGCGCGGGCGACCAGTTCAAGCCCGAGTTCCTCAAGATCAGCCCGAACAACAAAATGCCGGCGATGATCGATTCCGACGGTCCTGACGGCAAGCCGATGTCCATGTTCGAGTCGGGCGCGATGCTGCTCTACCTCGCATCCAAGACCGGAAAATTTCTGCCCGAGAACATGCGCGAGCGCTGGGCGACGCTGCAATGGCTGATGTTCCAGATGGGCGGCGTCGGGCCGATGCTGGGCCAGGCGCACCATTTCCTGGCGTACGCGCCGGAGAAGATTCCCTACGCCATGCAGCGTTACTCCAAGGAAGCGAACCGGCTTTACGGCGTGATGGACCGGCGGCTGGCCGAGAGCAAGTTCATCGCCTGCGGCGAATACACCATCGCCGACATGGCTATCATGCCCTGGTTGCGCTCCTACAAGAGGCAGGACGTGAACATGGACGAATATCCCCACGTCAGGAAATGGTTCGACGGCATCGCCGCGCGACCGGCGGTGCAGCGCGGCCTGGCGGTGCTGGCCGAAAGGCGCAAACCGCTAATGGACGACAAGGCGAAAGAGATGCTGTTCGGCGCGACGCAATATCAGAAACGGTAGATTCCGGCGGCGTAATAGTCGGATTCTTACCTGCCGAGCCATGCCACCAACGGAATTGCGCGCTGCGCGCGCCAACAGTCGCGCTTGTCTGAACGGGCCGGTTTAGAGTACAGTTTCAGCCATGCGCGGCGGCGGGAAATCCACGCGGCCGGCGGACTGGAACGGCAGCGGCCACAGCGTAGGGTAAGCAAAGCGCGAGAATCGATGGGGGCGGCCATGCGCAAGCTGGCGTCCGAGTCAGACAAATAGAGACGGCGCGGGCATCCGACCCGCTGCTTTGTTGTGAAGGCGCCACGGCTCCATGCAAATCGGCACTGAAACCATCCGCGACATCCTCGATCATCGCCTGAATCAGGCCGAGATCGAGAAGCTGCTGCGCGGGCTGAATGAAACCGAGAAGGCGCAGCTCTTTTTGCGCATTGCCGAGCAGGCGCGTCGCGCTTCGGCGATCGCCGACATCGCCAACCGGGTGTCCGACAGCCTCTCGCTCGACGTGTTGTTCCCGCGCTTGATGGAGGTGGTCACCGAGACGCTGAACGCCGATCGCAGCTCCTTGTTCTTGTACGATCCCGAAACCAAGGAGCTGTACTCGCGCGTGATGCAAGGCAACGTGATGGGAGAGATCCGCTTTGCGAGCGACCTCGGCATCGCCGGCTCGGTATTCACCAGCGGAGAGGCGGAAATCATCACGGCGGACGCCTATGACAACACGCGCTTCAACCAGGAGGTCGACCGGCGCACCGGCTACCGCACCAGGAATATCGTGTGCGTGCCCATCCGCAACAAAAGCCGCGAAGTGATCGGCGTCACCCAGGCATTGAACAAGCGCGCCGGGGATTTCGACGCCGAGGATCAGCGGCTGCTCGAGGGCCTGTCGCGGCAGGCCGCCGCGGCGCTCGAGAACGCGCGCCTATTCGAAAAAGTCGAGCGAGCGCAGCGCGAGGAGGCAATGCTCCTCGAAGTCGTCAGCTCGATCGCCTCGGAAATCCGTCTCGGACCGCTGCTCGCCAAGATCCTGGCCGCGGCGACGCAACTGCTCGACTCCGATCGAGGAGCCCTGTTTTTGTACGATCCCAAGCGGGATGAATTGTATTCCCACGTCGCGGGTGGCATCGACAGCTCGGAGATCCGCTTCCCCGCGAACGCCGGCATTGCCGGGGAATGCTTCACCTCGGGCAGCGTGATCAATATTCCGGATGCTTACAAGGACGCGCGCTTCAATCCGGAAATCGACCGGCGCACCGGCTATCGGACCCGAAACATGCTGTGCATGCCCATCGTGGCCAAGGGCGCGCGCGTGATCGGGGTGATGGAGATCCTCAACCGCAAGCTTGGCGCGTTCGGCGCCGCCGACGAGCGGCGGCTGCACGCATTTTGCGCCGAAGCGGCGGTGTCGATCCAGAACGCCCAGTTGTTCGAGGAGATCAGCGCCGAGCGCAACTACAACGAATCGATCCTGCGCAGCATGAGCAATGCCGTGCTCACGCTCGATGCCGACGGCGTCCTGCGCAAGGTCAACGAATCGGCGATGCGCATCCTGCGCCGCGGGGAGCGCGAGCTTGTGGGACGCGCGCTCGGAGAGCTTTTTACCGGACGCAACGCCTGGGTGAACAGCAGCCTGGACAAGGTGCGCGCCGCGGGCAAGACCGACATCGCGGTGGATACCGATCTTTTCGTCAACGGCGCGGAAGCGGTTTCGGTGGATCTCACGACCGTGCCGCTCCTGAGCATCAGCGACGAGCCGATCGGCTACATGCTGATGATGGAGGACATCACGCGCGAGAAGCGCATGCGCAACACCCTGTCGCGCTACATGAGCAAAGCGGTGATGGATCAACTGCTCGAGAGCGGCGATGCCGTGCTCGGCGGCACCAGCCGCGAGGTGAGCGTGCTGTTCTCCGATATCCGCGGCTTCACCTCCATCTCGGAGCGCCTCGGCGCCCAGGAAACGGTGGCTTTGCTCAATGAATACTTCACCGACATGGTGGACATCGTTTTCGCCCACGACGGTGTGCTGGACAAATACATGGGCGACATGATCATGGCGGTGTTCGGTTCGGTGTTGCAAAACGCGGAAGACCCGGACAACGCGGTGACCGTAGGCAACAAGATGATGACCGGCCTGCGCGAATTGAATGCCCGGCTGGCGGCGCGGGGGCGCGAACCGATCAGGATCGGCGTCGGCATCAGCACCGGCCAGGTGGTGGCGGGCAACATCGGCTCGCCCAAGCGGCTGGAATACACCGTGATCGGCAACCGCGTGAACATCGCCCACCGGCTGGAGGAGGCGAACAAATACTATGGCACCTCCATCCTGTTCTGCAGTCAGACCTACGCGCGCATGAAGGAGCAGACCCCGGTGCGCGAAATCGACCTGATCCGGGTGCGCGGCATGGAGACGCCGGTCGCCATTTACGAGGCGATCGGGCATCACACCGAGGACTCCTTCCCGCACCGCGACGCTGCACTGGAGGCCTTCACCACGGGTCTTTCGCGTTATCGCAGGCGCGAGTGGGGCGACGCGGCGCGCAGCTTCCGCGATGCGCTGGCCGCCAATCCGAAGGACGAGCCGTCCCGGATCTATCTGGAACGCTGCGAGATTTTCCGCAACGCGGCGCCGCCAGCGGACTGGGACGGCGTGTGGACTATGCAGGGCAAATAAGAACATGCCGCTAAGGGAAATTCCCGTCGACGAACTGCAGCTAGGCATGTACGTGTCGAAACTCGATCGGCCCTGGACCGAGACCCCGTTCGTGTTTCAGGGTTTCATATTGAGGAACGAGAAGCAGCTCGAGGTGATGAAGAAGTTTTGCAGTAAGGTGTTCGTCGACCCGGAAAAAGAAGATTTGTCCGAGATCGAGGGGCACGCCGGAGGCACGGCGGCCAGCATCCGCGGTACGACGGTGTACAAGGAGGCCGCGAGCCTCGACGCCGAGTTGCCGCGGGCGCGCAGCGCCATAGCGGAAACGACCAGTGCGCTCAGGCAGATTACCCACGACGTGCAGGTGGGCGGCGCGATCGACAGCGCCAAGGTAAAGGAGGCGGCATCGGGTATAAGCGAAAGCGTGGTGCGCAATCCGGACGCGGCGAGCTTGCTGGTGCAATTGCAGGAAAAGAGCGGTGAAACCTTCAACCGCGCCATCCATGTATCGGTCATGATGAGCATCTTCGGCCGTTTTCTGCAACTGCCGCGCGAGAGCATCGAGCGCCTGGGC
>SCTX01000023.1 GCA_004298385.1 Betaproteobacteria bacterium | reverse complement strand
GCCGGATGCCGAACCGAGGACAGGCGCGAACCCTTGACGCGCTGTTAACCGCCTGTGTTGACCATGGGGTTACGCCGGCTGCCATGATCGGCCGCGCTTTTGCGTCTTATGGCACCTCCACCGCCGCGGCTATCGCCGGCGGAATCTTGTTGTTCGGCGATATCACCGGCGGTGCGGGAGATCCTTTGGCTAGGTACATGATCGCGGCGCTGAGCGATGCCCGGGCTGCGGGAACTGAAATTGACGATGGCGCAATCAATAATGCGGCTGGACGGATTGTGGAGGAAGCGCTGCGATCGGGCGGGCGCATGCCCGGCTTCGGCATTCCTGCTCATAACAAGGATCCGCGAGCGCCGGCGCTGCTCAAGGTGGCACAAGAAAATGGCGTGGCTGGGGTGTACTGCCGCCTCCTGGTTGCCATCGAGAACGAGTTGGCCGGGATCAAAGGGCGCCCGATCCCGACAAATCTCGACGGAATCGTCGCTGCGATTATCCTGGACTTCGGCTTCCCGCCGGAATGTGCCGCCGCGTTCGTGATGATACCGCGAAGCTTCAGCACATTGGCGCATCATCTCGAGGAGAAAGCCCAAGGCACCAAGTGGCGGCACGTGCCCCAGGAGAACGTGACCTATACGGGACCCACGCCGAGCCCGTAGACGCCGCTCCATCGGCTGGCAAGCGAGACCGGCGATCCAACCGCTTGATGGCCTGCGTGTCTTTGCCATCGAGAACTGTATCCAGGTAACGTCGGTAATCCGACTTGGCGTAGAGACAAGCCGCGCGATTGTTACTGCGTTGGATAAGTTGCGAGGACTGCCCCGGCCCCACAATCCGGGGAGGTCATGACGCTATTCTTATGCGCGGATGCGTGGCCTTACGCCAGCCTGGCTAAGACCGGGATGTCTCGCTCAGTCCCCTGTTGTTTGTCAAAGCGCTGAATATCCGCGCGTTGGGGCAGAAGGCATTTTCCCCTTCGACTTTTCCGGCGAGCCATCGTTCGCACAGGTCCTCGGCCCGACATTTCCCGCACCGGCTGCGGATGTCTTTGATGATGGCCGCTTTATCGCCTCGCGCCGCGACGCCGGGGTCCACGCCGGCACGCATCAACATGCGCGTCATGCGCCTTTCCGAGTTAGCTCCCTGATCTCTTACAAACCATACGAGCAGGGCGATAATCACGGCCACCATGACTAGGGCGATGCCGATCTCGAACGGAGTAGGGCTCATGGTCCAGTTCTCCTCTTGCACGCCAAGCAACTTGATAATTCGCGAGGAGATTGTACCACCAGCCGATGCGTCCCTGACTTTGACTTGGATCACGTTCCCCTTTGTTCGCGGATTAAGTCGACCGCAGGATGCGAACACCGGCCTCGGAGCACCCGAATCAACAACGCCCGCAGCTAGGTGCCGGAACTGATAGCACCGGTGGGAGCGCCGCTCGCGTGAGCTCGGTCTTACCCCAAAGGGAATGGCAAAGGTTAGAATGGCGCCATGCTGATGAATCAAGCCTAATGGACCATGCCTGATGGACGAAGCCTGATGGAAAAACCCTTCGAATTGGATCTGAGCCTGCAGATCGGCAAGTACGACATCCGCAAGCAGCTCGGCAAGGGCGCGACCGGGACGGTCTATCTCGCCGTGGACACCTTTTCCGGCAAGGAAGTCGCGCTGAAGGTAATCGAGCCCGAGGTATTCAAGGACCCCGAGTTCGGCTCGGTGTACCGCTCGCAGTTTCTGAACGAGGCCTCGCTCGCGGGCAAGTTGAAGCATCCGTATATCGTCGGCATCCTCGACGCAGTGGTGCAGGAGGACTCGGGCCACATCGCGATGGAAGTGGTCTCGGGCGGCGACCTGTCGCAGCACGTCGCCGCCGGCACGCTGCTTCCCGTCGCCGACGTGCTGCAGATCGGCTTCAAGTGCTGCGGCGCGCTTGCCTACGCTTTCAACGAGGGCATCGTCCACCGCGACATCAAACCGGCCAACATCATGATCGCGCAGGGCACGGACGTGAAAATCGCCGATTTCGGCGCCGCCTTGCTGCGCAAAGCCCAATCCGTGCAGACGGCCAGCATCGGCTCGCCTTACTACATGTCGCCGGAGCAACTGGAG
>SCTX01000022.1 GCA_004298385.1 Betaproteobacteria bacterium | reverse complement strand
GACGCTCTTCCGATCTCGCAGCTTGGCGAGCAGCGTCTCCAGCAACGCGAGGCCGGCGCCGGCAAGCTGCGCCTGTTCCTCGCCCCCGAGTTCCTGTCCACGGCTTTTCTGCTCGGCGTGCTCGGCATGCTGACCCACTTCCTCACGCTCGGCTGAGAACGCCATGGATCAATCTCTTTCCAGCCAATTCGTCAATCTGCTCGCGGCGTTCCTGCTGCTGCTCGCCTTCGCCATGCTGTCGCAGCGGCGCGTGCTGACACTGATCAAGTTGTTCGCATGGCAAGGCGCCGCGCTTACCGCCTCGACGCTGATCGTGGCGTACACAACCGGCCAAGGTCATCTGTATTTCTCCGCCGCACTCACTCTGGTGCTGAAGGTGCTGCTGATTCCTTGGGTGCTGCATCGCCTGATCGACCGGCTGCAGATACGCTGGGACATCGAGACCCTGATCAACATTCCGGCCACGATGCTGATCGGCATCGGTCTTGCGATCTTCGCTTTCGCGCTCGCCACCCCGATCTCGGAGATGGCGAGCAGCCTGACGCGCGCCACTCTGGGGATCGCGATGGCGAGCATGCTGCTGTCGTTCCTGATGATGATCGTGCGGCGCAAGGCGGTGCCGCAGGTGATCGGTTTCCTGGCGATGGAGAATAGCCTGTTCTTCGCGGCCACCAGCGCGACCTACGGCATGCCGCTGGTGGTCGAGCTGGGCGTGGCGCTCGACGTGCTCGTCGGCACGTTCATCTTCGGCATTTTCTTTTTCCATATCCGCGACCAGTTCGAAAGCCTGGACATCCGGCATATGGAAAAGCTGAAGGACGACTAGGGTCGCATGGAAATCGCTCTCGTCCTCGGTTTTCCCCTGCTCGGCGGCCTGCTGCTGGCGCTCGTCGGCCACAAGCGCTGGGCGCCGGAGGTGAACGCGCTGATGAGCCTCATCACCCTCGTCGCCGCGGCGGCGCTCACGCGTCGCGTCATTACCGGCGGCCCGATGACGGCGCTGGAGGAGCAGTTCTTCGTCGACCCGTTCAATGTATTCCTGGTCGCGCTCACCGCGTTCGTCGGCTTCACCACGGCGCTTTTTTCCCGTCCCTACATGCGCATAGAGGAGCACCACGGGCGCCTGAATGCGGCGCGCCTGCGCCTCTACCACAGCATGTACCAACTGTTCTCCTTCACCATGCTGCTGTGCCTGCTGTCGAACAATATCGGCATCCTGTGGGTGGCGCTGGAGGGCGCGACGCTCTCGACCGTGCTGCTGGTGAGCCTGTACCGCACGCCGGCGAGCCTGGAGGCGGCGTGGAAGTATTTCATCCTGTGCTCGGTCGGCATTGCGCAGGCGCTGTTCGGCGTCATCCTGCTTTATTTCGCCGCGGAGAAAGTTCTGGGCGCGGGCGGTACCGCGCTCCTGTGGACGCACCTGTACGAAGTGCGCGACCAGCTCGAACCGACGGTGCTGTCGCTCGCGTTCGTATTCCTGCTGGTCGGGTTCGGGACTAAAGTGGGCCTGGTACCGCTGCACAACTGGCTACCCGACGCGCACGCCGAAGGCCCGACACCGGTATCGGCGGTGCTCTCGGGACTGCTGCTCAACGTCGCGCTATATGCGGTGGTGCGCAGCAAGGTGCTGGTCGATGGCGCCCTCGGGCGCAATTTCTCCGGCGGCCTGATGATGGGTTTCGGTCTCCTGTCGGTGGTGGTGGCGGCGTTCTTTCTGTCGCGGCAGAAGGACATCAAGCGCATGTTCGCTTACTCTTCGATCGAGCACATGGGGATCATGACGTTTGCTTTCGGCATGGGCGGCCCGGTCGCCGCTTTTGCCGGCCTGCTGCACATGACGGTGCACTCGCTCACCAAGAGCGCGATTTTCTTCACCGTCGGCCACGCCTCGCAAAAGACCGGCACGCAAAACATGGCCGACATCCGCGGGCTCATCGAGCAAAGCCCCACCGTCGGTTGGGGGTTGGCGCTGGGCACCATCGCCATTCTCGGCATGCCGCCGTTCGGGGTGTTCACCAGCGAGTTCATGGTGCTCACCACCGCCATGCACGAGCACCCCTGGGCGACGCCGTTCCTGTTGGTGGCGCTGGGAGTCGCGTTTGCCGCGATCTTCGGCAAGGTCCAGCCGATGGTATTCGGCGAATCCAACCTGCGCCGGCTGCCGCATCCGCCGGCGCTGCTGCCGGTGTTCGCGCACCTGGCGATCGTGCTGATGCTGGGTTTGTACATCCCGCCCTATTTGGTCGAATGGTACCGGCAGGCGGCCGCTTTCATCGGCTGAACACACAACGGCACAATGGGCACAATGGGCAAAAAACGATGACCGATCTTCCCATCCAAACCGAACCCATCCCGGGCGCCATGCCCGCGTTCCGCTCAATGATCGAGGCCGGGACCTTGCGCGCGGTGGTGGCAAAGGCGAAAGCGCAAAAAGGCCGCCTGGTCGCGCTTTGGGGCAGCGACGAAACCACGCGCGGCGGCGCTTATGCGCTGCACCTCGCGCTTGCGCTTC
>SCTX01000021.1 GCA_004298385.1 Betaproteobacteria bacterium | reverse complement strand
CTCGCCGGTGGAGGTGGAGGGCGCGCTGATTTCGCACGAGGCGGTGCTCGAGGCCGCGGTGGTGGGGCACGACGACGACAACCAGCTCACCAAGCCGAAGGCCTACGTGGTGCTGAAGTCCGGGCACACGGCGAGCGACGCGCTGAAGAGCGCGTTGCAGCAGCACGTCAAGGACAAGCTCGCGCCCTACAAGTACCCGCGCTGGATCGAGTTCATCAACGAGCTGCCGAAGACCGCCACCGGCAAGATCCAGCGCTTCAAGCTGCGCGGCCAGGTCTCGGCGCGTCGAGCGGGGAGCTAGATCTCCCCGCAGGCGAATTTCCAGTAGGCGTCGTCGATGCCGCCCTCGACGACGTTTTCCCACGGCCGCGGCCGGTTCGCGGCAGACACCACGCGGCCGGCGCCGAAACGCTCCGAATGGTCGGCGTGAGCGGAAAAAATGCCGTTGTCGGCGGCCACCGGCGTCCAGTCGGCGCCCGCGCTGCCGCTGAGCGCGAAAAACAGGATCGCGATCCCGCCCCGGAGCATTCGCTCAACCCGTCTTGGCGGCCCGCCGGTTGGCTTCGAGTCGCGCGTCGACCAGGGCGACGACCTCGTCCACCTCGTCCAATCGCATCCCCTTGCGCGCCGCGATGCTCTTCACGAGGCAATCCACCCGCTCGATGTTCGGTGCGCCGCCGTACAGGGCGCGCGCCGCGGAGGAGGGTTTCGTCAGCCCAAGTGCGGCGCTGGCATATTTCTCGAACGGCACCAGGTCGCTTTCGGCAGCGCCGAGCGCCTGGCACAGCTTGCCCACCCAGGCGTAGACGGCGCGCGAACGCTCGAGATCGCCGTGCACGGCGTCGCGGATCGAGCGCACCTCGCCCTTGTGCACGCAGCGGTAATTCCCCGTGAGCAGCATGCACCATTTCGCCAGCGGCACGAAGACGGAGTCGTGCACCTTGAGCTTGACGGGCAGTTCGACGGTGCCGCGGCCGGTGTCGAAGCGCACCGCTTCGATTCCGGCCTGCAACTCGCGCAGCATGGCGGTGTGGGCATCCGAATCGAAGCGCGCCGCCTTGAAATTGGTCGGCAGGCTGACCTGCAGGACGTTGACCGGTTCCTCCGGCGGGCGAAACGCCTGCGGATCGGGACTGCAAAGCGTCAGCAGCGCCGGATCGAAGCTGTCCCAGACCGTGGCATCGGTGTAGCAGTGCCGGTAGTCGTGGGGCGACAAGCCCGGTATGCGCGCCAGGTAGGGCAACGGCGGCATGTTCATGATCGACAGGCAGGGCCGCTTCGCTTTGGCCACCGCGGCCAGCAGTTCGCGCACGCCGGGCGATCGATATTGCGGCTCCTGCATGGCCAGGGCCACCAGGTCGAATGCCGCCGGATCGATCGCCTGCGGCGCAGCGGCCGACAACTTGCCTGGCAGCCGCCGCGAATCGATCTCCACGAAGCCCTCGTGTCCCTTGACCGGCAGGCGAACCCGCGTGCCTTCGCGGTTGATCAGTTCGGCCTCGGCGGGCAGGCAGGCGAGCTTGACCGAATGGCCCGCGAGCAGCAGCTTGGTCGACAGCAGCGAGCCATAGGAGGCGCCCATGATCAGAATGCGATACGAACCGTGCATGACTTGCTTTCCTTTCCTAGCCAACAGAAGTGTATGCCTCGCGGTGCCCGGCCAGCCAGTCGCTCCCGGGCGAGCCGTCGGTCTGCGACGGATGGAAATCGCGCCTATTTCCGGCGCG
>SCTX01000020.1 GCA_004298385.1 Betaproteobacteria bacterium | reverse complement strand
GCTAGACCGGGAATTCGCCCGCATTTTCACCTGTCATGTGGTCGTCGAGGTCCTGCACCGGCCGAAGCAGCAAGCTGCGCAGTTCTCGGTGCGGCTCAATATCACGCTGCCGGGCACGGAGGTCGTGGTCAACCGCGAACACGGCGAGGATGTCTATATCGCGCTGCGCGATGCATTCGAGGCCGCCGGCGTCCAGATCAAGGACCACATGCGCCGCCGGAGCAACGGCCGACATCATTCCCGCAACGGCACGCCCCGTCAGCGCGGCTAGCCGCGGCGCCGATACGATGGGTCAACTTCATGCTCCCCTGAATCAGAGGCCGTTTCGGCAATCCTGAAACGGCCTCCAAGGAGACGGTCAGATGACAGCGAAACAGGTGATTTTCCACGACGACGCACACGCCAGGATCATGCGTGGCGTAGCGGTGCTCGCCAACGCGGTGAAAGTCACCCTCGGGCCCAAGGCGCGCACGGTGATGCTGGAGCGCGCGTACGGCGCGCCCACCATCATCAACTCCGGCGTCGTCGTGGCGAGGGAGATCGAACTCAAGGACCGGTTCGAGAACATGGGCGCGCAAATGGTGCGCGAGGTCGCATCCAAGACCTCGGAAGTGGCCGGAGACGGCACCACCACGGCCATGGTGCTGGCGCAGGCGATCGTGCTGGAGGGCATGAAATACGTCGCCGCGGGCATGAACCCGATGGACCTGAAGCGCGGCATCGACCGCGCGACCGAGGCGGTGGTGGCGGAGCTGAAGCGCCTGGCCCGGCCCTGCAGCGGGCGCAACGAGATCATGCAGGTGGCAAGCATATCGGCCAATTCCGACAGCAGCATCGGCCAGATCATCGCCAACGCAATGGAAAAGGTGGGCAAGGACGGCGTGATCACGGTCGAGGACGGGCGCGGCCTGGCGAGCGAACTCGAGCTGGTCGAGGGCATGCAGTTCGACCGCGGTTTCCTGTCGCCGTACTTCATCAACGTCGCGGACAAACAGCGCTGCGTCCTGGAGGACGCGTACCTGCTGCTGTGCGACAAGAAGATTTCCGCGATCCACGATCTGCTGCCGCTGCTGGAGAAAGTGGCCAAGGCGGCGAAGCCGCTGCTGATCGTCGCCGAAGACGTGGAGGGCGAGTCCTTGGCGATGCTGGTGGTCAACAGCCTGCGCGGCGCGCTCAAGGCCTGCGCGGTCAAGGCGCCCGGGTTCGGCGACCGGCGCAAGGCCATGCTCGAAGATATCGCGGTGCTCACCGGCGCCCGCGTGGTGGCGGAGGAACTCGGGCTCACGCTGGAGCGCGCCGAGCTCGATCACCTCGGCCGGGCGCGGCGCATCGAGGTGGACAAGGACGACACCACCATCATCGGCGGCATGGGCGAGCCGGGAGCGATCGAGGCGCGCATCGCCGCGATCCGGCGCGAGATCAAGGAGGTCAAGAGCGACTACGACCGCGACAAGCTGCAGGAGCGCGCGGCGAAGCTCGCGGGCGGCGTCGCCCTGGTCAAGGTCGGCGCCGCGACCGAGACCGAGATGAAGGAGCGCAAGTCGCGCGTCGAGGACGCGCTGCACGCCACTCATGCCGCGGTCGAGGAGGGCGTGCTCCCCGGCGGCGGCGTTGCCCTGCTGCGCGCTCGGGCAGCGATCGGAGCGCTACGCGGCGACAACCCGGACCAGGACGCGGGCATCAAGATTGTGCTGCGCGCGCTGGAGGAGCCGCTGCGGCAGATAGTCGCCAACGCGGGTGACGAGCCTTCGGTGATACTCAACCGCGTGCTGGAGGGCGCGGGCGACTTCGGCTATAACGCGGCCACGGGCGCGTTCGGCGACATGGTCGCCATGGGCGTGCTCGATCCGTGCAAGGTGACGCGCTCGGCGCTGCAGAATGCCGCTTCGATCGCTGGGCTGATCCTGACCACGGACTGCATGGTGGCGGAACTGAGCGAGGAGCCGCCGCCGGCGCATAACCCCAATTCGGACATGGAGATGTGACCCGGACGTCCGGATTGCCTCCGACTGCTGCGCCGGTGGTGAATATAGAGGCAGCCCCGGCCATGACTACGCTATGGTTTGCGTTGCACCGGCCGGCGAAAGTTCCCGTCTTGGCAATTAAAAAGTCGCTTTTCACTCTGCTCCGCCAAGCGTAGAATCACGCCCCTACTAGGCGACCGCGTGGCCGATCCGATGTCGGCAGGCCTGGCAGGCGCCCGGAAGGAGCAGACGGATTGAAGCCGACCGATATTGGCGCGCCGGATTACTTTCACAAAGTAGTAGACTGTCAATGGGCCTGCCCCGCCCATACCCCCGTTCCCGAATACATCCGCTTGATCGCCGCAGGCCGCTACGATGATGCCTACATGGTCAATTGGAATTCAAACGTGTTCCCCGGCATTCTGGGACGCACCTGCGACCGGCCGTGCGAGCCGGCTTGCCGGCGCAGCCGCGTCGAGGAAGCGCCGCCGGAGCAGGGCAAAGACTCGCCCGCCGGCGCGGCCAGGGAACCGGTCGCGATCTGCCGCCTGAAGCGCGTCGCCGCCGACAACAAGGACGACATCCGCGCGCGCCTGCCGGCGGCGCCGAAGAAGAAAAACGGCAAGCGCATCGCCTGTATCGGCGCCGGCCCGGCGTCGCTCACCGTGGCGCGCGACCTGGCGCCGCATGGCTATCATGTCGTCGTGTACGATGGGGATGCCAAGGCTGGCGGCATGATCCGCAGCCAGATTCCGCGGTTTCGCCTGCCCGAGGAAGTGATCGACGAGGAAGTCGGCTACATCCTCGGCCTCGGCATCGAGTTTCGCGCCGGCAAGCGCGTGGATAGCATGAAAGCCCTGCTGGCGGAGGGCTATGACGCGATATTCGTCGGCTCGGGCGCGCCGCGCGGCCGCGACCTCGATATTCCGGGGCGCAAGGAAGCGGCCAAGCACATCCACATCGGCATCGACTGGCTCTCCAGCGTTTCCTTCGGGCATATCGACAAGATCGCCAAGCGCGTCATAGTGCTCGGCGGCGGCAATACCGCCATGGACTGCTGCCGCACCAGCAAGCGCCTGGGCGGCGAGGACGTGAAGGTGATCGTGCGTTCCGGCTTCGAAGAGATGAAGGCTTCGCCCTGGGAAAAGGAAGACGCCATGCACGAGGGCATTCCCATCCTCAACTACCTCGTGCCCAAGGAATTCACCCACCGCAAGGGCAAGCTCACCGGCGTCACTTTCGAGAAAGTCGCGGCGAAGTTCGACGCGGATGGGTCGGGCCGGCGCCGGCTCGTGCCCACGGGCGAGCCCGACCGGCATTTCGAATGTGACGAGGTGCTCGTCGCGGTCGGCCAGGAAAACGCCTTTCCCTGGATCGAGAAGGATTGCGGCATCGCGTTCGACCAATCGGGCATGCCGACGGTCGATAAAGTCACCCTGCAGGCCTCTTTGCCGCGGGTATTTTTCGGCGGCGACGCCGCCTTCGGGCCGAAGAACATCATCTGGGCCGTCGCCCACGGCCACGAGGCCGCGGTCTCCATCGACAAACTGTGCCAGGGTGAAGACGTGTCCAAGCGTCCGCCGCCCATGGTGCATTTGATGTCGCAGAAAATGGGCATCCATGAGTGGAGCTACGACAACGAGATCGCGCTCGACCGCCGCTACAAGGTGCCCTGGCGCGACGCCAGCCAGACGCTGAAGAATATCAAGATCGAGGTCGAGATGGGTTTCGACCGGGCCACTGCGTGGAAGGAGGCCGAGCGCTGCCTCAACTGCGACGTGCAGACCGTGTTTTCCAACACGCTGTGCATCGAGTGCGACGCCTGCGTCGACATCTGTCCAATGGATTGCATCACGTTCACGGTAAACGGCGAGGAGGCGAACCTGCGCACGCGGCTCAACGCGCCGGCGAGGAACCTCGCGCAGGATCTGTATGTCTCAGCTACACTGAAAACCGGCCGCATCATGGCCAAGGACGAGGACGTGTGCCTGCACTGCGGCCTGTGCGCCGAGCGCTGCCCCACCGGCGCCTGGGACATGCAGAAGTTCCTGCTCGAGATGACGCCCGCCGGTCCGGGCTGCCGCGTCCGTGCGGCGAAGAAGGAACCCGAACTGGTATGAAACGAAAGCGCATCGAATCGGTTAACGATTTCGTCATCAAGTTCGCCAACGTCAACGGCTCGGGCTCGGCCTCCGCCAACGAATTGTTCGCCCGGGCCATCCTCAGGATGGGCGTGCCGGTGAGCCCGCGCAACATTTTCCCCTCCAATATCCAGGGCCTGCCCACCTGGTACGAGGTGCGGGTGACCGAAAAAGGCTGGCTCGGCCGCCGCGGCGGGGTGGACCTGATGGTGGCGATGAACCCGCAGACCTGGAACCAGGACCTGGCCGAGATCGAGCCCGGCGGCTACCTGTTCTACGACAACACCCGGCCGCTGCCGCGGTCGAGATTCCGCGACGACATCAATGTCATCGGCATGCCGCTCACCGACATCTGCAACGCCACCTATGACGACTCGCGCCAGCGCCAGTTGTTCAAGAACATCATCTACGTCGGCGCGCTCGCGGCGCTGCTCGACATGGACGCCGGCGCGATCGCCGAGCTGATCGGCGAGCAGTACAAAGGCAAGGAAAAGCTGCTCAAGCCCAACCTGAACGCGATGCAGATGGGACGCGACTACGCCCTCGCGCACTTGAAGTGTCCGATCGGCCTGCGCGTCAAGCGCGCCGACGCCGTCGGCAGAAAGATCTTCATGGAAGGCAACAGCGCAACGGCGCTGGGCGCGGTGTACGGCGGCGCTACCGTGTGCGCCTGGTACCCGATCACCCCGTCCTCTTCGGTGGCCGAGGCATTCGAGCGCTATTGCAAGCGGCTGCGCGTGGATGCGGCGAGCGGCAAGAACAAGTTCGCCATCGTGCAGGCCGAAGACGAACTCGCCTCGATCGGCATCGTCACCGGCGCCGGCTGGAACGGCGCGCGCGCCTTCACCGCCACCTCGGGCCCCGGCATCTCGCTCATGACCGAATTCATCGGCCTCGCCTACTTCGCCGAGATTCCGGTGACCATCATCGACGTGCAGCGCGGCGGCCCCTCCACCGGCATGCCCACGCGCACGCAGCAGTCGGATATTCTGTCCACCGCCTACGCCTCCCACGGCGACACCAAGCATGTGCTGCTGTTCCCCGAAGATCCGAAAGAATGCTTCGAGTTCACCGCGCTGGCGCTGGACCTCGCCGACCGCCTGCAGACGCCGGTGTTCGTGATGACCGATCTGGATATCGGCATGAATACGCGCCTGTGCGATCCGCTCGAGTGGGACGACGCAAGGGCCTACGATCGCGGCAAAGTAATGAGCGCCGAGGAGTTGCAGGCAGGCAAGGAATTCGGCCGCTATCTGGACGTGGACGGCGACGGCATTGCCTACCGCACCTACCCCGGCACTCACCCCACGCGCGGCGCCTATTTCACCCGCGGCACGACCAAGGACCGCTACGCGGGCTACAGCGAGGCGGGCCCGGACTATGTCGACAACATGCAGCGGCTGCTCAAAAAATTCGAGACCGCGAAAGCGCTGGTGCCGAAGCCGCTGCTCAGCGCCGCGCAGTATCCGGCGCGCTTCGGCGCGATCTATTTCGGCTCCACCAGCCCGGCGATGGCCGAAGCGCTGGACGCGCTCGCCGCGATGGGCATCTACGTCAACGCCCTGCGGGTGCGCGCGTTTCCGTTCCAGGACGAGATCGCCGACTTCGCCGCCGCGCACTCGAAGGTGTTCGTGGTCGAGCAGAACCGGGACGCGCAGTTGAAAGCGCTGCTGGTGAACGAGGCCCACATCAACCCCGCCAGCCTGATTTCGGTGCTGCATTACGACGGGACCCCGATCACCGCGCGCTTCATCGTCAAGGAAATCGCCGCGATCACGGCGGCGCTGAACGTGCGTCCGCTGAAAAAACCCAAGGCCGCCTAGCGATGACCTACCTGACCAAACCCGCGCTGCATCACCCGACGCTGCAAAAGAACAAGGTCGGCTACACGCGCCGCGACTACGAAGGCAAGATTTCCACGCTCTGCGCCGGCTGCGGCCACGACTCGATTTCGGCGGCGATCATCCAGGCCTGCTGGGAGCTCGACATCCAGCCGCACCGCGTGGCCAAGCTCTCCGGCATCGGCTGCAGCTCGAAGACGCCCGACTATTTCTTAGGCGCATCGCACGGCTTCAACAGCGTGCACGGCAGGATGCCGTCGGTGCTGACCGGCGCCAACCTCGCCAACCGCGAGCTGATCTACCTCGGCGTCTCCGGCGATGGCGACTCCGCTTCGATCGGCATCGGCCAGTTCGCGCACATCATGCGCCGCGGCGTGAACCTGACCTACATCCTCGAGAACAACGGCGTCTACGGCCTGACCAAGGGCCAGTTCTCCGCCACCGCCGACGCCGGCTCCAAGTCCAAGCGCGGCGTGGTCAACCGCGATGCGCCGGTGGACACGGTGTCGCTCGCGCTGCAGCTCGGCGCAAGCTACGTCGCGCGCAGCTTCTCCGGCGACAAGAAGCAGTTGGTGCCGCTAGTCAAGGGCGCGATCGCGCACCAAGGCGCTGCCTTCATCGACATCGTCAGCCCCTGCGTCGCGTTCAACAACCACGAGGGCAGCACCAAGAGCTACGATTACGTGCGCGAGCACAACGACAGCGTCAACCGGCTCGACTTCTGGCCGACGCGCGAGGCGATCAACGTCGAATACCCGGAAGGCGCCGTGATCGACGTGGCGCAACACGACGGCTCCATCCTGCGACTGCGCAAGACCCACCCCGAGTACGACCCGCTGGACCGGGTCAAGGCGCTCAATTACATCGCCGAGCATCAGGCCAAGGGCGAACTCGTCACCGGGCTGCTCTATATCGATCCCGACGCGGACGATCTGCACGCCCACCTCAACACCGTGGACACGCCGTTCAACCGGCTTGGGGAGAAGGAGCTTTGCCCCGGTTCCACCGCGCTGGAGAAGTTGAACGCGGCGTTGCGCTAGTTGCTTCTTCAGGCATGAAAATAGTTAGTCTCCCACAGACTCCCGCTGGCGATGATTCCACGCACGTCGCGCCACCTGTCGATCCGCGGATGTGCTGGGGCAGGCCCGCCGGAGATGCTCCGGTCCTACGCCGGTGTTGCGCGACCATCCCGGCAGTGAGGGTAGAATCCGGTCTGGCGCTCATCAGGGTCCGCCAATTTATCGAAGTCGCATGAAAGTCGCAATCATTCCGGTCACTCCATTCCAGCAGAATTGCTCGCTGCTGGTGTGCGAACAAACCAATAAAGCCGCGGTAGTCGATCCCGGCGGAGATGTGGAGTCGATACTCGATGCGGTGCGGCGGCAGGGCGTGGCGTTGGAGAAAATCCTGCTTACCCATGGTCACATCGATCACTGCGGCGGGACGGCGCAATTAGCGCAACAACTCGGTTTGCCGATCGAAGGTCCGCATCTCGATGACCGCTTCCTGATAGACGATTTGCCGCAGCAGGGCCTGCGTTTCGGTTTCCCGCAATTGCGCTCGTTCACGCCGGCGCGCTGGCTCGCCGGCGGCGACGCCGTGCGCTTCGGCAGGGTGGAGTTGCAGGTGCGTCATTGCCCGGGTCACACGCCCGGCCACGTGATTTTTTTCAGCCCGGAGTACCGCCTGGCGCTGGTGGGCGACGTGCTGTTCGCCGGTTCGATCGGGCGCACCGACCTGCCGCGCGGCGATCACGCTACCCTGATCCGCTCCATCCGCGAGCAGCTCTGGCCGCTAGGGCGGGACGTGACCTTCATCCCCGGCCACGGGCCGACCTCGACTTTCGGCGAGGAGCGCGAATCGAACCCGTTCGTTGCGGATAGCATGCTCGAACGTGCTCCACCCTGACCTGAGCGAACCCGGCGTGAGCGACCCGAATGTAAACCACCCAGCCGGTCACAAAGCCGAACTGCGCGAAGACGCGCGCCTTCCGGGGCGGGTGCCTGGGCGGGTGCCCCAGGAGCGCGCCGGGAACTGCGCGTCTTTCTTGGTATAGGTTTAGTTGGCGATTATGCCGAACCGGCCGAAGCGAATTAGCGTGATGTCACACTCTTGATCGGGCGAACCGGCCGCCGTAGGTTACGCGACTCCGTATTGCTTTTTTGGCGCCGGCTCGGAAAGGCGAAAGCCGTTTCTGCCCGAGGCCTTGGCGCCGTACATGGCGGTATCGGCGCATTTGAGCAAGGCATCCATGTCTTTCGCGTCGTGTGGATACATGCCGATGCCGATGCTCAGCGTCACGCGCTGACTGTGGCCCCGCAGTTCGTAGCCGCCGCAGCAGGTCTCGAGCAGGTTCTCAACCATACCGATCGCAAGCGACGTGTCGGAGATCTGCTCGAGGATGATCACAAATTCGTCCCCGCCCAGGCGCGCGACGGTGTCGGTTTTGCGCAGACATTTTTGCAGGCGGACGGCAAGCTGGCGCAGCAGTTCGTCGCCGGCGTCGTGTCCGAAGGCGTCGTTGATGCGCTTGAAGTGGTCGATATCGATGTAGAGCAGGGCCAGGCCACCGCGATTGCGCTGCGCCGCGTCCATGGCTCTGGACAGGCGCTCGACGAACAGGTTGCGGTTGGGCAGGCCGGTCAGGTTGTCGTAGAACGCCAGCTTGTTCAGCACCTGCGTCAGCTTGAGCGCGCCGATGTCCTGCAAAAAATGGATGAAGTGGGTGATGTGTCCGGTGTTGTCGTGCAGCGGACACGCCAGTTCGAGTGCATGGCGGATTTCGTCCGTTTCGGCCCTGAACTCAGTCTCCCCTTGCCAGGATTCGCCGGTCAGCAGCGTTTTCCTGACGATCCGCTCCGGGAAGGCGTCGCTTCCCGATCTGAATTGCGCAAGATTCGCTCCCAATACCCGTTCAACGCTCAAGCCGAGCCATTGACGCAGGTGCGGGTTGGCGTATTCGATCGCGCCGTGCGGCAGCGTCACCGCCACGCCGATAGGCATCTGCTCGATCACTTTCGAAAGATCGTGTCCGAACCAAGTCAAGAAAACTCCCTGCGGGTTGTCGAGCCGGGAAGCTGCGCAAATCAACGGGATATGTTACTGTTAGTTTTTATAAAATGCAACCGTTAGTATCCGCTGGCGGTCATGCTTGGTGATACTTTCCAAGCATGGTTCTCGTTGACGAAAAACTGGGTTTCAGCAGGCGCTTCAAGGAGGCGATGCGCAAGGTCCGCGTCGACGCGGACAGTCCCACGCAGGTCGCGCGCGAATTCAACCTGCGCTACCACGGCGACCCGGTGACGGCGCAGGCGATCCGAAAGTGGTTTGCCGGCAAGGCGCTGCCGTCGCAGGACAAGATCCGTGCCCTGGCCTTGTGGCTGGAAGTCACGCCGCAATGGCTCAGATTCGGCGAAGCCGAGCGCAAGGAAGATCGGGGCGGGGCGGCGGCGAAGCAGGACCTTGCCTCTTATGCGGTGGATCCCGCCTGGGTGATGAAAAAGCTCGAACTGCTCGACGAGCCGCACAAGAAGATGGTGCTCGAGATGGTGCGCGCGCTGCTGCGGCTGGAAGGCAAGCAGTAACGCCGCATTCGCGCGGCGGCCGAAGCTTGTTTGGTATCCCCGACTATGATCGACATGATCCTCAAGCGGTACATAATCCGTCTTTGAAGAGTGGAAGAGCAAGGCAAGACCCTGCAAATGAGCCGCGTGTACGCCGATCTGTTCCGGCAGATGTAGGCCGGCGGGGGGCATTACGGACCGGGGTGCTCGGCCCGAGGAAACAATCTCATTGACACGATACGCCGCAGTGTCTAGACTAATGTCTAAACATTACTCTTGGAGCATGCCGTGACCGTGGCCGTTCTCGATATCAAACAGTGGGGCAACAATCTGGGTGTCCGTTTGCCATCGGCAGTCGCCCGTGAGGCGCATCTGCGCGTCGACCAGCGGGTTCGTGTGTCGGTGGAAGGCGGGCAAGTTGTGATAACTCCCGTTGCCGATACGCCACTCACCCTTGAGCAGCGGCTCGCGCTTTTCGATCCTGCGCGGCATGGCGGTGAAGCGATGGCCAGCCGGCGTATTGGTGCCGAGCGGTGGTAGCGAAAAAACCTTCCTCATCTTCAAAGCGCCGTCTTTGGGTACCTGATCGCCAGGATATCATCTGGATCGACTGCAATCCTCAAGTCGGCCGTGAAATGCGCGACATCCATCCGTTCCTGGTGCTCTCGCCGCGAATCTTTAACGATAAAACCTCACTGGTCATTGGGTTGCCCATGACCACGGCGTCTTACAACGCCGATAACCCGTTCGCTGTCGCTGTCGGTCCGGCCAGGGGGCGCAAGGCGGGACAGACCGGTTATGTGCTTTGCCACCAGCCCAAGTCCTTCGATTGGCGTTTGCGTGGCGCCAAACCTCACCCGCTCGGAACCTTGTCGGATGTCCTGTTTGCGTCGGTATGCGAATGCCTGAACCAGATAGTCCGGTTAGCCTAGCGTCACCCGCGGTGGAATCCGATTCCTTGTTCGCTGAATAGACCCACGCATAAGCCCGAGCGCGAACGTTCGGACTTGTGCGCGACAGGCCAAATGCTGTTGACGTCCAGACGTCAAACGATTAGCATGCATCATTCCCAACGCAGCTTGTCATGAATAGAAAACGCCCAGGAGAAGTACGAGACGCCATAGTGCGGGTGCTCGAAGCGCGCCCGCGTGGCGCGTCGGTGTCCGAGATCACCCAGCAGGTCACCTCCATGATCGGGGCCGTTGCTGCGTCATCGGTGAGGTCGTATCTGCAACTCAATACCCCCACCCTGTTCGCCCGGATGGATCGAGCCCAATACGTCCTCAAAGGGCTCTCCTACGAACCTGCGCCCAGTGACACAAAGACCGCGCCGCGTACCTTCCAGCATGGGAAAGCGACGTTGGTTCGAGACGACTGTCTTTCCTGGTTCGAGCGTCAACCTGCGAACTCGCTGCATGCCGTCGTGACCGATCCTCCATATGGCCTGGTCGAGTATTCCGACTTGGAACAAGAGAAACTCCGCTCCGGACGCGGCGGCGTTTGGAGAATTCCCCCATCGTTCGATGGTGCGAAGCGGGCGCCGTTGCCAAGATTCACCGTTCTGAAACCGACGGACCTGGACGCACTCGAACAGTTCTTTACGGTGTGGGCAACGCGGCTGCTGCCGATCCTTGTTCCCGGTGCCAATGTCGTCGTTGCCAGCAATCCACTGCTGTCCTACCTCGTTTCGAGCGCGTTTTCTCGGGCGGGTTTGGAGCGGCGTGGCGAAATCGTCAGGCTGGTGATGACCATGCGCGGTGGTGATCGTCCGAAGCACGCCCATGTCGAGTTCTCGGATGTGAGCGTCATGCCGAGGTCCATGTGGGAGCCCTGGCTGGTATTTCGTAAGCCTATCGACGGTCGCGTACAGGACAACCTGCGTAAATGGGGCACCGGCGGGTTCAGACGGATTTCGGCGGAGCGCCCGTTCGGCGACGTAATCGTCTCCGCGCCCACCCGCGCCATCGAGCGGGCGTTGGCGCAGCACCCGAGCCTCAAGCCGCAAGCATTTCTGCGGCAATTGGTTCGGGGGGTCTTGCCGCTCGGCAAAGGCGTCGTGTTGGACCCGTTCGCAGGCTCCGGATCGACCCTCGCAGCCTGCGAGGCTATCGGCTACGAAAGCGTGGGCGTAGAGCGAGACCGCAAGTACTTCGATCTCGCGCTCGAGGCCATACCGAAACTGTCGAAATTGGCGCTGAAGCCCGACTAAGCTTTGTAGATCCAGTTTTTCCTGAGCTTCGCTATTCCGGCGGCGTGGAGTGTCGCAGTTCCGGTGCCGAGTTCGCCTCTCGCTTTTTTGCGGAAGTCGGCAATATCGACATGGCCGAGATAGACTTCGGTGAAGGCCAATGGATTGCGATCCGAGGCGGGCTCCAATTCGTTGTCCACTGCGTAGACGAACACGCACATCCACTGCGCTCGGGCGCCGTGCGTGTCAACGGCTCCACCTGGTTTTCGCGTGGTCTTTATCTCAACGCCATGCTCACCCGCCTTGGCGCTATTGTTCGGATACTTTCCCTTGACGACGAGATCCGGGTGGCCGTTGAAATACTTGTTTTCCACCAAGGTGCGGGAGTGTTTCGCAAGGCTGGCTGTAAGCATGTCGGATAGAACTCCCGACATGATCGCCGGCCGCAACAGATCGTCGAGGCGGTCGAGACCTTTTCCCACGAGATGAGAATTGACGTCGAAGGAGAAGTCGTAAACGTCCTGAAGCGCGAGTTTGAAATCCGCGAGACGAAGTTCGTAAGGCAGGCTCGCGGCTTTATTGAACGCGCGTTCATCGACTTGGTTACGGATTACCGACATGATGTGGTTCGCAAGAAAAGCTGTTGCAACTCGGTGGATCGGCAGGCATTGACTGACATTCGTTCAAATGACATCGAGTTCTTCATCGTCGAGATCTGCTTGAAACAGAACTTTCGAGGCCACGGTAGATTGTGCGGAAAGTGGTAATAATACCGGTCAAACCCAGTCAAGTCGCGGGGAGAGGGAATCTCAATTGAACACAAGGCCTGACCCTGAACGTCGACCGCACGCCGGTTACCGGCGACGGCAAGCCGCCGTTACGGCCGTTGCCGCGATAACACGGCGCGTAACCCGCGCCAGACGACGCGCAAGCCGCGCCAGATCTTCGGCAGCAACCACAGGGCTACAAGCAGGAATATCGCGAGGCCGGCAAGAAAAACCAGCGGATGCGTGAACGCGGCCCACAGCCCGCCGAGCAGCAGGGCTTCCTCGCCGAACGAGGCGGTCCAATTGGAAAAAGGCTCCGGCGAGGCGTTGATGAGCGCGCGGCTGCCGGTCTTGGTGAGATGCACTGCGGAGGCGAGGCTGCCGCCGAGGATCGCGGCGGCGAGCACCAGCGCCGGATCCTGGTCGGCGAGCGCGAGTGCCGCCAGCAGCGCGCCCGCGGGAATGCGGACGAAGGTATGCGCCGCATCCCACAGCGAGTCGATGCCAGGAATCTTGTCGGCAAAGAACTCGATGAACAACATGAAGCCGGAAGCACTGAGCACTGCCGGATGGGTCAGCAGGCCCAGGCCGGGAGGCAACTCGACATAGCCCAGGCGCGCCATGAGGCCGGCGATGAACAGCACCGCGTATAACCTGATGCCGCTCCCCCAGGCAAGCCCCGCGGCGAGCGCGACCGATTGAAGCGTGTCCATCCGGCTATTGTAGCTGCGCCGGAGTACGGTCTAGAATGGAAACATGAAATTCAAGTCGGCAATCGCGGTGGTGGGCACCACCTTGATGCTCACTGCTTGCGCTGGCACCGCTATCGGCCTGCGCAGTACCAATTCGCCTTCGATACCGGGGAGCACTCCTGCTATTGGGAGTTCCTACGGTTCGGCCGCGATCCAGGCGGACGTAACGCCCGGCGCCTTTTTCGGATTGGTCTTACTCGGCCACCTCGTCTCCGGCGTTCACGAGGATTACCTGCGCTGGCGGTACGGCTCTTCCTCGCGCAAGCCGCCGGAATTGGCCGAGGACCGCACCATCGCCGAGCGCGATTGCAGCCAGCCACTGGGGCCGCTCTACGCAAATTTGCGCTGCAAATAAGGCGAACTTGAGCGGGCATTATGCTTATTCCGCGGGGCAGGCATGAAGCGCGAGCTGCAACACAAGGTGTCATGGGGGGGGATGATGAACTCAAGGCGTGACCGAGCGTTGGAAGCCCTGATCAAATCCGTGACGCACCCAGAGCCTCCCCTGCCTTGCAATCCCGTACGGAAGAAAAGGCCTGTCCCAAGATGACGCGCAGCACCAAGATCGTCGCCACCCTCGGCCCCGCATCGAGCAATCCTGAAATACTCGAGCGCATGTTCCGTGCGGGAGTGGACGTCGTCCGCCTCAATTTCTCGCATGGCGCCGCGGACGATCACCGGCAGCGCGCCGAGATGGTGCGCGAAGCCTGCCGCAAGAGCGGCCGCACCGTGGGCATCATGGGCGACCTGCAGGGCCCGAAGATCCGCATCGGCAAGTTCAGGGACGGCAAGGTCACGCTCAAGCCGGGCGAGGCCTTCGTCCTCGACGCCGACTGCCAGCTCGGCGACGCGCATCGCGCCGGCCTGGACTACAAGGAGCTGCCGCGCGACGTGAGCGCCGGCGACGTGCTGCTGCTCGACGACGGCCGCATCGAATTCGAGGTGGAACGGGTGGCGGGCGGCGAGATTCATTGCCGCGTGCGCCATGGCGGCGTGCTGTCGAACAACAAGGGCATCAATCGCCGCGGCGGCGGACTCACCGCGCCTGCGCTCACGACCAAGGACATGGACGACATCCGCACCGCCGCCATGATCAAGGTGGACTTCCTCGCGGTGTCGTTCGCCAAGTCGAGCGCCGACATGTACATGGCGCGGCAACTGCTGCGCGCAGCCGGGGGCGAAGCCTTCCTGATCGCCAAGATCGAGCGCGCCGAGGCGGTCGAGCCGGGTGCGCTGGAGGACATCATGTCGGCCTGCGACGGCATCATGGTGGCGCGCGGCGATCTCGCGGTCGAAGTCGGCGACGCCTCGGTGCCGGCGCTGCAAAAACGCATGATCCGCATGGCGCGCGAGCACAACAAACTCACCATCACCGCGACGCAGATGATGGAATCCATGGTTGCGAGCCCGGTGCCCACCCGCGCCGAGGTGTCCGACGTCGCCAACGCCGTGCTCGACGGCACCGACGCGGTAATGCTCTCGGCCGAGACCGCGAGCGGCCTGTATCCGGTGGAGACCGTTCTGTCGATGAGCCGCATCTGCGTCGTCGCGGAAAACTCCGCGCCGGTCACGCTCGATCGCGAGTTCCTCGACCGCGTTTTCACCCGCGTCGACCAGTCGATCGCCATGGCGGCGCTGTTCACCGCCTACCATCTGAAGGTCAAGGCCATCGCCGCGTTGACCGAGTCGGGCTCGACCGCGCTGTGGATGTCTCGCCTGAACTGCGGCGTGCCGATCTACGCGCTGACCACGCGCACGGCCACACGCTACCGCTGCGCACTGTTGCGCGATACTTATCCGCTGATGGTGAGCTACGCCGGCAGCGATCGCGAAGAGCTGTTGGAAGAGGCGGAAAACGTGCTGCTGCGTTCCGGTCTGGTGCAACCGGGCGACCTGATCGTGCTCACCATCGGCGAGCCTATCGGCAAGTCCGGCGGCACCAACACGATGAAGATCGTCAAGGTCGGCGAGAATCGCCGGGCTTAGATTTTTCAGGAAAGAACCGCTGATCTGTCGAGGGCCGCTCTTGAAAACAACCCTTCGGAGGTACTGCACCCGGCGTTCCGGATTAAGATGTTGAGCGATACTTACTCAGTAGTCCGTAATTTAGGAAACAGCAGATGCTTGAAGAACCGCGTCATTGCTTGATCTCCGGGTGATGGTCGTTCCGTAACTTACCGTCTTCTGAGTAGAAGTGTATCGTTCCTTTGCGGCGTTCAGTGAAGTACTGTTCGCGTAACCGTCGGTATCAAACAAGCGCTAAGCGTAGCGTTCCAGCGAGCCTTCTCGCGTAGTCGCAAACATTCCCGACCTCCGCGCACGTCGTTTCCAGTCCAGCAGAAAAACGAATCATCGAGCCAGACTGATTGCCCTCAGGTTTCATCGCTTTGATGACATGCGAGGGTTCATCCGAATCGGCGAGGCAGGCTGAGCCGGACGAGGCGCAGATGCCTTCTTTGTCAATGAGGATGAGCAGCGCTCCGGATTCGACGCCGTGGAAGCTGATGTTGGTCGTGTTGACCAGCCGCTGAAGAACGGCGGTAAGTAGCGCCCGTTACAGCGTTCGAGCGCTGAGCACTTCGTCTTCGCGGAGGGTTTCGAGGGCGGCAGCCGGGACGGAGGTGACGGCAATGGTATCGCCGACGGCGTTGAAGACCTCGATGGAGTACCCTTCTGTGTTGTCGGGGGCAACATGGTGGTCCACTAGCTTGACGATGTCGCCGCGACGTAGACGATGCTTCGGCAAGTCGCATGTCAGCACCACGTCGGTATATAGCTCAAACTTCATCGTGTCCCCCGTTTGTCTGGGATAAGTGTAACGAACCTCGTGACGCCCGACAAGTGCTCGGTCATCCAGATGGTGCGGACGGCCAGCGTCACACCATTTGGACCGGCGAGCGTACCTCGAATCTCATAGAGCATGCCAAACTTGTTGGATTCCAACGCCATCGCATCCAGCGGCAGAATCTGCGTGCGCAAGTCTCGCAGCAGGTGGTCAGCGTTTTCCAGCGTATAAGCCGCCTTCGCCAGGAAAGCGGATTTGTCGCCCCGCGCTTGTGGCAAAAGTAAATAGCGCGTCAGCTTGTCTTCGGCGATAGTTGTGTCCGCAGGCAGTCTCATGGCGCCATCAGCCGCGCAGCGCGTCTACGGTTTGCTGCACAGCCAGCGCCATGCAATAGTTAAGCACGGAGGAATGCTCGACCGCCGACGTGACGATGTGCCGCTTGTTTGGATTTGCCTTGCGCGCGGCGTGAATCGCGGCGTTATTGCTCTCCGTGGCGCACGACGTGAAGATCACCTCGCGCGGTTGCGCCCCGATCAACTCCGCGACCTGTGCCCGCGCCGTCTCTATAACCGACTTCAGTTTCGCGCCGAACTTGTACGCGCTTGACGGATTGCCCCATTCCGTCGTGAGGTACGGCATCATTGCCTGCAGTACCTCCGGCAATACCGGCGTCGTCGCGTTGTGGTCAAGGTAAATCATATTGGCTCTTCAGGAAGTCGTATGGGTGATGTTGGGGCATTTTAGAGCACTGGGAGCATGCAGGTGAGGATCTTGGGCCGCAGGCACTCCTTGTCGCGCAACGCGTACCAGCCCAAGTGCATGCGTCCACACGTATTCCAGGCGGTTTCTTGACCGTAGTACAAGTCGAACGACCAGCCCGTGCGCATCGCCGGACACTCCGCTGGCGTGAGGCAAGAGCAGCAATCCAGCGAACCGATATTGATTTTCGTCACGCTGCCGCCATTCCGGCCTAACCCGGCGGCGCCGTTCCGCGGTAAAATCGCAGCCTCGATTCCACGGCGTTTCCATCCCCTCTTTTCTCAGGAGCATCAGCATGGACACGAAACTACTTTCCAAGACCGCCCGGGCCATGGTCGCCAAGGGCAAAGGCCTGCTCGCCGCGGACGAATCCGCCGGCACCTGCGAGAAGCGCTTCAACACGATCAATACCGAGTGCACCGAGCCTAATCGTCGCGCCTGGCGCAACCTCCTGCTCACCACCAAGGGCGCCGAGGAATTTATCAGCGGCGTCATCTTGTTCGACGAAACCATTCACCAGAAGACCCTCGATGGCGAAGTGCCGTTTCCGCAATACCTCGAGAGCAAAGGCATCATCCCGGGCATCAAGGTCGACGGCGGCGTGCACGACTTGGCCCTGTGCCCCGGCGAGAAGGTGAGCGAAGGCCTGGATGGCCTCCGCAAACGCCTGGCCGAATACTTCAAACTCGGCGCGCGTTTCGCCAAATGGCGTTCGGTCATTACCATCGGCGAGGGCATCCCCAGCCACGCCTGCCTCTACGCCAATGCGCACGCGCTCGCGCGCTACGCGGCGCTGTGCCAGGAAGCCTCGATCGTGCCCGTGGTCGAACCCGAAGTTCTGCTCGACGGCAGCCATACGATAGAACGCTGCTTCGAAGTGTCCGAGGCGACGCTCACCGCGACGTTCGCCGCGCTGCGCGCGCATAACGTGTCGCTCGAGCACACCATACTCAAGGCCTCGATGGTCATTTCGGGAAAGGACTGCCCTAAGCAGGCGAGCGTCGAGCAGGTGGCCGAGCAGACCGTGCGCTGCTTGAAGCGCGCCGTGCCAGCGGCGCTGCCCGGCGTCGTGTTCCTGTCGGGCGGTCAGAGCGATGAGGCGGCGACCGCGCACTTGAACGCCATGGCCGCGATGCCCGGCCTGCCCTGGCCGCTCACCTACTCTTACAGCCGCGCCTTGCAGAACCCCGCGCTCAAGACCTGGGGCGGCAAGGCGGCCAACGTCGCCGCGGCGCAGAAGGCCTACTACCACCGCGCCCGCATGAACAGCCTGGCGAGCCAGGGCAAGTACCGGCCCGACATGGAAAAGCAGGCGGCTTAGGCCGGCCATGCAGGCTTAGGGAGCGCGAATGGCCAAACAATCAAAGCCGCTGGTCGGCATCGTCATGGGCTCCACCTCGGACTGGGAGGTGATGCAGCAGGCGGCCGTGCAATTGAAGGATTTCGGCGTGGCTTACGCAGCCCGTGCGCTGTCGGCGCATCGCACGCCCGACCTGCTGGAGCAGTGGCTCGCCGCCATGACTAAGCGCGGCGCGAAATGCTTCATCGCCGGCGCCGGCGGCGCGGCGCATCTCGCCGGCGTGGTCGCGGCCCGGACCACCTTGCCGGTGCTGGCCGTCCCCATACCATCCAGATACCTCCAGGGCCTGGATTCGCTGCTGTCCATGGTGCAGATGCCCAAGGGCATTCCCGTGGCGACCTTCGCCATTGGCGAGGCGGGCGCCGCCAATGCGGGTTTGTTTGCGGTGGCGATGCTCGCGCTCAATGACGCCGGCCTGGCGCAGCGCCTGCGGGTTTTTCGCGGCAAACAGGCCGATGCCGTGAAGCGGGCGAAGCTGCCGGATCTCTGAAGGACGAAGCGTGAGGCAGCGCCCCGCGCGCACTGAATCTTCCCGATTCCCCATCAGTTGCTGCATCTCTCCGGCCGAGAATGGACGATGACGACCTTACTGCAAACTTCGATCGACAGCCTTCCTTTCCTGCACCGCGGCAAGGTGCGCGACATCTATGCCGTGGGCGAGGACAAGCTGCTGCTGGTGCAGACCGACCGCCTGTCCGCTTTCGATGTCATTCTCGACGATCCGATCCCGGGCAAGGGCGAGGTGCTCACCGCCCTGTCGAATTTCTGGTTCGGCAAGCTCGGCCATCTCGTGCCCAACCACATGACCGGCATCGATCCGGAATCGGTGGTGAGCAGTGAGGCCGAGCGCGCGCAGGTGCGCGGCCGCGCCATGGTGGTGAGAAAATTCAAGCCGCTTGCCATCGAAGCCATCGTGCGCGGCTACATCATCGGCTCGGGCTGGAAGGACTACCAGCGGACCGGCAGCCTGTGCGGCATCGCGCTGCCCGCGGGCTTGAAGGAAGCCGAGAAGCTGCCGCAGACGATCTTCACGCCCTCGACCAAGGCGCCGATGGGCCGGCACGACGAAAACATCTCGTTCGCCGAAGCCGAACAGCGCGTCGGCAAGGAAGTCGCGCGCGCGGTGCGCGACGCGGCGATCTGCCTCTATACTCATGCCGCGGAATACGCCGCCGCGCGCGGCATTATCATCGCCGACACCAAGTTCGAGTTCGGCACCGACGCCGCCGGCCGCGTCTACCTGATCGACGAGATCCTCACCTCCGATTCCTCGCGTTTCTGGCCGATGGCGGAATACCAAGTCGGCATGAGCCCGCCCTCGTTCGACAAGCAGTTCGTGCGCGACTGGCTGGAGCGGCAGCCATGGAACAAGAAGGCGCCCGCGCCGCGCCTGCCCGCCGACATCATCGCCAGGACCGCCGAGAAGTACCGCGAAGCGCTGCGCTTGCTCACTGCCTGATTTTCTCTCTCCTCGATGCCCTTCGGGGTGCCGCGGGAGAGGCGACTACACTCCGATCGCGTGCCAGCCATCCCCGACTCATCCGAGATTGAGCGCGCCGCCGCGGTCCTGAGGGCCGGCGGATTGGTGGCCTTTCCCACCGAAACCGTCTATGGTCTGGGCGCCGATGCCTCCAATCCCGCCGCGGTGGCGAAGATCTTCGCCGCCAAGGGCCGGCCGCAGGATCATCCGGTGATCGTGCATCTCGCCGGTATCGAGTTGCTGCCGCTGTGGGCGGGAGAAATTCCCGCCGGCGCGCACCAGTTGGCCGCGGCGTTCTGGCCCGGCCCGCTTACCCTGATCCTGAAGCGAGCGCCCGGCGTGCCCGATTGCGTCACCGGCGGCCAGGACACGGTGGGCCTGCGCATTCCCGGACATCCCGTCGCGCTCGAATTGCTGCAGGTCTTTGCCGGGGAAGAGGGCGGCCGCCGTTTCAGCGGCGTCGCCGCGCCCTCGGCCAATAAATTCGGCCGCATCAGCCCGACCACCGCCGAGCATGTGCGCGCCGAACTTGGCGCTGCCGTGGATGTGGTGCTCGACGGCGGTGACTGTGCCGTAGGCATCGAATCGACCATCGTCGACCTGTCGCGCGGACGGGCGGTGCTGTTGCGTCCCGGCCAGATTACGCCGGCGCAGATCGCCGCGGTCCTCGGCGCCGAAGTGGATCCGCCGGATGCCGCTGCCCCGCGCATTTCGGGCACGCTCGACAGCCACTACGCGCCGCGCACGCCGCTCCATCTCGTGAGCGCGGCGGAGCTGCCGGCGAAGCTGGCTGCGCTACGCGGAAAAAGGTTCGCCGTGCTCGCGCGCGCCGCGGCGCCCTCGCGCTTGAAAGACGTCCACTGGCACACGGCGCCGCGCGCGGTGGAAGGCTACGCGCACGAGCTTTACGCGAGCCTGCGCCGCCTCGACGATCTGGGTTGCGACGCGATCCTGGTGGAGGCGCCGCCCGCGGCGGCAGAGTGGCAGGGCGTGAACGACCGGCTCAGGCGGGCAGCGTCAAATTGATTTAGGCGAGGGGCGGCATTGACCTGGTTGCAGAACTCGGGTAGGGCGCCCGGCGCGGGCAGCTTTACCCTGGCGGACTTGTCCTGCCGGCGCAGAAAATTGCTCCCAACAGATATCCGATTTTCTTCCGCGACGATCAATTGGCGGCTTGCGCCCGGTCGGCTGTGGTGAGGAACAGATCCGCGAAGAAACGCTCGGGCGGCAATCCGCATTGCGCAACGAAGTCGCGGTGGGCAGCTTCCACCATTGCGGGGACGCCGCACGCATAAACGTCGTGCTTGGACATGTCGGGGAAATCCGCCATGACCGCCCGATGTACAAATCCCGTTCGTCCGGTCCAGGCGTCTGCGGCATCGGGTTGCGCAAGCACCGGAACGAAGTAGAACGTCGAACTCTTGCGCGTCCACGCGACCGGCAGGTCAATCATGTACAGATCGCGCAGGCGACGGCCGCCCCAGTACAGCGTGGCCGGCCCCTCCAGCCTGCGCCGCATCGCATCGAGCACCATGGATTTGAGCGGGGCGAAGCCGGTGCCGCCGGCTACCAGGATAACGGGGCGGTGTTCATCGCGCAGGAAGAAGCCGCCCTTCGGACCCTCGACGGTCAGCAGGGCACCTTGCTTGAGTTGCCCGAATAGTTGAGGAGTGAAGTGGCCATTGTCAACCCGGCGAATGTGCAACTCGATCGTGGCCGTGTCATGCGGCGCGTTTGCGATAGAGAAACTGCGCCGCAGACCGTTGTTCAGCATGATCTCGACATACTGTCCGGCGCGGAAACGAAACGTCACGCCGGCGGGCAGGCCGAGTTGCACGATGGCTACATCGTCCGCGGGCCACTCGATCCGGCTCACCGTGCAGGACATCTTGACTGGACTGGGTGCGAAGCCCAGCTCCTCGGAGGGCGCGTCCACCACCAAGTCGGTCGCGGCGCTGCTGCAGCACATCAGGAAGTAACCTTGGGCTCGTTCCTCTTCCGTCAGCGCGCTGTCGGCATAGAAGCCATGTTCCACGCTTCCCGAGGTCAGTCGCGCCTTGCAGGTGCCGCAAATGCCGTCGCGGCATGAGTACGGCAGCATCAGCCCGGCTCGTTCCGCTGCATCGAGGATGGGTTCGTTGGGCGCCGCATCGAAGGTGCGCCCGGAGCTCTCTAGCCGGATCCGCATGGCATTTCAAACCACCGAATCGATCGGACCGCGGGAAACGGTCTCTTGGGACGGGGTGTCGGCGTACATCGCGTCGATCAGGTCGCGGAACTGCTTTTCCACCTGGATGCGCTTGACCTTGCGGGTCGGCGTCATCTCGCCGTCGTCATGACTGAGATCGCGCGGAATGATCGCGAACTTCTTCACTGTCTCCACCCGGCTGAGCGTGCGGTTGGCCGTTTCGATCTCAGCCGCGATCAAACGCAGCACGTCCGGATTAGCCGCCATGTCGCGCAGGGTGGTGTAGGCGATGCCGCGCATTTGCAGCAGGTCGCCCACTGCGTCGACGTCGAGTTCAATCAGCGCGCTCAGGTAGTGCCGTCCGTCGCCGATCACCACTGCCTCGCTGATGTAGGCGCTGGCCTTGAGCTTGTTCTCCACCACTTCGGGCGAGATGTTCTTGCCGCCGCTGGTGATGAGCACGTCTTTCTTGCGGCCTACGATGGAAATGTAGCCGTTGTCGTACAGCTCGCACAGATCACCGGTGTGCAGCCAGCCGTCGGCGTCCTTAGTATCGAAAGACCCATTCTCCTGGCCCCGGTACCCGGTGAAACCGATCGGGCCGCGGAACAGCAATTCACCCTCCTCGGTTTTCATCGCTTCCCAGCCCGGCAGTACATGGCCCACCGTGCCGAGAACGTAGTGTCCGGGCATGGAAGCGCTCGGGATATTGTGCAGCTCGGTCATGCCGAATCCGTTAATGATGGGTATTCCCAGCGCCATGTAGTATTCAAACAGCTCGGCCGACATCGGGGCAGCGCCACATAGCACATAGCGCACATGCAGCAGTCCGATGTGCTTGCGCAGATGCCGCAACACCAGCATGTGCGCAACCCAGTGCAACAGTCGTTCCGAGGTGGTCCACCGCGTTGGCACGGGACGCACTTCATTGAACCCGATCGCCCGGCGCGCGGGCGCCGGGCGGAACTGATCGATTCGCTTGCTTTGACGCCGCACGCGGCGCTGCCCGACGCCCAATGCCCAGCGATACAAGGCCTGCTTGAGCGGAGTCGACTTGCCCATGCGGATATCGACGGCGGTCTTGACTTTTTCTAGAATGCGCGGCACGGCGCCGAACACCGTCGGCTGAATTTCGACCACGTCGGATTGCACGGTATCAATGCTGTCGGCGAAGTTGACCACGCAACCCGAGCCGAGATGCACCGCGATGGCCATGATGCGCTCGAACGCGTGCGACAGAGGCAGATAGGACAACCAGGAGTCGCGCTTGTCTACCGGTAGCACGGCCATCATCGAACGCGCGCCTTCAACTGTCCCGCGCTGCACGCTCACCGCTCCTTTCGGCAGGCCGGATGTGCCGGAGGTATACATGATGTCGTAGACGTCGTCCGGCTTGAGCGCGAACACCAGCGACTCGAATCGTCGCGGCTCCTGCGCATCCACTTGCGCGCCCAGCGCCTCGACATCCTTGTAGGACAGAACCAACTGGCCGCGATGGATCCCCGCACCCTTGGGATCGAAGACTATGATCTTGTCGATCGGAATGCCGCCGGCCTGCAGTTCAATGGCCTTGTCCAGATGCTCCTGGTCGCCGGCTATCACGACGCGCGCGCCCGAGTTGCCGAGAATATGGCGAACTTCCTCGACGGAGCTCGTCGGGTACACCGTGGTTACAATGCCGCCGGCGCATTGCACGCTCAAGTCGCTGTAGAGCCATTCCTGGCAATTTTCCGCCTGCAGCGCCACCGGGTCGCCGCGCTTCACGCCCAGTGCGATCAACCCCAAGGTAAACAGCCTTACGTGCCGCAGGTAATCTTTCCACGATACTTCTTGCCAGATGCCCAGATGCTTTTCCCGTATCGCCGGCGCATCGCCGTGGGCCAGCGCGTTGTTCCACAATTGTTGAGGCAGGGTGTCGCCGGTGCCGCTGGCGTGAAGCGGGGGGGCGATTCTCATGGTGTTCACCAGGCTCAAGCTCCAAGGTAGCTGAGAATGACTTCCGGGTTGCGCCGCACCGCATCCGGCGAGCCCGATGCGATACGGCAGCCGAAACTCATCACCGTTACCCGGTCCGAAATGTCCATTACCACGTCCATTTCATGTTCGACCAGCACGATGGTCAATCCCACTTCCTCGCGAATGTCGAGCAGGTAGCGCGTGACGTCTTCCTTTTCCTCCTGGTTCATGCCCGCCACCGGTTCGTCAAGAAGAAGCAACCGCGGTTCCGCAGCCAACGCCCGGCCGATCTCGACGCGTTTTTGCAAACCGTAGGAGAGACTGCCGACCGGGCTTTTGCGCACGTGCTGCAAATTCAGAAACTCGATCACTTCCTCCACCTTCTGCTGATGCGCCGATTCCTGGCGGTAACCCGCTCCCCGGAAAATGCCGCTCGACAAAACACCGCCTTTCATGAAGCGGTGACGCCCTACCAGAATATTTTCCAGAACGGTCATGCGACGGAATAACTCAATGCGCTGGAACACGCGGGCCACGCCCAACCGCGCGACCTGATCGGGCCGGCGCCCGGCCAGCAGTTCCCCGTCCAATCGAATCGATCCGCCGGAGGGCCGGTAATAACCACAGATACAGTTGAGCACGGTGCTTTTGCCTGCGCCGTTCGGCCCGACCAGCGCGTGGATCTCGCCGCGGCGTACGTCCAGGCTCATGCTGTCGACCGCTTTCACGCCACCGAAGTTGAGCGACAGATCGACTATTTCCAGCAACGGCTTGCCGATTTGAG
>SCTX01000019.1 GCA_004298385.1 Betaproteobacteria bacterium | reverse complement strand
CAGCGCCCAATGCCGCTGCCGCTGCCCGTCACGATGATAATTTGCCCGGCGAAAAGCCCGGGACGGAAAACCGAGTGGTAAGCCATGCTTGCTACTTTCCCTCAAAGGTTGCTGGAGTCCAACCGAACCCGCGACCGGCTTCGGGCAGGAATCAACTCTTGAACACCGGCGCGCGGCGCGCTTCGAAAGCGGCCAGTCCCTCGCTTACATCTTCGTCAAACAACGCGTCCACGACTACCTTCTCCTCGAAGCGCAACGCCGCGTCCCATTCCATATCCAGGCCGCGACGGCCGAGCCGTTTCATCGCGGCCAGCCCCGGACGGCTGCGCCGCGCCAGGGTTTGGCAGTATTCGAAGGCAGCTTGTTGCAGCCGCTCCGGGCCCACAACGTAATTGACGAGCCCGAACTGCAGGGCGGTCTCCGCGTCCACCCGGCGCGCGCTGAAAAAAAGGTCCAGCGAGCGCCGCAGCCCGATCAGGCGCGGCAGACGCTGGCTGCCGCCCCAGCCGGGTACCAGACCGTACTGTGCATGCTGGTCGCCGAAGAGGGCATCGCTGGCTGCAAAAACCACATCGCAAGCGAGCATCAACTCAAGTCCTCCCGCAAGGCATAGACCGTGAACGGCGGCCACGACGGGCAAGTCGCTTGCCTCCAGCGCCTTGAGCACCTCACTGCCGTGAATAAATTCGGCGAAACGGGCACGCTCGGCCCGCAGCGCCTTGATCTCGTCAAGATCGGCGCCGGTGCAGAAATGCTTGCCCCGCGCGCGCAGCAGGATCGCGCGGATACCCGACCCCGGCGCCTCCAGTTTTCGCAGCGCCTTCGGCAGCGCCTCCTGAATACCCACCGAAAGACAATTGAATTTCTCCGGCCGGTTGAGCTCGACAATCCCCACCGGCCCCACCATCTCGATGAGCACGGGTTCCACGTCGCTCATGACTTTTTCCTCTAAAGGATACACAGCATACCGACGGATGCACGCCAAAATAATATCTATCGGAAACCTCGTATCCTCTTGCTATCAAATATCTCGTTTCACGCCTTTCCCGGAATGACGATCCGCATAAAAAACGAACACACGGTTCGCCGGTTAATGCGGCGGAACCACATCAAAAGGACGGTGGTAATGGCAAGACAAGCGGTCAGGCACGGACGCGGGCACGATCCACTCAGACCGCATAGCGCCAATTTCACTATTTTCCCAGTCCCGCGCACTCGCCATCGCCACTATTGCTCACATCATCAACTTTAAGTCCGACAGGTGCGCTAGTTGACCGTCACCCAGCCGCCGATCGGCTCGTAGACCTTGCGCTCGGTGTTGATGCGGTAGAGCTTGACCGCGCTGAAGCCCTTGCGCCGGTCGGGACCGAAGCTGATGGGCGGGGTGATTCCCTTGGTGTCGAAATTGCGCAACTGGTTCATCGCATCGCGCAGCTTTTCGCCGGTCGGGTTTGGCCCGGCCTTGCGTAGCGCCTCGACCAGCACCATGGCATTGACATAGCCTTGGACGAAGTTCGAATACATCACATCACCCAGCTTGGCGTCCTCGATTTTTTCGTACTTCTTGACGGCTGCGCGCATGGCGATGATGCCGGGTACCGATGTCTCGTTCCATTTGGCCCAGGGACCCACGCCGATGAAGTTCTTGGCGAGGTTCTGGCCGCCGGGCTGGCTGAGGATCAGGTCGGGTTCGCGGTCCATGGTCTGGGTCGTGCCGAAGACGGTGACGTCAAGACCGACCTTGGCCGCATCGCGCAGGATGGCCGCGATGTGGGCGCCGGCGAGTTGCACGATCACGTATTTCACGCCGGCCTGCTTCAGCGTGAGCATCTGGGTGGTCGCATCGGTTTCGCGCAGGTTCATCACTACCTTGGCCGCAACCGGCTTGCCATATTTCTGCATCCGCAGCTCGGTGGCCCGCAAGGCTTCCAGGCCGAACTGAACGTCGGGGTAGACCACACCGATCTTCGGGTCCTTGTCGCCGATGGTGTTGAACACATAGTCAATCGCGGCGAAGACGGTGTCCTGATAGCTGGCGAAGATGTTGAACACCCAGGGAGTCGGCGGGTTGGACGCCAGTTCCGGCACGCCGACGCCCATCAGCGGCAATTTAATCGACTCCATCAGGGGTTTGGCCGCGAACAACCCGTCGGTGGTCACCATCATGGCGGCAAGGGCGTTATCCTGCTGGGCGAACTTGCGCAGGAACCCCAGCTCCTTCTGCACGTCGCGTGCTGCGTTTTCCTGCAACAGCTCAACCTTTTTGCCGTTGACGCCGCCCGCATCGTTCACTTCGTGCAGATAGGTGTTGAAGCCTGCCGCGAAGGTCTTGCCATGGTACGACGACGGGCCGCTGAGATCGTTGGCGATCGCAAAGCGATGGGTTTCCTGGGCAGCCGCCATGCCGTTGAAGGCGCCGAGAACAATCGCGGCCGACGCGGCCAGCGCGCCGATCAATGTGCGTGGTTGTCCGCCAGCGGAAGGGAAAATTTTCCTGAACATGTTTATCTCCTCGTGTTTACGCTCGATTTGAACATCGCAGACGGCGAGGACCATGCCGCCGCCCGGTTCTTGTTTGCGCGCGCACCGCCAAGCCGCGCGACACATCCATATTATCAGAGATAACGGCGATTGGCCTCGTCGTCTGGGACAACAAGGCCCAGCTTCTCCAGCATTGGCCGCGTTTCGGAGATGTACTGATGCCGAAGTTCCTCGTTGCCGGACTGGCGGATTCCCCATTTGACATACTTCTCGCTGAATTTCGAGTCGGAAGCGCCGAACATGTCGAGGGCGGCCGGCCACCATTTGTGGATCAGGCGCTGCGCTTCGGCCAAACCTTCTGGCGTTTGGCACAGGGCAGTCAGGTTCTGGTAACCAAGCGTTGCATGAAACACTTCATCGCGGTGCAGGCGCGGGGCCACGGAACGCAAGGGCTCGTAAGGCACATCGCCCCAGTTCTCGCCGATATACATCCCCACACGGTCACCCAGCGCGTGCATGTAGCAGAGGTCGCACCAGGTGTCGATTGGCAGGTCGAACAGGTACTGTTCAATCGGCGTTTCCACCTTGTCCACACCTAGACCCTTGAGGATTTGCGCGGTGATCACCCCATGCTCCACTTCCTGCATCATCAGCTTGGCCAGCAGGCGTTTGCGTTCCGGGTCCGGCGCCAATGTCATGCAACGCTCCCACAGCTTTATCAGCAGCCGGTCGTAGTGGGGATTGGTTACATTCTCAAGGTGCTTGGACATTACCCGGATCAGCAAGGCGCGCAACTCTTCCGGCAACTGCGGATCGTGCTCCTTGTAAATTTGGCCAACGGGACGTTCCTTCACGGCGGCGTTACTCATATTGCGCTCCTCCTATATGCCTTGGTTGGTTGAATTGGGCCTGCACCGGATTTGCCATCAGGTGCCGGTCCATCGGGGTTTCCGCTTTTCGATAAAAGCCTGCGCACCTTCGGCATGATCGGCACTCTTCTTGAGCACGCTCTGGCCGATGCGCTCGAGACGGCGGCCGGTTTCAAGATCGACGTCCGCGCAGGTATTGATCACCAGCTTGGCCATGCCGAGCGCGAGCGGCGCTTTGGCCGCCAGTTGCCGCGCCATTTCGAGCGCGCCGTCCATCGCCTGGCCAGCGTCGACCAGTCGGGTTACTAGGCCTAGTTCGTATGCGCGCTCCGCTTTCATCATCCCTTCCAACATTACGATCTGCTTCGCGCGGGCCGGGCCGACGCAACGCACCAGGCGCGAGCAACCACCGGAGCCCGGGATCAGGCCGACGTTGGACTCGGGCAGTCCCAGCCGCGCCGCGCGTCCCAAAACGCGAAAGTCGCAACTGAGCGCCAGTTCGAGGCCGCCGCCCGCAGCGACGCCCTCAATGGCCGCGATGAAAGGGACTTCGATGGCCTCGATCAGGTCGAAAGCCGAATGAATTTGACGTGCCGCGGCCCTGAACCGTTTCGTGCCACCTTGCGTCAGGCCCGCCATGCCGCGCACATCCTCGCCAGCCGAAAACGCGCGTTCGTCGCCGCGCACGATCACAACGCGCGCATCGGACATCGCCAGCTCGGCCATCGCCTGAGCCAACTCCTCGCGCATCTCGGCGTTCCACGAATTCATGACTTCGGGGCGGTTCAGGCGCAATACCCAGATACCCTGTTCGGGCTCTGAGACCCGGATATATTGACCGCGCTCGGCACCGGCCTCACCGCGAGCCGCCGGCTCCGCTCGTTTAATCTCGTTCCTATTCGCCATGGCATCAATCCCGCAGTTGAACGGAGCCGCTGAGCACTTGCTTAACACCCAATTGAAGCGAGAGCGTCCCCTGTTTATTGCATACCAAATGCAGTGAGTCGGCAGAAACGACTGGGGCCTTCAGACGCGCCATGGGGCCGAAGCGAGGAACAAGTCGCGCTGTGTCTTTAGCTGAAGATGCACCTAGCATCTGCTCCAATTCTGCAATCTTGACCGCATGCGCCCGGATTTCGCTCTTGATGAAAACCTGCCCTACAAGCTTGCCGTTCATGACATGAATCCTCCGCGATATAACCGATACCAACTAGATAGTATGTTTGGTTCGGCCTTGTTTTAACTTATCAATACTGACTAGATAGTATTCTTTATTTTCAACTTGTCAATTGGTTTTTATCTGATCCCGCATGTATCTATCTAAGACAGCCTAAGACAGCCAAAATTATTGGAAGACTAGCCCTGTTCCAATACGCGCCAAGTTTTTCTCGTCGGCTCACTCAGGCCGGTTTCTTTAGAATACCCGTGAGCAGGGTTCCCCGTAAAGCGCGAACCAGCTCAGGCCCCGACAGATAGTCAGGCCGGCAATACCACTCCAGAAAGGTGCCGTTGTGCATGGCAAGTACGATGGCCGCGATCTCCTGGGTTTCCAAGTCGGTGCGGAACTCGCCGTTGAGCTTGCCGCGATGGACGATTTCCTCGATCGATAGGTAAAACCGTTTGTAGATGTCCTTTACCCGCGCTTCGATTTCGTCATTGGATCCGTTGAATTCCATTAACATCAGTATGAACAGCAGCACGAACTCGGCCTTGTCTATTCCCAGTACCGATTGGCCGTGTATGAAGGCGATTAGCTTGTCCTGCAGCAAGGAGCCGGCGTTGGCCACTCGATCCACCATCTTATTTACCATCAAGTCGTCGATTTCCTCGAGCAGCGCGAACAGAATGGCCGCCTTGGTGGGAAAATAGAAATAAACAGCTCCCTTGGTCAACTGGGAACTGCTGGCGATCTCATCGACGGTTGTAGAGCGGTAACCTTTGGAAATAAACAGCTTGAGCGACGAACTCAGTATCTTCTCGATGCTGGCTTCGCGTTGTTCACGCTTGGTTAGGGCTCGGCCTGCCTTTGCCGGTTTCTCGATATTTTTTATCTTTGCCGATTTTTCGATATCGCTTATTGTCATTTTGTTCTCGCGCTTGTTTTCAACTATCCTTGCTTTCGTCTTGCTGACTACCTTTCACGGACGGCTTGACTGCTGCTAACCATTATATCATACTGACTGACTAGTCGGTATGACACGGTGTTCGTTATAGAAGCGAGCACAGCCAACATTCGGTTCTGTCGCATTAATCGCAAAAAACGCATACTCCGGACGGGCAAATATGCCAGTCCTAAAAACTGGGCGGATTTATCCTGCCAACGGATAAAATTGCTCCGCGATACTTTTTCTGGAAAGGCGACCGGCATAAAACCACGAACACACGGTTCAACGGTTAATGCGACAGAACCGGCTAGGCGCACGTATTTTCGTATATTTTTATCCTGGGAATATTAATGGAACTGTTGGTCCAGCTTCTGCTTACGGGGATCGCCTTGGGAAGCGGTTACGCGCTGGGCGGGATCGGCTTTGTCTTGATCTACAAAGCTACCGGCGTGTTCAATTTCTCACATGGCCAACTCACAATGGCCGGCGCTTATTTCTTCTATATGTTTCAGGTACAGTTGGGACTGCCGCCATGGTGGTCGGTACCGGCTGCCGTCGCGAGCATGTTCGCGGTCGGCGTATTGATCGAACGCGTTTGCCTGCGCCGCATGGTCGGCGAGCCGGCCATTACCATCATCATGCTGACTATTGGGCTCGGTGCGCTGCTGCGTAATCTGGTAGGTCTGGTGTGGGGCACCCAGCCGCAGGCGCCGGTGCCCTTGTTCGAACCGGGCTACCTATCGATTCTGAGCGTCCAGGTTCCCCGTGTATACGTCTGGACGCTGGTCGCCACGGCGATTTTCATTGCCGGTTTCGTCGTCTACTTTAGCAAGTCCGCGCAGGGCATCGCGATGCGGGCAGTGGCGTTCCACCAGGATCACGCGGCACTGTCCGGCATTTCCATTCAACGAGTGTTCGCCCTCTCCTGGGGTCTGGCCGGCGTCACGGCGGCGATCTCCGGCATCATGATGGTGCAACTGGTCGGACTCGACCTGTCGATGGACGCGCGCGGCCTGTCGGCTTTTCCGGCGGCGATCCTGGGCGGCATTGACAGCATCGGCGGCGTCATCATCGGCGGACTGATCATCGGCGCGGCGGAATCGCTGGCCGGCGGCTACCTCGACCCGTACCTCGGCGGCGGCGCCAAAGAAGTTGTCGGCTATGTGGTGCTGCTGCTGATCCTGATGCTGCGCCCCTATGGTCTGTTCGGCACACCGGAGATCAGGAAAGTATGAGCAGCTTCTTCTACCGCAATTACCGACTCAGTTATATCGAGGATCGGTCATTGCTTCACGGGTTGCAGAATTTCTGGACGAAATTCTGGCTGGTCGCGCTGGTGGTGACTCTGCTGTTGCTGCCGCTGGTCTTGCAAAAATACTGGATCTACACCCTGAATCTGGCGGCGATCGCGGTTATCGGGGCGCTTGGCTTGAACCTGCTTACCGGTTACGCGGGGCAGATATCGCTGGCACATGCATCGTTTCTCGCCATTGGCGCTTATTCCACCGCGGCGCTGGCCAAAGCGGGGGTGCCTTTTTTGCTGGTGATCCCGCTATCGGGCGCAATCGCGGCGCTGGTTGGCTGCCTGATAGCGATTCCCGCGTTGCGACTCAAGGGTCTTTACCTCGCGCTCGCCACACTGGCGTTTTTCGTGATCGTCGACTTTGCCATTCGCAAGGCGGAGTTCCTGACCGGCGGCGGCGCCGGGACGCATGTTCCGTCGCCATCGATGTTTGGCTACACTTTGAGCGGCGACCAATCGTTCTATTACCTGTCGATCGGCCTAGCAATGCTGTGCGCGATCTTCGTTGCCAACCTGCAGCGGACGTGGGTCGGCCGGGCGATGATGGCGGTGCGCGACAGTGACATCGCGGCCGAGATGGCCGGCATCTCGATTTTCCGCACGAAACTTACTGCGTTCGCACTGTCGTCGTTTTTCGGCGGCATGGCCGGCAGTCTCCTGGGTTATTACCTTCAGTTCATCAACCCCGACAATTTCAGCCTGTCGGTGTCGGTGGCCTACATTGCGATGATCATCGTTGGCGGCATGGGTAGCGTGACCGGATCTATCCTGGGCGCGGTGTTCATGACCCTGCTGCCGGAGGTGCTGCGCATTAGCATTCATGTGCTCTCGCGCGTGCTGCCGGCACTGGACGTGGAGTCCAAGGGGGCCTTCGTGGAGGGGGTCGTGTATGGGCTGGTGATCATCCTGTTTCTGATGTTCAAGCCCGAAGGCATTGCCCGGTTCTGGCGCGATCTCCTCGTTTATTTCCGCTCCTGGCCATTCGCGCACTAGTGCGCGTACTCATGCCTAACTCCGAACACGCCGAACCATGGCCATCTCGCTGGTGAAAACTTCAACTGCTGCCGCGGAATCCAAGCCGCCTCTGCTGGAGGTGCGTAACATCGAAGTCGTCTACCACGATGTGGTATTCGCGGTTAAAGGGGTATCGCTTACGGTGGCGGCCGGCCAGGTAGTTACGCTGTTCGGACCCAACGGCGCGGGCAAGACCTCGCTCGTGCGCGCCATCTCGCGGCTGCTGCAATCGGTCGAGGGCGAGATCCGTTCTGGCAGCGTACGCTTCGACGGCAACGCGCTTGATGCGCTCGCACCGCACCAGATCGCGCGCCGGGGCCTTTACCAGATTCCCGAAGGCGGCAACGTCATCAAGGAACTCACGGTGCGCGAGAACCTGTTGCTCAGCCAGTTCTGCCGCGACGGCAGTGGCAGTCTGAACGATGATTATGCGCGCGTGGTGGACCGTTTCCCCCTTCTCAAGACACGCGAGGCGCAGTTGGGCGGCTACCTGAGCGGCGGCGAGCAGCAGATGCTGTCCATGGCCAAGGCACTGCTGGCCAATCCTCGCTTGCTGGTCCTGGATGAGCCGTCGCTGGGCCTGTCGCCGATGCTGATGCAGGAGAATTTCGACGCATTGCGCGAGTTGAACCGCGACTTCGGCATCGCAATCCTGGCGATCGAGCAGAACGCGCGCGTCGCGCTGGATATCGCCTCGTACGGCTATGTGATGGAGAGCGGTCGCGTCGTCTATGACGGCCCGGCCGAACAGTTGCGGGAGAACCGAGAAATCCAGGAGTTTTACCTCGGGCTGGAAGGCGGGCTGAAGAAAAGCTTCCGCGATGTCAAACATTACAAGCGGCGCAAGCGCTGGCTGTCTTGAACCGGATGGAATAGGTCACGCATGAACCCCGCTATCGACCGTCACCTGCCCTCGTACTGGAACAGCCGAGGCGAGATCCTGTCATTCCTCCCGCGCCTT
>SCTX01000018.1 GCA_004298385.1 Betaproteobacteria bacterium | reverse complement strand
GATCTGATGGCAACGAGCTTCTCGCTTCGCCGGGGTTCTATTATATGAACGATATCGGACAAAATAAATGCCTCTGCCGGCTTTGTCAACCATTGCCACCATTGCCGATCCTACCTCCGGATCAGTTTCCTTTTTTCCCGCCTCGCAACCCACGCTCGCGTTGACCGGGTCGCGCAACACGAGCAGAGTCTAGCCGGCCGCGCGCGCTTCCAGCACCTCCACCGCCGGCAGTTTCTTGCCTTCGAGGAACTCGAGGAATGCGCCGCCCGCGGTCGAAATGTAGTCGATATCCTCGGCCACGCCGAATTTGTTGATGGCGGCGATGGTATCGCCACCGCCCGCGATCGAGAACCCCTTGGAGGCGGCGATCGCCAGCGCCAGCGTTTTCGTGCCCGCGGCAAACTGATCGAACTCGAACACCCCTACCGGCCCGTTCCAGAGGATGGTGCCGGCGCGCTTCAGGCTGTCCGCCAAACGCGCCGAGGTCTCGGGGCCGATATCGAGGATCATCTCGTCCGCGGCGACCGCCGTGGCCGGTTTCACCGTCGCCGCCGCGGTCGCGGCCAGTTCCTTCGCCACGACGACGTCGGTCGGAATAGGCACCGCGGCGCCGCGCGCCTTCATCGCCGCCATGATTGTTTTGGCCTCTTCCACCAGCTCGGCCTCGGCGAGCGATTTGCCGATCGGCAGGCCGGCCGCAAGCATGAAGGTGTTGGCGATGCCGCCGCCAACGATGAGCTGGTCCACTTTCTCCGCTAGCGCTGCCAGGATGGTGAGCTTGGTCGACACCTTAGCCCCGGCCACGATCGCGATCAGCGGGCGTTCAGGCGCAGCCAGCGCCTTTCCCAGCGCCTCCAGTTCCGCCGACATGAGAGGGCCGGCGCAGGCGACGGGCGCATACCGGGCCGCGCCGTGGGTAGTGGCCTCGGCGCGGTGCGCGGCGCCGAAGGCGTCGTTGACATAAACGTCGCACAGCGCCGCGATGCGCTTGGCGAGGTCGTCGTCGTTCTTCTTCTCGCCCTTGTTGAAGCGGCAGTTCTCCAGCAGCACCACCTTGCCCGGTTCGACCTTCACCCCATCGAGCCAGTCGCGCACCAGCGGCACCTCGACGCCGAGCAGGCCGGATAAGCGCCGCGCCACTGGCGCGAGCGATTCGGCCTCGCTCCAATCGCCCTCTTTCGGGCGGCCGAAATGCGAGCTCAGCATCAGGCGCGCGCCCGCGGCGAGCGCGTGGCGGATGCCCGGCAGCGCCGCGCGGATGCGGGTGTCGTCCGCGACCTTGCCGTCCTTGACGGGCACGTTGAAATCCACGCGGATCAGCACGCGCTTGCCGCGCAGGTCGAGGTCGGTCATTTTCAGGATCGCCATTGCTCGCTCCGTTTAACTGCGGACTTGATTGCGCCTTGCGGCACCATCCCTCGCCGCAACGAACGGCGCATGGCCGCGATGCAGGCTATTTCGCGTGCATGAACGCTACCGCCGTATCGAGCATGCGATTGCTGAATCCCCACTCGTTGTCGTACCACGCGGACACTTTCACCAGCGTGCCGTTCGACACCTTGGTCAGGGTGGAATCGAATATGCTGGAATGCGCATTGTGGTTGAAGTCCACCGACACCAGCGGCTCCGCGTTGTAGGCGAGGATGCCCTTCAGACTGCCTGCGGCCGCGTCCTTCATCACCTGGTTCACCTCATCGGCCGTGGTCGCGCGCCGGGCGATGAAACACAGATCGACGACGGAAACGTTGATGGTGGGCACGCGCATGGCGTAGCCGTCGAGCTTGCCGTTCAGCTCCGGCAGCACCAGGCCCACCGCCGCCGCCGCGCCGGTCTTGGTCGGGATCATCGACATGGTGGCCGAGCGCGCGCGGCGCAGGTCTTCGTGATAGACGTCGGTCAGCACCTGATCGTTGGTATAGGCGTGGATGGTGGTCATCAGGCCGCAGACCAGGCCGATCTTGTCGTGCAGCGGCTGCACCATCGGCGCCAGGCAGTTGGTGGTGCAGGAGGCGTTCGAAATCACCGTGTGCGCCGCCTTCAGCACCTTGTGGTTCACGCCATAGACGATGGTGGCATCGACGTCCTTGCCGCCAGGGGCGGAGATGATGACTTTCTTCGCGCCGGCCTTGAGGTGAGCGCCCGCCTTCTCCTTGCTGGTAAAGAGGCCGGTGCACTCCATCACGACGTCGACGCCCAGTTCGGCCCAGGGCAGTTCGGCCGGATTGCGCACGGCGCAAACGCGGATTTTGTCTCCGTTCACGACCATGAAGTCGCCCTCCACCGCCACCGTGCCGGGGAACTTGCCGTGCGTGGTGTCGTAACGGGTCAGGTGCGCGTTGGTCTGGGCGTTGCCCAGGTCGTTGACGGCGACGATCTGGATATCGTGCTTCTTGCCCTCTTCATAGAGCGCACGCACGATGTTGCGTCCGATGCGACCGTAACCGTTGATTGCCACCTTGATAGTCATGACTTGCTCCTAGCAAAAAATTCCGACCACGAATTCCAAGAAATACTTGCACGTATACACGGACGGCTCCGGGCCCGGTTTGAGAAAGATCAATCCGCGCGCGCCCGCCAGCATCCGCTCAGATCACGCTTTTCACCGCTGCCACCACCTTGTCCACGGTGAAGCCGAAGTACTTGAACAGTTCCGGGCCAGGGGCGGACTCGCCGTAGCGGTCGATGCCGATCACCGCCCCTTCCAGGCCGACGTACTTGCGCCAGTAGTCGGACACGCCCGCCTCCACCGCGACGCGCGGCATGCCGCGCGGCAACACGGTTTCGCGGTAAGCGGCGTCCTGGCGGTCGAATACGCTGGTCGAGGGCATGGATACCACGCGTACGCGCACGCCCTCTTGCGCGAGCCTGGCCTGCGCGCCCATGGCGAGTTGTACTTCCGAGCCGGTGGCAAGGATCAGCGCCTGCGGTTTTCCCTCGCAGTCGGCGAGCACGTAGCCGCCGCGCGCGATGCCGGCGAGCGCCTGCGCGTCGCGTTTCTGAAACTGCAGGTTCTGGCGCGTGAACACCAGCGCGGCCGGGCCATCGCGGCGCTCGACCGCCGCGATCCAGGCCTGCGCCGATTCCACCGCGTCGCACGGCCGCCACACGTCCAGGTTGGGAATCAGGCGCAGGCTGGAGACCTGCTCCACCGCCTGGTGCGTCGGACCGTCCTCGCCCAGGCCGATCGAGTCATGGGTAAACACGAACAGGTTGCGCAGTTTCATCAGCGCCGCCATGCGCAGCGCGCTGCGCGCGTAATCGGAAAAAGTAAGGAAGGTGCCGCAAAAGGGAATGAGCCCGCCGTGCAGCGCCATGCCGTTGGCGATCGCCGCCATGCCGAATTCGCGCACGCCGTAGGAAACATAGTTGCCGCCATCCACCGCGCTCACCTGCTTCGCCGCGGACCACATGGTCAGGTTCGACCAGGTGAGGTCGGCCGAGCCGCCGACGAACTCGGGCAGCGCCGGCGCCAGGCCCTCGATCGCGTTCTGCGACGCCTTGCGCGTGGCGATGGTCTCCGCCTTGGCGTCTACCTTGGAAATCAGCGCGTCGCAATGCGCCTTCCAGCCTGCGGGCAATTCGCCCGCCATGCGGCGGCGGAACTCGCGCGCGAGTTGGGGATGCTGTTTCTCGTAGGCGCCGAAACGCTCGTTCCATTCGCGCTCGAAGCCCGCGCCGCGCGCGCGCGCGTCCCAGCCCACGTAGACGCTCTGCGGCACTTCGAACGGCGGGTGATTCCAGCCGATCGCCTCGCGCGTGGCCGCGACCTCCTTCTCGCCCAGCGCCGAGCCGTGCGAGTCGTGCGAACCGGCCTTGTTCGGCGCGCCCTTGCCGATGACCGTCTTGCAGCAGATGAGGCTGGGCCGGTCGGCTACCGATTTGGCCGCGCGGATCGCCCGGTCCACGGCGCCGACGTCGTGGCCGTCCACCGCGGGGATGACGTGCCAGCCGTAGGCCTCGAAGCGCTTCGGCGTGTCGTCGGTGAACCAGCCCTGCACCTTGCCGTCGATGGAAATGCCGTTGTCGTCGTAGAGCGCGATCAGCTTGCCCAGCCGGAGCGTGCCGGCGAGCGAGCAGACCTCGTGCGAAATGCCTTCCATCAGGCAGCCGTCGCCGAGGAACGCGTAGGTGTGGTGGTCGACGATGGGCAGGCCCGGCCGGTTGAATTCCGCGGCGAGCAGCTTTTCCGCGAGCGCCATGCCGACCGCATTGCCGATGCCCTGACCCAGCGGCCCGGTGGTGGTCTCCACACCGGGCGCACAGCCGTATTCGGGGTGGCCCGGCGTCATCGAGTGCAACTGGCGGAAGCGCCGCAGTTCATCCATCGGCAGGGCGTAGCCGGTGAGATGCAGCAGCGAGTAGAGCAGCATCGAGCCGTGGCCGTTGGACAGCACGAAGCGGTCGCGGTCGGCCCATTTCGGATTGGCCGGATGGTGGCGCAGATGGCGGGTCCACAAGGCCACGGCGATTTCGGCCATGCCCATGGGCATGCCCGGATGGCCGGAGTTGGCTGCCTGCACCGCGTCCATGGACAGCGCGCGGATGGCGTTGGCGAGTTCCTTGCTGGTGGCTTTCATGGCGGGCGGGATTAAGCGAAGCTGGGATTATCGTCGAAGCGAGGCGATTTTTCCATGGCGGGCGCCAAAAAATCCACCCGGCACGAAAAGACGCCGCGCACCTAGGCGCGGCGCTTGCGGTCCATGAACTGCAGGATCATGGGCGTGAAAATCAACTGCATCGCCAGTTCCATCTTTCCGCCAGGCACGACGATGATGTTGGGGCGGGACATGAACGAGTCGTGCAGCATGGTGAGCAGGTAGGGCAGATCGATCCCCTTGGGATTGGCGAAGCGGATTACGAGGAAGCTCTCGTCGGCGCTGGGAATGTCGCGCGCGATGAACGGATTCGAGGTGTCGACCGTGGGCACGCGCTGGAAATTGATATGCGTCCGCGCGAATTGCGGCACGATGTAATTCACGTAATCGGGCATGCGCCGCAGGATAGTGTCCACCACCGCCTCGGTGGAATAGCCGCGCGTGGCCTTGTCGCGGTGCAGCTTCTGGATCCACTCCAGGTTGATGATAGGCACCACGCCCACCAACAGATCCGCGTGGCGTGCGACGTTGACCTTGTCCGTGACCACCGCCCCGTGCAGGCCCTCGTAGAACAGCAGGTCGGTGCCCGGCGGCACGTCTTCCCACGGCGTGAACGTGCCCGGCTCCTGCCGGAAAGGCGCCGCCTCGGTCTCGTTGTGCAGGTACTTGCGGCTGCGGCCGCCGCCGCTTTTGCCATAGCTCGCAAACAGCGCTTCCAGTTCCTCGAACAGGTTGGCGTCGGCGCCGAAATGGCTGAAGTGATGGTTGCCGCTTTGCGCCGCCTCGGCCATCGCCGCTTTCATCGCCGTGCGGTCGTAGCGGTGGAAGGCATCGCCCTCGATGATCGCGGCGTCGAGTTTCTCGCGGCGGAAAATGTGCTGGAAGGTGCGCGTCACCGAGGTGGTGCCGGCGCCGGATGAGCCGGTAATCGCTATGACCGGATGCTCCACTGACATGATTGCCGCTCCCCTCTTATTGTTGAATTCCGCCAATGCTCATGGTTGCGTAAACAGCGAGCGCGTATTGAACAGCGGCGAGGTATAGGGTTGATCCACGCCGCAGTCGTGCTCCTCATGATAGCGCGCAATACGCTCGACCTCATCCTTCGACCCCAGGATCACCGGCACGCGCTGGTGCAGATCCTCAGGCGCCACTTCGAGCATGCGCCCGTGTCCAGTCGAGGCCGCGCCCCCCGCCTGCTCGATTAGATACGCCATCGGGTTCGCCTCGTACAGCAGGCGCAGGCGCCCCGCTTTGGCCGGATCCTTGCTGTCCTTCGGATACAGGAACAGTCCGCCGCGCATCAGGATGCGGTGCGCCTCGGCGACGAAGGAGGCAATCCAGCGCATGTTGAAGTCCTTGGCGCGCGGCCCGCTCGCGCCGGCGAGGCATTCCGAAATGTAGCGTTTCACCGGTGGCTCCCAAAAACGCTCGTTGGAAGCATTGATGGCGAACTCGCTCGTGTCTGCCGCGATGCGCAAATCCGGATGGGTGAGCATGAACTCGCCCAGTTCGCGGTCCAGGGTGAAACCGTAGACCCCGCGGCCGAGGGTGAGCACCAGCATGGTGGCCGGGCCGTAGATGGCATAGCCGGCGCAGACCTGCGTCGTACCGGGCTGCAGAAAATCCTTCGCCGCCGGTTCGGTCACGCCCTGCGCGCAGCGCAGCACCGAGAAAATCGAGCCCACCGTGCCGTTGATATCGATGTTGCTCGAACCGTCCAGCGGATCGAACACAAGCAGGTAGCGGCCGCGCGGATATTGCGCCGGAATCGGATATACGGCTTCCAGCTCTTCGGACACCATCGCGGCGAGGCGCCCGCCCGATTCGTTGGTGCGCAGAAAAATATCGTTCGCCATCACGTCGAGCTTCATCTGCCGCTCGCCCTGAACATTGTCCCCCGTAGTTGCGCCGTGCACGCCGCCCAGAGCGCCCCTGCCGACAAGATAGGAGATGCGCTTGCAGGCAAGGCAAATATCGTTCAGCAGCGCGGTGAAGCCGCCCGTGGCTTCGCTGCATTTACGCTGCTCGCCGATGATGAATTCGCTAAGCGTGGTCTCCTGGGACATACCCGCTCCTGGTTAGGCCGCGGCCGGCCGCGACGCGGCGGCAAGCAGCCTCTGCAGTCTTTCCACCCTGATGCTCATGCGCCGCCCCCGGCGGTCTCTTCGCGAAACAACCGGCTCGCGCGAATGTCCTCCGCCTCGATGGTCATCAAGGCACCGCGCGAAACGCCGCTGGTGTGCTCGCCGAACAGGCGTTTCGCCTGTCGCAGCCGCGCGCGATCAAGTGCATTGCGGATAGAGCGCGCATTGGCGAAGTGGGCGCGACCGCGGCGCAGGCCGATATACTCGCGCAGCGCAGCGCGCGCCGCCTCGCTCAGCCGGTAGTGCATGCGCTCGAGCATGATCTCGGCGATGGCGAACAACTCCTCCGGCGTATAGTCGGGGAAGTCGATGTGGTGTGCGATACGCGACGACATTCCCGGATTGCTGCGGAAAAACGTGTCCATCCGGTCCTTGTACCCGGCGAGGATCACCACCAGGTCGTCGCGGTTATTCTCCATCACCTGCAGCAGGATTTCGATCGATTCCTGCCCGTAATCGCGCTCGTTCTCCGGCCTGTACAGATAATAGGCCTCGTCGATGAACAGCACTCCCCCCATTGCTTTCTTGATCACTTCCCGTGTCTTGGGCGCGGTGTGTCCGATGTACTGGCCGACAAGGTCATCGCGCGTTACCGACACCAAATGGCCTTTGCGCACGTAGCCGAGACGGTGCAGTATCTCGGCCATGCGCAACGCCACCGTGGTCTTGCCGGTGCCGGGGTTGCCGGTAAACGACATGTGCAGCGAGGGCGGTTGGTCGCCGGTGATCCCCAGTTGAGCCCGCGCGCGATCGACCACCAGCAGCGCGGCGATTTCCTGTATGCGGGTCTTTACCGGCGCGAGGCCCACCAACTCCCGGTCGAGCGCCTCGATCACCTCAAGCGCGTGCGAGTCGCGCAACAGCGCCCCGAGATCGAGGCTGTCCGGTTGCGGCGCTGCTTCGTCCAGCGGTAGGCTCGCCATCGCGAAACGGGCGCCTAGTAGCGCTCGCCTTCGGGCCGCCGGGCGGCGTAGCTCGAGAGGGTGTATTGCACATTGCGGCCCGGCCCCTCTTGCCGCATCAGGGCGAAACCGGGCTCGCTCGGCGGCCGGTTGACGATGAACGACATCCGCGGGGTTTCCCAGCCGCGCGAGCTGTCGAATCCGGTCACCCGGACATAATGCTTCGGAAACGTCTTGCGGCAATTGTTGATCTCCATCAGGATGCCGGCCGGGTCCTTCAGGTCGAACATGGGCATGCCGAACATTTCCCAGTAGGTATTGCGCGGGTGCGGGTCGTCGGTGTATTCGATGTTGATGGCGTAACCTCGCTTCAGCGCGTAGGCGATCTGCGCCGTGATCTGCGCGTCGGTCAGGTCGGGCAGGAACGAAAACTGCCCCTGGGTGATGCGGGTTCCTTTCTGGGTCGTCATGACGGTATCTCCAATGAATCAGACGCTGGCGGTTGCCGTGGGCACGAAATCCGCGGTATCGGTGGAGGTGTAGTTGAAGCTGATGTCCTTCCAGGTTTCCAGGGCGGCTTTGAGCGGCGCGCACCATTTGGCGGCCTTCTCCAGCACCTGCGGGCCCTCGTTCCAGATGTCGACGCCTTCGTTGCGCGCCTGGATCACCGCCTCGAGCGCGACGCGGTTCGCCGTCGCGCCGGCCTGGATGCCCATCGGATGACCGATGGTGCCGCCGCCGAACTGCAGCACCACGTCCTCGCCCAGATAATGGATCAACTGGTGCATCTGCCCCGCGTGTATGCCGCCGGAGGCCACCGGCATGACCTTCTTCAGCGACGCCCAGTCCTGGTCGAAGAACAGGCCGTTCTCCAGGCTCTGCGCGGTATGCGTCTCGCGCAGCGTGTCGTAGAAGCCCTTGATCATCAGCGGATCGCCCTCGAGCTTGCCGACCACGGTGCCGGCGTGGATGTGGTCGACCCCGGCCATGCGCATCCATTTGCAGATCACGCGGAAATTCATGCCGTGGTTCTTCTGCCGCGAATAGGTCGAGTTGCCCGCGCGATGCAGGTGCAGGATCACGTCGTTCTTGCGCGCCCATTTGGCCATGGACTGGATCGCGGTATAGCCGATCACCAGGTCGATCATGACGATTACCGAGCCGAGCGACTTGGCGAAATCGGCGCGCTCGTACATGTCTTCCATGGTGCCGGCAGTGACGTTGAGATAGTGTCCCTTGACTTCGCCGGTCGCCGCCGCCGCCTTGTTCACCGCCTCCATGCAATACAGGAACCGGTCGCGCCAGTGCATGAACGGCTGCGAGTTGATGTTCTCGTCGTCCTTGACGAAATCCAGCCCGCCTTTGAGCGCTTCGTACACGACGCGCCCGTAATTGCGGCCGGAGAGGCCCAGCTTCGGCTTGGTGGTGGCGCCGAGCAGCGGCCGGCCGAACTTGTCCAGGCGCTCGCGTTCGACCACGATGCCGGTGGCCGGACCCTGGAAAGTCTTCAGGTAGGCGACCGGAATGCGCATGTCCTCGAGGCGCAATGCCTTGACCGCCTTGAAGCCGAACACGTTGCCTATTATCGACGCCGTGAGATTCGCGATCGACCCCTCCTCGAACAGGTCGAGGTCATAGGCGATGCAGGCGAAATATTGCTGCTCGGTCTTGGTGCCCGGGCCGGTATTGGGCACCGGATCGACGCGGTAGGCCTTGGCGCGATACAGATCGCAAGCGGTCAGCCGATCCGTCCACACCACTGTCCAGGTGGCGGTGGATGACTCCCCCGCGATCGCCGCCGCGGCCTCGATCGAGTCGACGCCCTCCTGCGGCGTGACGCGGAACAGAGCGATCACATCGGTTTCCTTGGGTTGGTAATCGGCGTCCCAATAGCCCATCTTGGCGTACGGGATCACCCCTGCTTTGTAGCGTTCTGCTGTGTTGCCCATCTTCACTCTCCTGGATTGATGCGCTACAGCGAATGCTAATTGGCCATATACATAAGGTCTATTCAATACTAATTATGAATATGATAAGCTACCCTTATATAAACCAAGGCGCGTGCACCATGTCACTACGCCATGCCACGCTGCGGCAATTCAGGGTGTTCGAAGCGGTCGCGCGCAAGCTTTCTTTTTCGCGCGCGGCGGCGGAACTGCACCTCACCCAGCCCGCGGTATCGATGCAGGTGAAGCTGCTGGAGGAGCAGGCGGGGCTGCCCCTGTTCGAACGCCTGGGCAAGAAGATCTTCCTGACCGAAGCGGGGGCCGAGCTGCACCAGCACAGCCGCGTTATCGCGCAGCAATTGCGCGACGCCGACGAAGCGCTCGCCGCGCGCAAGGGCCTGTCTCAGGGCCGCTTGGTGATCACCATGGTGAGCACCGCCAAGTATCTCGTGCCGCCGCTGCTGGCGCGCTTCCTGAAGCGGCACCCCGGCGTCACGGTGAAGCTTTCCGCCAACAACCGCGAGACGGTATTGAAACAACTTGCGGACAACGAAGTGGACTTTGCCATCATGGGAACGCCGCCACAGAACATGGAGACGGTAGCTGAACCGTTCGCGCGCCATCCGCATGTCATCATCGCCGCTCCCGCTCACGCACTCGCGCGAAAGCGTCGTATTCCGCTGGCGCGGCTGGCGCAGGAGACCTTCCTTATCCGCGAGCCGGGCTCGGGCACGCGCGGACTGCTCGAGCGACTGTTCGCCGGGCATGGCCTGCCGCTCAACGTCAGCATGGAATTGGCGAGCAACGAGACCATCAAGCAGGCGGTGCAGGCGGGCATGGGCATCAGCCTGCTGTCGCTGCATACCATCGGCCTGGAGTTGAAGACGCGGCGCCTGGCCATCCTCGATGCCCAGGGAACGCCGATCGTGCGCGACTGGCACGTGGTCCGCCTCGCGGCCAAGCGCCTGTCGCCGGTGGCGCAGGCTTTCCGCACGTTCCTGCTGACCGAAGCGGGCAAGCTGATTCCGGGGAAATGATGCGCCGCCCGCGAGCCTCTATAATCGCGTACTCGATCGGCGTCTGAAACACTCAAGAAAAGGAGGCTCGCAATGGCAAGAGTCGCATTCCTCGGCCTCGGCGTCATGGGCTTTCCGATGGCCGGCTACCTGGCCAAGAACGGCCATGAAGTCACGGTGTACAACCGCACGCGCGCCAAGGCCGACGCCTGGGTGGCGAAGCATGGCGGCAAGGCGGCCGACACGCCCAAAGCCGCCGCCCAGGGAGCGTCCGTCGTATTTTCCTGCGTCGGCGACGATCCGGACCTGCGCGCAATCACCCTCGGCGAGACGGGCGCCTTCGCCGGCATGGCCGCGGGAGGCATTTGCGTCGACCACACCACCGCTTCGGCCAATATTGCGCGCGAACTGTTCGCCGCGGCGGCCAAGAACGGCATCCATTTCATCGATGCGCCGGTTTCCGGCGGCCAGGCGGGCGCCGAGAACGGCACGCTGACGGTGATGTGCGGCGGCGAGGCGGCGCCGTTCGAAAAAGCCAAGCCGGTGATTGCCCATTTCGCCAAGGCGGTGACCCTGCTCGGGCCGCCGGGCTCGGGCCAGCTCACCAAAATGGTCAACCAGATCTGCATCGCGGGTCTGGTGGAGGGGCTGGCCGAAGGCATCAACTTCGGCCTCAAGGCGGGCCTGGACATGAAGCAGGTGCTGGAGGTGATCGGCAAGGGCGCGGCCCAGTCCTGGCAGTTGGACAACCGCGGCAAGACCATGGTGGAGGACAAGTTCGATTTCGGCTTTGCCGTGGACTGGATGCGCAAGGACTTGCGCATCTGCTTGGAGGAAGCGAAAAAAAGCGGCGCGCCGCTGCCGGTCACCGAAATGGTCAACGGCTTTTACGGCGAAGTACAGAAAATGGGCGGCGGGCGCTGGGATACTTCCAGCCTGATCAGGCGTTTCGCAAAACACCCAATGCCGGGCAGGTGCCAGTCATGACTCGCGCAGCGCCGTCGTTTGGCGTCATGCCTTTTACCGCGCCCGAATCCTATTTCGGCGCGGTAAAGGACGCAGGCGAACCCGACGCCGAGAGCCTGTGTTTCGTATTCCAGCGGACCTCGCTCCTGATTGCACGCAGCGCGCCGGGCGCGTCTTTGCCCGGACACGGGGACCTGGCTCTCCTGGGCGGCAAGCCCTTGCGGCGCCTGTACCTGGGCACCCTGGGCGGGCGCGCCTGCTACGCCTTCGAGTACGGCGCCGATACGGAATTGCCGCAGGATATGGTGTGGCAGGGACTGCGCGCCCTGTACGGGAAACTCGATGAAAGCCTGTTCGCGCTCGCCGGGCGCGCGCTGCAGTTCGTGGACTGGGATCGCACCCACCAGTTCTGCGGAAGCTGCGGCACGCCCACGCGCCATCGCGAGCACGAACGCGCGCGGGAATGCCCCGCCTGCGCGCTCATCGCGTATCCGCGCATCGCGCCCGCCGTCATGTGCCTGGTCCGGCGCGCTCGGGAGATCCTGCTTGCGCGCTCGCCGCAGTTTGCGCCCGGCTTGTACAGCGTGCTCGCCGGCTTCGTCGAACCGGGCGAGTCGCTGGAGCAGTGCCTCGCGCGCGAGGTGCTGGAGGAAACGGGCCTGCGCATCGCCAACCCGCGCTATTTCGCCAGCCAGCCTTGGCCGTTTCCGCATTCGCTCATGATCGCCTTTGTTGCCGACTACGCCGGCGGCGAGATCACGCCGGCGCCCGACGAAATCCAGGACGCGCAGTGGTTCTCGCTCGATGCGCTACCTAAATTGCCTAACCGAATCTCGATCGCGCGCCGTCTGATCGACGGCGTTATGGCGGAGATGCTTGCGTCTCAGGGTTGAAATCTTTATCCGAGGATTTGTTCCAATTGACGCTTTTCACCACGAAGATCACTGAACACGGGTAAAATTTGTTTAGCATGCTTAATGAAACGCTAGACGCTCACCGCGAAGGCTTCCTTGGGTCAGTTTCGGGGATTGAGACCGACTTTTGGGACGAGGTCGTCCTCTCGGTTCGCGCGGAATACCTTTCCGATGCCCAGGATTACCCTTGGATTATCGGGTTTTCTGGTGGCAAGGATTCGACCGTCGTCGCTCAAGCCGCCTTCGAGGCCTTGCTGCAGGTTGCGCCATCTAAGCGAAAGCGCCATGTCCATTTTGTGTCCAACGACACACAGGTCGAGAGCCCATTGGTCATGGCGCACCTGGCCAAGGTACAAACTGCAATTGCGAGCATGACCGAAAGTTTTCGATTACCGGTCACGGTTGTGACGACCCGCCCCGCACCGGACAAGACTTTCTGGACGCTGTTGATCGGCAAAGGCTACCCCAGTCCGAACCAGACGATGCGCTGGTGCACCGACCGCCTAAAAATTCAGCCGACCCGCCGGTACATCCTGGACAACGTGTCCGCGCACGGCGCGGCGATTGTGGTTCTGGGCGTACGTCTTGACGAGAGCGACAGCCGCCGCAACTCGATCAACAAATTTCAAAACCTCGCGGGTTCGAACCTCACGCCGCACAGCGAGTTGCCGGGGGCGTTCATTTACCGCCCCATCGTGCACCTCACGTTGGACGACGTTTGGGAGGTATTGGGCCGCTGCCAGCCGCCGTGGGGTGGAACCCACCGCGATTTGATCCAACTCTACCGCGATGCCGAAGGTGGGGAATGCCCGGTGGTGTTGAGCAAAGACGAGGCACCGGGGTGCGGTACGTCCAATAGCCGGTTTGGCTGCTGGACATGCACAGTGGTCGATAAAGACAAGAGCCTCCAAGGTTTTGTGGATTCGGGCAACCACCACTTCTCCGCGTTGATCGAGTTTCGCGTGTGGCTCAAAGGTATTCGCAATGATCCACGGTATCGCTCGGTCGAGCGTCGCAACGGTGAAATCCGATTCAACGCGCGCGGCGAACAGATTCAGCACGTGCCAGGGCCATTCACGATTCAGGCGCGCAAAATGATTTTGGACAGACTGCTGGCTGCACAAACAGAGTATGGCGAGCCGCTGATTTCGCACGACGAAATTCAGCAAATCCACGCCATATGGGCAGAGGAAATCAGCCAACCGGCCAGACAGCGAGGGGACGTGGCATGAGCGACGTGTTTCTAGGTGATCTACCGTTGTGGTCCGATCCTAACGCGAGCGCCGTGCTGGAAGGGCTGTGCGTCAAGCACGGGGTCCCAATGGACGTTCTGGAAGAACTGGTCGGCATACAGCGTGAGCGTTCGGGCGAGGAGCGGGCGCGTAACGTATACCCCCGCATCGAGGAAGTTCTAAGCCGCATGGACTAAGGAAGACCAAGACCATGTGGATTGCAAAAATAGAACTGTTTAATTTCAAGAGCTACCAGCATCAGGTATTCGAATTTCCACAGCCGCGCGGTGGTCGCAATATCGTCCTCATCGGGGGCATGAACGGGTACGGTAAGACTTGCATATTGGAAGCCCTGTACCTTGGCCTCTTCGGAAAGGAAGCGCTGGAGAACTTAGGTAGAGCAGGCCTTCGGGACGAGGTGGGCTATCGCCGGTTTCTTGAACGAGCAATGCATGGTCATGCAATGCGCTCACGTCGCGATACGATGTGGGTCAAAATACAAATCAACCAGAGCGCAGCTGAAGGATTCGAAGTTACCAGAACATGGTTTTTTGGAGGAATGGGGGCTTGGACTGGTGAGGATGAAGTGGTGATATACGAGGTGCGAGACGGAATACGTGGACGCACCGTCCCTGCCGAACGGTTGCCTGAGTTGCTGGACCAGCGGTTTATCCCGGCCCACGTCGCCCCGTTTTTCTTTTTTGATGGTGAAGAGGTCAAAAAGCTGGCCGATCAAAGCCGTGTTGATCAAATCAAGAGCGGCATCGAAGGACTACTGGGCGTAGTGCTGCTGCGCAAGCTCAAAAAGCGTCTTGAAGAGTTTCAGACCAACCGTTCGAGCGGCGTGTCCGTGATGGATGAGCAAAAACACCGCGAGTTGTTCGAAGCCCTGTCACACCACGAGCGCGAATATGAGGAAGCCGAAAAAAAGCACCGCGATCTTGATGAGTCCGTGAAGAGCCTGCAATTGCGACGTACGGATTTGACAAATCGCATGATGCAAAACGGAGCGGGAGCTGGGGACGTTGCAAGCGTCTCCGATGTTGTGAAGCAACAAGCGGATGCGGAAACGGACTTGAAAGCAACAGAGGACGCGCTCGACGACGTGGTAGCCGCCAAATTGCCGTTCCATTTAGTTGCGCCCGAATTGTTGGAAGAATTGTCAAAGCAGGTGCGGGAAGAGATTGCGCGCGAAAGCTGGGACGCCCGCAAAAAGAACCTGGAGCCGGAGAAGGCCAAGTTCATCGGCACGTTTTACGCCACGACGGAGCCGCCGTTGCAACCGGATCTGACCCCTGATCAAAAGGCCGCTCTTCAAGCCCGGCTAGACGCCGCATGGGAGAGTCTTTTCTACCCAATGCCCGATGGGTGCGCCGATAGCATCATGCACGATTACCTCGGAGCCAAGCGCCCCGCATTGCTCGAGGCCATGGATGGACTACGGATGGGCGCGCAGGACGTGCTCGGTTTGGTGGCCAAGCGCGAAGCTTTGCAAAAGAAAATCCGCGAGCTGGTAAACCGCTATACAAAGATCGAGGGTGTGGATCGCGACGGAACGCTCGCCAAACTCAACGCGGAGTTGACGGGAGTCAATGCAACATTGGATCAGAAGCAGCGGGATTTAGGGGACGTGGAGCGGCAGATGCAGGGCATCAAAGGCTCCATTGACTCGGAGCGGGCACTGTACGCGCGCGAGCACGAAAAATTCGTGCAAGCCAACCCTGTGAAATCTATGGTCGGACGCGCAGAGCGCGTGTGCAGCCTGATCGGCGAGTTGATTCCGCAACTGTACACCTTGAAGGTGGGTCAGTTAGGCGAGTCAATGACTGATGTTTACAAGAAGCTGGCCCACAAGAACCTGGTTCACCGAATTGATATCGACGAAACCGGCCAGACCCGTATCCTGAGCCGTGAAGGCGATGAAATTCCGTTCGATAAGTCGGCGGGCGAGAACCAAGTATTCGCCACCGCTTTGCTCGCTGGTTTGGCCAACATCTCCGGCATCGACGCCCCGCTGGTGGTGGACACGCCGCTGGGTCGTCTGGACAGTACACACCGCGCCAACATCCTGAAGTACTGGGTTTCGGACAAAAAGCGTCAAGTCATTCTGCTTTCGCAGGATAAAGAGATTGACCGAGAAACATACCGGATGTTGGAGCCGAACGTCGGCAAGACGTACCTCCTGCTGTACACTGAGCTTGGCAATGGCGTGGGCCGCACGATGGCATCGGAGAACGACTATTTCGAGGAGTTGGTGGAATGAGTGCCATCACCTTGGAACAAGTACTGTTAGCGGGATTTCAGACTTCTGCGGAGGCGGACCGGCGCACCGAACAACTGCGATCCGGTTTGGGACTGTCCGCCAAGAATCGCATCGCGCGGCTGGCGATTGGACGTTCGCTCTCCGAGGCCACCTACCCTACAGGCAGCCTCGATGGGGCGGGAAAGTCCATCAAGGGTGACGTACTGTTCGGTTTGGACGAGTTGCCCCTGTGGGTGGGTTTGTTGTTCACCCACCTGAAGAAGACCGACCCGCGCGCCGAGTTAACGCTTTCCACATTGCATGATCTTGTGAAGCGGCATTGGAATCGAGGCATCTCCTTGCTTATGGAAGACTGGGATGAAGCGGGCGAAGACTACAACCGCTTCGTGGACATCCTTGTGCGACGTCGGGCCAACCTCCCAGATTCGGGTGGTGTTAGCCCGGTTGTTACAGCTACGTCTGAAGACGGTGTGTGGGAGGCCGTTGGCCGCGACCCCGTTCCGGTTCTGTTAGACCTGGGTCGCGAGGTGGACAGCGACGAACCGTTCCGCTGGACGGTCAACGGCGTGGGGTATTCGCCGCACGTTGCCGTCATGGGGCAAGTTGGTTCCGGCAAGACCCGCACTATGCTGGAAATGCTCATGCAGGTGCGGAAACAAACCGGGGCGTCGGTCATTGTGCTGGACTTGGGTAAAGGCGACCTCGCCAACCAGCACGACTTCATCAAAACCATCGGCGCGCGCGTGCTTCACGTGCCGGAGGAGCCGATCCCGCTGGATATGTTTCACGGGTCGGACGAATCCGATTTGACTGCGTCCGACGCGATCATGGGATTCCGCGACTCCTTTGCCAAAGTAATGCAGAGCAAGGCAGGCGCAGTACAATTAGAGACAATGAAAGACGCGTTGCGTCCGCTGTTCTCGCGTCGCAAGAACATATCGTTGGGCGATATCAGCCAGGCGCTGCGCGACTTCTACGACGACCGTAAGCTCAAGACGGATAGCGTCATTTCCACGATCAGTGATTTGACCGAACGGATTATCTTCCAACCAGGAATGTCTCCGTCGCGGTTCTTTTCGCAGAGTTGGATCATCACTTTCGCGAATGCGCACGACACTCAGAAGAACCTCGCGGCGTACTTACTGCTCGACACATTGAACACGTTTCTGAAACGCACCCCAGAGGCGCCACAGGACGCACAGGGCCACCGCGCTATTCGTGCGGTCCTAGCCGTTGACGAAGCGCGCCACTTACTAGTGTCGCGGCATAAAGCATTGTCTGACAACATTCGGCTGCACCGCGCTAAAGGCCTTATGGTGACGCTTGCATCGCAAAGCCCGGACGACTACGACGGCGCGGGTGACGACTACCTCGAAAACATCGGCTTACCAGTTTGTTTCAAGACCAACGCTGTGAGCAACCAGGTGTTGCAGAACATGTTCCGAGGCAAGGTGAGCTTCGCTGCGTTGCCGATTGGCGTGTTCATGACGATGAAGAGTTCGAAGCCGATCAAGGTGAAGGCGTTTTAAAAATGAACCACAGAAGTGGTGCCGTTTGTTAGGGCAGTATTCCAAATGAGCTGGCAAGACGCCCTAAAGAACGATCCAGCTGGCGCTGTATTGATAGATAACCAGGCGTACGCGGTTACATTCATCGTTGCACCAACGACCTGGCATCAAGCAGACATACAACCTCCATTAGCTTGGCAATCCGTCAAATTTCTAGCCGCCGAGAAGAAAAAAATTCCGTTGGCTCCGGGTCTTTACGCATTTGTTGTAAAGATACCTGTACCGGGTACGCCCACACATGGTTGGGTTATGTATATCGGACAGGCCGGTGATGGCACTAGTAGCAACACATTGCGCTCAAGGTTTGGCGACTACCTTGCGAATAAACGCAATATGAAGGGTCGCGCTCGCGTGTACTACATGCTAAACACATGGGATACCCATCTAGAGTTCTACTTTTCACCACTACCTGCTCGCAAACATGAACTGGAGCAACTTGAAACCCGCCTGCTGGATGCCTTTCGTCCACCGTTTACAGACCGAACTTATTCCGCAACCTATATGAGCCCTAGTCATGCCTTCTGAGCAAACCCAGCGGCCCAAGCCCTTGACGCTACCTGCGCTGCGTGGAACGTTTGGTGATTGGACTTACTACAGCGCCCTACTGCCTCTAGCCGACTTGGCTACCCGAGTGTCGTTCGCCGACGAGATCCATAAGAACAAGGCACTGTCGGATTTGATTCAACGTTCGTTGAAAGGTGGCAAAGCGGGTAGCAGGGCAAAAGATATTGCAACCTACCTGAGAGAACAGGGTGAGCGTTTCTTTAACTCTTTAGTAATTGCTGTTTACGGTGGCAAGCCAGAGTGGTTCCCTGTCCGTATTGTAAAAGGGGATAGCGACATGCCGGAACCACCTGATACAGAAGGGATCCTGGGCGCGCTACGGCTCAGCGGAGGAGAGCTCTTGTTTGCGGTTGACGGACAGCACCGACTGGCCGGGATGAAAAGGCTCGTTCTCGAAAATCACCATGGGAAGGTTCCCCCTGCTTTGGCGGATCTGGTCTCTGCCTTATTTATCTCGCATCGCACTGACAACTTGGTACGGACCCGTCGTCTATTCACAACGTTGAACAAAACTGCTGTACCCGCCTCCAAAATGGAGCGTATCGCCCTTGATGAAAATGATGCGATGGCAATAACAGTGCGTCGCCTTGTAGAAGAGCATCCGTACTTCTCTGGACAACGCATAGCCATGAATCACACAAATAATCTGGGCAAAGACGACGATGTAGCTCTCACGACGCTGGGAAACCTTTACGATATCCTCAGGGTGATCTTTCTAGCCATGCCTGGAAAGAAACGAAAAGCGCTTGAATATGAGCGTCCGTCTGATCCCGAGCTCAACGTTTATTACTCCGCGGCGATCGATTTTTTTAAGGCTTTATCTAGAATTGACTCGGCAATATCCGCGTATTTTTCTGCGCAAAGCGTCAAGGAACTTAAAAAAATATGCGCGGCAAATAGAAATCGCAAGGGCGGAAGTGTCTCGTTCAGGCCGATCGGACTAGCGATTTTGGCTGAGGTCGCAATGTCACTAAAGGCGCGTGGCCGCAATGACTGGGCAACTATCATGTCTCGCCTGCCGCTTCAGCTCGCGAAAATTCCGTACCGTGGAACGATCTGGACGGCGCAATCCACCATTCAACCCAAGAACCGGGTACTTTGCCGGAACATTCTTGCATATATGTGTGGAGATACAAAGGTTAGCGAGTCTTCCATTAGAACAAGACTTGCAGAGGTTAATGGAGAGCGGGAAGAAGACGTTGTTCTCCCCGCGAGAGTTTCGTTAGCCCGATAATGGGCTACGCAGGCTAGTCGCGGTTGTAAAGTATGTTTCTCCGTGCCTTCGTGGTTAATGTTGTTGACGGATGAAAAGCCACTCTTTCAAGACTGCCGGCACGCACTCTACCCCGACGCCGCGCTGCGCGCGAGCCCGCGCAGATCAACCCTGAAGAAAACGAAATTCGGTCTCCGGCTTTCTGCCGCTGACGATATCCGCGATCGCCGCGCCCGAGCCGCAGGCCATGGTCCAGCCCAGGGTGCCGTGGCCGGTGTTGAGCAGCAGATTGGGATAGCGCGTGCGGCCGATGCAGGGCACGCCGCCGGGAGTGGCGGGACGCAGCCCGGCCCAGAACTGCGCCTCTTCCGGCCGGCCCGCCCTGGGAAAAAGCTCGAAGGTGCGCCGCACGATGGCGCGGCAGCGAAGCTCGTTGATCGCCGTATCGTAGCCGGCCAGTTCGGCGGTGCCGGCCACGCGCAAGCGCTCGCCCAGGCGCGACATCACGAGCTTGTGGGCGCCGTCGCTCAGGCTGATCTGCGGCGCCACATCGCCTGCGGCGAGTGCAAGGGTGATGGAATAACCTTTCAGCGGATAGACCGGAATCGAAATGCCGACGGGGCGCAGCAGCAGGGGGCTGTAGCTGCCCAGCGCCATGACATAGGTGTCGGCCTCGATCGCCTCGCCGCTGTCGAGGCGCACCCGCGCCACCTCTCCGCCCGCGGTCTCGATGCGCCGGATGCCGCTGCCGTAGCGGAAGCGCACCCCGCGCGCGGCGCAGAGCAGCGCCAGGGCTTGGGTGAATTTGTGCGCATCGCCGGACTCGTCCCCCGGCGCATGCACGCCCCCGGCGATGCGCTCGGCGCGAGCGGCGAGCGCCGGCTCCAGCGCGACGCACCCGGCCGCCGTCAGCACGCGCAAATCGACGCCGTGCAACCGCTCCAGGGAAGCGGCCGCAACCGCCTCGTCCAGGAGCCGGCGGTTTTCGTACAGGCGCAGGATACCGCGTGTCTGCTGCTCGTACTGGATGCCGGTCTCGGCGCGCAGCGCGAGGAGCTGCGCCCGGCTGTAGCGGTTGATCGCGGCGATCCTGGCCGCGTTGGCGCGGCTGCGCGCCGGCAGGCACTCGCGCAGGAAGGCGAGGCCCCAGGCCCATTGGCGCGGATCGGCGCGCGGGCGAAACAGCATCGGCGAATCTTCGCGCCCCAGCCATTTGAGAATCTGCTTCGGCGTTCCGGGATTGGCCCAGGGTTCGGCATGGCTGGTCGAGACTTGCCCGCCGTTGGCGAAGCTGGTCTCCATCGCTGCCGCTTGCTGGCGGTCGACAACCGTGACCTCATGCCCGGCGCGGGCCAGATACCAAGCGCTCGTCACGCCGACCACGCCGGCGCCCAATACCGCAATTTTCATTTTTTGTGTAGAACGATGCGCCAGGCCGCCCGAAGACCGCCCGGCCGCTCACCGGAAACCGGGGCCGGAAACCCCGCAGCCTCTCAACCCGGATGGGCGACCACGTCCTGGCGCTGCTCGCCCAGACCCTGGATGCCCAGATTCATGACATCGCCCGGCTTCAAGAACACCGGATCGGGTTTCATGCTCGTGCCTACGCCGGGCGGAGTGCCGGTGGTGATGATGTCGCCCGGCAACAGCGTCATGTACCGGCTGCAGTAGGACACCAGCTTCGCCACGCCGAAAATCATGGTGCGGGTGTTGCCCTTCTGCATGCGCCGGCCGTTCACGTCCAGCCACATATCCAGGTTCTGCGGATCGCGAATCTCGTCGGTGGTCACCAGCCACGGTCCGATCGGGCCGAAAGTGTCACAGCCCTTGCCCTTGTCCCACTGGCTGGACTGATGCTGGAACGCGCGCTCGGACACGTCGTTCACCACGCAGTAGCCGGCGACATAGTCGAGCGCCTTGTCCTCGGGCACGTACTGCGCCTTCTTGCACATGACCACGCCCAGTTCCACTTCCCAATCGAGCTTGGTCGAATGCTTGGGCACGATGACCTTGTCGTTCGGGCCGGTGATCGACGTGGTGGCTTTCATGAACACGATCGGTTCGGTCGGGATGGCCGTATTCGACTCGCGCGCATGGTCGGCGTAATTGAGGCCGATGGCGACGAATTTGGAAATTCCGACATACGGCACGCCCAGGCGCGGCTCGCCCCTGACCAGCGGCAGCGTCTCGGCCTTGATCTTGCGCAGCTTCGCCAGTCCCGCCGGCGAGATCGTCCCCTGGTCGATCTGCTCCACCACGGCGGACAGCTCGCGGATGTTGCCCTGGGCATCGATCATGCCCGGCTTCTCGAAGCCATTCTTACCGTAACGACAAAGTTTCATGTTTTCTCCGTTTCGAGGCACCCGGAATTCAGTACGGGGCATTCAATAGAAGGACATTTTACTTAGCAATTGCCAAATTCCCAACTGTTTCCATGGATTTTCCCGCATTTTCCGCGGCTTTTCGAGCGCCCGCCTTGGTTAAACCCGCAATTTAACCGTCCGCGGCACAGAGATTTTTTCTCGGCGAGCCCTGAAATAACGCGCGTCACCAGATACATAGAACGCAAGTTCGCGTTCCTTTGGTAACAGAGCCGGTCGCGGGAGTAGAATAATCGTGCTTCGACGCCGAGGTAACACCATGCCGCAAGCCGCCGACCTGACGCTACGCCTCAATCCCGCCGCCGCCGTTCAGGGAACACGGCGGCAGAGCGGATCTGCCGAAAATGCCGGAGATCGGCGGCGCCGGGCACTTGGCAACGGTGTGATGATGGCCGAGTCCGGAATGCGCGCCGCCCTGCTCCATCTCGCACTGGCCGCTGCGTTTGCCTGCGTCGCGCAACCGGCGCTGGCCAAGGTGGTAGTGAAAAAAGGCGTCTACGGCGCCATCGCCCTGCAGCGCGAGACGGGGCAGCTCGGCTACGCCTACAATTCCGTCACTTCGCGCGCCGCCAAGATCGAAGCCCTGAATCAATGCGCCCACCCGCGCTGCGAAGTCGTGGCGGCTTTCAGCAACGCCTGCGGCGCGCTCGCGCGCGGACCGAAAAAGTATTTTCCCGCCACCGGCGCCACCCGCCAGGAAGCGGAAACCAAGGCGCTGCGCCTGTGCGCGGCCAGGGAGTGCGAAGTCATCGCCTGGGCCTGCACCAAGTAAATCCGCGGGAGCGATCTGTGCGTGTTCGGCTCAGTGGCCAAGGGGCCGACAAAGCGAGCAGCGACCGCGACGCGCAGTCGCGCGTGCGCCGGCCACCGCCGATGCTCGGCGCGCACAGTCGCGAGGTGCTCGAGCAATTCGGCTTCGGCGCGGATCAGATTGAAAGCCTGTTGGGCACCGGCGCCGTGATCCAAAGCTGAGGAGACAAGGAGCAGAGCATGCGCTTCAGAGCGGTGAAAGTTTTCCATGAAGACGGCAGGCGCGCGAGCCGCATGGTAACGCAAGGCATCGACGATCTCGATCCGGGCGAGGTCCTGATCAAGTCGAAGTACGCCGCCGTGAATTTCAAGGACGCGCGCGCGGTCTGCGGGGTGGGCAACGTGGTGAAGCGCTTTCCCTGCATTCCCGGGGTCGAGGTGTCCGGCGCCGTCGCCGCGTCCACCAGCCCGGCGTTTCGCGAGGGCGACATGGTGACGGTGCAGGGCGGGCAGGAATTCGGCATTCGCCACGACGGCGCCTATGGCGAATACGTGCGCGTGCCCGCCGCCTGGGTCGGGCGCATTCCAGCGGGTATGGACGCGTTCGAGGCGGTGGCCCTCGGCCTTGCCGCCTACACCTCCGCGGTGGCGGTGGAGGAACTGATTCGACTGGGCATCACGCCGGACAAGGGGTCGATCGTGGTCACGGGCGCCACCGGGGGCTGTTCGTCCTTCGCGATCGACATCCTGGCGGGGCTGGGTTACCGGGTGGTGGCCAGCACCGGCAAACCGGGCGAAGCCGATTATTTGAAGGCGATCGGCGCCGCGCAAGTGATCGGCCGGGATGCCATTGCGACCGGCCCCAAGCCCCTGGAGGAGCAGCGCTGGGCGGGGGCGATCGACGCGGTGGGCGGCGCGCCGCTCGATGCGCTGTTGCGCACGATGAAGAAGCGCGGCGTGGTGTGCGCCTTCGGCAACGCCGCGGGCGAGACCTTCACCACGTCGATCTACCCGTTTATCCTGCGCTCGGTGTCGCTGGTGGGCATAAATGGCAATCATCCCGTGTCCGCGCGCGGGGCCGCGTGGACGCGCATGGCGCCAGGGGGCGACTTGCGGCCGCGGCACACGCACAAGATTGCTTACGAAATCGCCTTCGACGAATTGCAGGCGCATTGCGACAAGCTGATCCGCAGCGGCGTGCGCGGCCGGGCAGTCGTGAGGATGTCGGGCTGAGCGACCGGCGGCTTACGCCGGCACGCCGCAGGCGTGATGAAGGCCCGTTTGCCGGTGTTATAGTGCGGCGTGTGCGCTGTTCAGGCCCGACCCGCCACGCCGCGTAGCATGTATCCTCGGGCGCATGGTGTTATTTTTTTGCGCCGGTTTCAACGCGCAGCCTGCGCCCTTGGCGGAGCAAACCATAGATGACCAGCCATAGCACCGCGCACTACTTTCTCGAAGGCCTGGCGGACCTCGGCGTCGAATACCTGTTTTCGAATCTCGGCACCGATCACGTTTCGCTGATCGAGGAGCTCGCCTGTTGTCGCGCACGTAAATCTACAGGATTTATTATGTGCCATGCCTTTCCCTGTCTAGTTAGCAGACAGATCGTTATCTCAATTGCAGTATAGATTAGAAAAATGAAACTGCCATCGCCCCGACCCAACGGACTGCGGCTGTACTGCGATTTGCCCCTTTCGCCCGGAGCGGAAATCGCGCTGCCGGAAGCTGCCGCCCGCCATGCGCTGGCGGTATTGCGCCTGCAGGTGGGCGACACACTGAACCTGTTCAACGGCGCCGGCGGTGAATATCGGGCCAGCCTCGTCGCCGTGAGCAAGCGCGAAGCCAGGGTGCGCCTGATCGAGTTCCATGCGGCCGAGCGCGAATCGCCGCTCGAGATCACGCTGGCGCTCGGCATCTCGGCCGGCGAGCGCATGGACTACAGCCTGCAAAAAGCCACCGAACTCGGTGTCAGCGCGATTCAACCGCTCGCCACCGAGCGCAGCGTGGTGAAGCTCGCCGGCGAGCGCGCCGACAAGCGCCTGCTGCACTGGCAGCATGTGGTCGTCGCCGCCTGCGAGCAATGCGGACGCAACCGCGTGCCCGCGGTCGCGCCGGTACAGAAGCTATACGCTTATCTCGCGGCGGTCGAGCGCAACCAGCGGCGGCTGCTGCTGTCGGCGGAAGCGGCCACACCTTTGAAGCGGGTGCCGCCCGCAGCCGGCGTGGTGCTGCTGATCGGCGCCGAGGGCGGTCTCGCGCCAGCCGAATACCGGGCCGCCGAAGCGAGCGGATTCGAGCCGGTCAGCCTTGGGCCGCGCATCCTGCGCACCGAAACCGCGCCGGTCGCGGCGCTGGCGATACTGCAAGCGCTGTGGGGGGATATCTAGCGTGCGGCGCGCGTCCCTGCGCTCGGCAGAAAGGAGTACGCAATGGTGACTGAAAAGCGCGCCAGGTCGAGGTCCCCCGTCCACGACGCGATCTGGGGCGGCCGGCTCGCTGCAATGCCGGCCTGGAAGGCAGGCATGATCACCCCGGCGCGGCTCGCGCTGGTGCTGATGCGCGACCTTGCACATGGCCAGTTGACTTTGCGCGCCACGGGCCTCGTCTACACCACGCTGCTGTCGCTGGTGCCGCTGCTCGCGCTCAGCTTTTCGGTGCTCAAGGCCTTCGGGGTGTACAACCAGATCGATCCGATTCTGCTCAACTTCCTCGCTCCGCTGGGCGAGAAAAGCGCGGACGCGAGCAAGTGGGTCGTCAAGTTCATTGAAAACCTCAACGTCAAAGTGCTCGGTTCGATCGGCTTGGCCTTACTGATCTATACGGTGATATCGCTGATGCGGAAAATCGAGGAGTCGGTCAACTTCATCTGGCATGTGGCGCGATTGCGCAGCTTCGCACGGCGTTTCAGTGGTTACCTGAGCGTGCTCCTGATCGGGCCGGTGCTGGTATTTTCGACGATCGGCATCACTTCCACCATCATGGCCACGGCGCTGCTGCGGCCCTTGCTTGCGCTTGCGCCTGTCGGCGGCACGGTCTATGCCTTGGGCCGGGCGATCTCCGTTTTTTTCGTGATTGGCGTGTTCGTCTTCGCCTACTATTTCGCCCCCAACACCAAGGTACGGCTGAGCGCGGCATTGAGCGGCGGAATCGCGGCGGGATTGCTGTGGCAGGCGGCGAGCTGGGCATTAGCCGAATTCGCGCGGATATCGACCCAATACGCCGCGATCTATTCGAGTTTCGCCATTTTCCTGCTGTTTCTGATCTGGCTCTATCTCAACTGGCTGATCCTGCTGCTCGGCGCGAGCATCGCGTTCTACAGCCAGCATCCGGAATACCTGGTGCTGCAGCAGGGCGAACCCCGCCTGAGCAACCGCATGCGGGAGCGCGTCGCGCTGATGCTGATGTATATGATCGGCAAGACCTATCAGGACGGCGGTCCGGCATGGGCCTGTTCCGGTCTCGCGCAGCGGCTGGGCCTACCCGGCTATGCGCTGCAGATGGTGCTCGACGCGCTCGAGCAAGACGGCCTGCTGGTGCGGACCGCTGACGATCCGCCCGCCTACCTGCCGAGTCGCGACATCGGAACGATCACGCTCGAGGAACTGCTGCACACGGTGCGCGCAGCCGGCGAAGAGCAGTACCTGGGGCCGGAGGCGGTTCCCGTGCCGGCAGAGCTCGAATCGGTTCTGGCAAGGGTGAACCTGGCGATCGACGAGCAGGTGCGCGATCTCACGCTCAGGAATTTGGTGACGCCGGGGCCTCTATTCCCTTAAGCTAGAGTCACTCAGAACGCCTGGTCCCAGGGGATGCTCAGGCGCATGGCCGAATTGATCAGCCCCACCATGCTGTAGGTCTGCGGAAAATTTCCCCACAATTCGCCCGTGCGCGGATCGATATGCTCGGACAGCAGGCCGTGGCGGTTGCGGGAGGCGAGCATGCCCTCGAACAGCACGCGCGCCTCGGCGGTCCTGCCGAGCGCGGCCAGGGCATCGATGTACCAGAAAGTGCAGACGATAAAGGCATTGGCCGGCACGCCGAAGTCGTCCGGGTCGCTATAGCGAAAGACGTACTGACCTTTGCGCAATTCGCGCTCGACGGCCGCGACCGTCCCGGCAAAACGCGGGTCGTCGGCGCGCAGGAACCCCAATTCGTGCAGCAACAGCAGACTCGCATCGAGAGATTCGCCGCCGAAAGTGGCGACGAAGCTGTTGCGGCCGCGATTCCAGGCGCGCTCGATGATGACCGGCCGCATCCGGTCGGCCGTGGCGCGCCAATAAGAAGCGCGCTCGGCGAGTCCGATGCGCGCGCCGATCTTGGCCAGACGATCGCAAGCCGCCCAGCACATCACGCTGGAGAAGGTATGCACATGCGCCGCGCCGCGCAGCTCCCACAGGCCCGCATCAGGCTGGTCGTAGAGCGCGGCGGCACGCTCGCCAAGCGACTCCAGCCGCCGGAACAAGCCCTCATCGCCGCGGCGTTTCACGCGCTGATCGAAGAACAGGTGCGCCGAGGCGAGCACCGCCGAGCCGTACACGTCGTTCTGCACCTGGAGATAGGCCTGGTTGCCGACGCGCACCGGACCTATGCCGCGATAGCCGGGGAGCGAGTCGATTTTGTGCTCGTCCATCCTGGGATTGCCGCTTATGCGGTATACGGGCTGAAGCAACGCGCCGTTGGAGCCGGCGCTCACATTGACGATGTAGTCCATGTAGCGTTCCATGGCCACTGTAACATTGAGCCGGTTCAGCGCGTTCACGACGAAATAGGCGTCGCGGATCCAGCAATAGCGGTAATCCCAATTGCGCCCGCCATCCGCCGCTTCCGGGATCGAGGTGGTGAGCGCGGCGACGATCGCGCCGGTATCGTCGAACGCGTTCAGCTTGAGCGTAATGGCGGCGCGGATGACCGCCTCCTGCCATTCGTACGGAATCGCAAGGTAACGAACCCAATCCCGCCAATGGGCCGCGGTTTCCTCGAAAAAGCGCCGGCACACGTCGTCAACCGAACCCTGCAAAGTTTCGTCCGGCCCCAGCAGGAAGGACACCGGCGCCTTCAGCACGATTTCCGTTTCCTCGATAATCGCGGTAAGCGAGCTGCTGGTCGTCGCTCGCAGCACCAGCCCCGGCATGACGTAGCGCACGTGGCTGCTGCCCGAGGTGACGCCGGGTCGCCGGCTGCCGTAATCGCACGCCGGGCGCAACTTGATGCGAATGCGCGGACTGCCGTTAAGCGGGCGAATTTGCCGCACCAGCGTCATCGGACAGAACATCCGGCCGTACTGGTTGAATCTCGGCGCGAAATCGACGATCTCGACCACGCCACCCTGTTGGTCGTAAAGGCGCGTATTCAGTATCGCCGTGTGTTCGACGTAAGCTTGCTCGGCGCGCGCAAAATCGGCGAGCTCGACGGCAAAGAAGCCGAAGTCCTCTTCATTCTGCCCTTCGCGCAACAACGAGCAGAACACCGCGTCGCTGTCGAACCGCGGCATGCAGCTCCAGACGATCGCTCCGTGCGCATCGATCAGCGCCGCAATGTTGGAATTTCCGATCAGCGCGAGATCGAGGCTGCTCATGCCGGCGTATCGCAGCGGGTCTGCCATTTCTTCGCCAGGCGATCGAGCCAGCCTCGCACCGCGGACGCGTCCGCCAGGCGCCACTGCGCTGCGGATGCGCCCGGCCCGACCTTGATCGAATGGCCGCCGAGCCGATTGACCAGCGCAAATCCGTACTCGTCGGTGAGATCGTCACCGATGAAAATCGGGACCCGGCCCCGAAACGGATGCTCCTGCATGAACGCCTCGATCGCCGTGCCTTTGTCCCTGCCCGTCGGCTTGATTTCCAGAACCATCTTGCCCGCCTGAAGCTCGAAGTCCTGACCCAGTTCCGCCACAAGCTGTTCGACAAGCGGAACCAATTCCGCCTCCAGCAACGGCGCGCCGCGAAAATGGAGCGCAAGGTTCATGCCTTTTTCCTCCAGCACCAGACCCGGATGCTCGGAAACCAGGCGGCGCAGCCGCTCGGCAGCCCGCCGCAGCCCGTCCACAGGCGGCGCATGCAGATGCAGTCCGCCGGCAAAGTCGCGGCGCTCGGCGCCGTGCTGTCCCGCGACACAGAGCTTGAGCGGGGCGAACAGGGAATCGGCGTCCGCCACCGTCCGCCCGCTGATCAGCGCCACCGCGCCGTCGGTCTTCTCGTACAACGCACGCAGCAGATGCGTGAGGTCCGGATCGACCGTGACCGTATGCGGATGCGCCGCGAGCTCGAGCAGCGTCCCGTCGATGTCCAGAAACAGCGCCCAGCCGCCGGCGGATGTGGCAACAATGAATTCTGGCGGTGCGCTCATTTCAACTGTCTCGTCTCAATTTCAACCGTCCCATTGCGGCGGCGGCCCGGCCGCCGACACCTGCACCCGGATCAAGCGCGGCTCGCATCGGTCCGCATGCCATCGTCACCGGAACGCGCATGCAACCGCCTGCGCATGCGCATTTGCGCCGCATCGAGCAGCATTCTGCCGGCCCAGCGGTATACATTGAATTCCTGAATCAGCCCGCGCATGCTGTGCATGCGCGCGCGCTGCTCGGCCTGCGGCATGGTCAGCGCGACATGCAGGGCCGCCGCGCACTGATCCACGTTGTACGGATTCACGATCAGCGCCTCGGTGAGTTCGCGCGAGGCACCGGCGAACTGGCTGAGCAAAAGCACGCCGCGCTCGTCATCGCGCGCCGCGACGAATTCCTTGGCTACCAGGTTCATGCCGTCGTGCAGGCTGCTGACGAAACACAAATCGGCCGCGCGGTAATATTCATACACGGCATCGGCTTCATGGTGCTCGATCTTGAGGCAAATCGGCTCGTAGTCCTTGCACGCATAGCGCTCGTTGATGCGGCGCGCCAGCGCGCGCACCCTGGCATCGAAATTCTGGTATTCGTCAATGCTGAAGCGAGAGGGCGCCGCAATCTGCACGAACACGAACTTGCCGATCCATCGCGGCTCGAGCTCCAGCAGTCGCTCGACCGCGATGAAGCGCTCGAGAATTCCCTTGGTATAGTCGAGCCGGTCCACGCCCACCCCGAGCAGCGCGTCGGGTGCGAAGCCGTTGTTTCGGCGGGTCTCCGCGCGGCACGCCTCCACCGGTTTCTCCATCGCCTTCGACGCCAGCGGCCAATCGATCGAAATCGGATAGCGGTGCACAGCGGTTTGCTCGCCGCCGTAGGAAATGGTGAACGTCTCGCGGTCCGTGCGCGCCTCGACATAGCGGTCGACGGTTTCGAGAAAGTTGTTGCAATGAAACTGGGTGTGAAAGCCGAGGATGCTGCTGCCGAGCAGGCCGTCGAGCAGTTCCTCGCGCCAGGGGCAGATGCCGAACGCTTCCGCGTTCGGCCAGGGAATGTGCCAGAAGGTGATGATGGTGGCGTTCGGCAGGCGCGCGCGCAGCATCCGCGGCAGCAGCGCGAAATGGTAATCCTGGACCAGGATGATGGGGTCTTCCGCCTTGGCCTCCGCGACCACCACCTCGGCGAACTTGCGATTGACCTCGACGTAAGCAGACCAGTCGCTCGAGCGGAACGTCGGCCGCGTGTGGGCGATATGGCACAGCGGCCAGAGCCCCTCGTTGGAAAAACCATAGTAATAACCGGCCTCCTCCGCCTCGGTCAGCCATACGCGGCGGATGCGGTAAGCGGGCTTGTCGGGCGGCACCATGATGTGGTCCTGGGCGTCAACCGCCTCGCGGTCCGCGTCGCCGCTGCCGTGCGCGATCCATGTTCCCGAGCACGCCCGCATCACCGGCTCCATCGCCGTCACCAGTCCGCTTGCGGGCCGCCGGACTTCGATGCGATCGTTGTGCCGCAAATGTATGTAGGGCTCGCGATTCGATACGATCAGAATCTCCTCGCCCTTGAGATCGTCGCGCAAAATGCCGCGCAACGTTTCGGCCGACCAATTGACCTGGCTCTCGTCGCGGCTTCGCCGCTCGGATTCGAGGTCCCTGATCAACACCTGCAAGTCTCTTGCTACCGGCCGCAGTTCCGGCATTCGCACTTCGTTCCCGCTATGCCTGAAGCTCTCCCCGCGGATCAGCGATTTCAGGCCAGCCACCCATCCGCGCCAGCTCAGCTCGGCGATGACGACCGTGATCAGCGAGACGATCGCGCCGATGGCCACGAACAGGTAGAACACGTATTTTTTCGTGTCCTCGCTGCGGCGCTCGACGAAACTCATGTCATGCACCATGACGAGGTAACCGTACGGCGTACCCTCGGCTTCGACCGGATTCACCGCGACATGGATCGGCCCGCGCCCGAACTCGACCAAGCGGCCGCGTCCGGCGGCTTTGTCGTCGCCGGGGTCGCGGATGGGGTCGCTGCAGTTGATCGTATTGGGAAAGGCGAGCGTCTTGTACAGCAGTTTCCGGTTCACGTCACAGAAGCCGAGCGCGAACAGGCGCTCATCCTGGGTAATACGATTGAGAAAGCGCAGTACCTTAACGCGCGAACCTTCACCCACCAATGCCTGCAACGGTTCCTGGATGGTATTGGTGATCAAGGAGGTGCGAATTTCCAGATCCCTGACGAACCACTTCAGGGTGAACTGGTCGACCAGCGGAACCACCGCATACGCAATCGCGGCGAGCGCGAGAGCAAGCGGTACGATAAAGCGAAATGAAAGTCTCATCGTGCGATTTCCAGCCGTTTCGGCAAGCGAGTTTCGAAGATCGCGGTTCGGCTGCCAATTCGCATTCTGTCACCTTTTGATTGCCGCGACGAACGCACCGGCCGGGACTTGCAGGTTGACCGGCATCGCTGCCGTGTTTGACCGGGAACACGAGTTCCCCTGCCGCTTGGCAAGCCTGTCAAGAACGTAATTTCCCGGTCACCTTCCCGTAGGGACGCGGCTTCTAAGATGAGGGCATGGTTGGACGAAGCAAACCGGACACCATGCCGAATCCATGACGGAGCATTTCATGGTCAATCAACTTAGGAGTAATTGTCATGTTCAAGAAACTTTTGGTAGCGGCTGCAAGCAGCATGATCGCGCTGTCCGCCTTTGCGGTGGGCGCAAACGACGAGGTGTTGAACTCCATCGAACTCAAGGATGGCTCGACGGTGCACATTTTCAAAGATGGCAAGATGGGCATGGAAGACAGGTTCGGTCGCGCCGTCTACATGGCGGCGGGCCATGTCATGGAGACCAAGGACGGCAAGAAAATCACCATGAACGGAAACGAGACCGGGCGCGTTGACCGATTGCCTAACAAGAGCCAGCCTGCCCCCTGATCGGGCGATTGATCGATCAGCGGCAATTGGTTCTCCCTCGCGGCCCCTCCATGGGGCCGTTTTTCTGAAAATGGCGACAGCGCGTCAGGGTTTCTCCGTATCCGGCTTCACGCCACCGTGCTCATGCGATTGCGAGGCATGGCTCGGCGAACTGTTCGCGCCCTGCGACCCCATATGACCACCAGGGCCGCCAACGACCAGGAACACGACCATCAGAATCATCATCGCTGCCATTTTTTCCTCCAGATAGAATGGAATGTCCTGTGAGCCAATCAGGCTTGCCGGGCCAGCCGCCGCCCGCGCTCGACGCCGTATTGCTTCACTATTCCGTAAATCGCCGGGATCACGATCAGCGTCAGTATGGTGGATGAAATCATCCCGCCCACCATCGGCGCCGCTATCCGGCGCATGACCTCCGAGCCGGTGCCGCTGCCCCACATGATGGGCAAAAGGCCGGCCATGATCGCCACCACGGTCATCATTTTCGGCCGCACGCGCTCCACCGCGCCCTCCATGATCGCCGCGTAGAGGTCGCCCGTGGTCCCCTTGCCGCCCTCGGCCGCACGCTCGGCCTTGATCGTCTCCCAGGCTTGATCGAGATAGATCAGCATGACCACGCCGGTCTCGGCGGCCACGCCGGCGAGCGCGATGAATCCCACCGCCACCGCCACGCTCATGTTGTAATCCAGAAGCCACATCAGCCACACCCCGCCTACCAGCGAAAAAGGCACCGACAGCATCACGATGACGGTCTCGGTGAGGCGCCTGAAATTGAGGTAGAGCAGCAGGAAGATGATCAGCAGCGTGAACGGCACGACGATCACAAGCTTCGCTTTAGCCCGCTCCATGTACTCGAACTGGCCGCTCCAGGTGGCGTAGTAGCCGGCCGGGAATTTCACCTGCTCCTGCACGGCCTTCTGCGCGTCGTTGACATAGCCGCCGATGTCGCGGCCGCGGATATCGACGAATATGTAGGCGGTCAGCAGCGCGTTCTCGGTGCGGATGGCGGGCGGCGCCTGCATTAGGCTCACGCGCGCGAGCTGCCCCAGCGGAATCATCGCGCCGCCCATGATCGGCACCAGCACCTGGGTGGCGATGGCCTGGGGATCCTGGCGCAGTTCGCGCGGATAGCGCACGCTGACGCCGTAGCGTTCCAGCCCCTCCACCGTCGTCGTCACCATTTCGCCGCCGAGGGCGGTGCCGATCACGTCCTGCAGTTCGCCCACGCTCAAGCCGTAGCGCGCCAGCGCCATGCGGTCGGGGTCGATGTCGAGGTAATAGCCGCCGGTGACGCGCTCGGCGTAGGCGCTGGTGGTGCCGGGAACGTTCTTCACCACCGCCTCGATCGCTTTCGCCAGCTTTTCGATCTCGGCGAGACTCTTGCCGAACACCTTGATGCCGATGGGGGTGCGGATGCCGGTCGCGAGCATGTCGATGCGCGCCTTGATCGGCATGGTCCAGGCGTTCGACACGCCCGGGATCTGCACCGCCTGGTCCATTTCGGCGATCAGCTTGTCCACCGTCATGCCCGGGCGCCATTGCTCCTCAGGCTTCAAGTTGATCACCGTCTCGAACATTTCCACCGGCGCCGGATCGGTGGCGGTGGCGGCGCGCCCGGCCTTGCCGAACACCGATTCAACCTCGGGGAAGCTCTTCAGAATCTTGTCCTGGGTCTGCAGCAGTTCCGCCGACTTGGTGATCGACAGGGACGGCAGCGTCGCCGGCATGAACAGCAATGAGCCTTCGTTGAGGACCGGCATGAACTCGGTACCCAGTTTCATCGCCGGATAGACGGATACACCCAATGCGAGCACGGCGGCGGCGATGGTGAGCTTCTTCCAGCGCATCACCCAGGCGATGATGGGGCGGTAGATCCAGATGAGCAAACGATTCACCGGGTTTTTCTTCTCCGCCATGATGTTGCCGCGGATGAACAGCAGCATCAGCACCGGCACCAGGGTGATCGACAACAGCGCCGCGCCCGCCATGGCAAAGGTCTTGGTGTAGGCGAGCGGCGCGAACATGCGGCCTTCCTGGGCTTCGAGCGTGAATACCGGCAGGAACGAGACGGTGATGATCAGCAGGCTGAAAAAGAGGGCCGGCCCGACTTCGCGGCAGGCGTCGATCATGATCTGCAGGCGCCGCGCGTCCGGCGGCGCCCGTTCCAGATGCTTGTGCGCGTTTTCGATCATGACGATGGCCGCATCGACCATCGCGCCGATGGCGATGGCGATCCCGCCCAGGCTCATGATGTTGGAGTTGAGCCCCATCATATGCATGGCGATCATCGCCATCAGCACGCCGATGGGCAGCATGACGATGGCCACCAGCGCGCTGCGTGCGTGCATCAGGAATATGATGCAGACCGCCGCCACGATGATGCTCTCCTCGATCAGGATGCGTTTCAAATTGTCGATGGCGCGGTGGATCAGGTCGGAGCGGTCGTAGACCGTCTGCAGCGACACGCCCTGCGGCAGGCCGGAGGAGATTTCCGCGATCTTGGCTTTCAGATTGTGGATCACGTCGAGCGCGTTCTGGCCGTAGCGCGCCACGGCGATGCCCGCGACCACTTCGCCTTCGCCGTTGAGTTCAGTGAGGCCGCGGCGCTCGTCCGGCACCAGCTCGACCCGCGCGATGTCGCGGATCAGCACCGGCGTGCCCTTGTCCGCTTTTACGACGAGGTTTTCGATGTCGGAGGCGCCGCGCAGATAGCCGCGGCCGCGCACCACGAATTCGGTCTCCGCCATTTCGATCACCCGACCGCCGACGTCGCGGTTGCTCGAGCGGATCACTTCGGCGAGCTTCATCAGCGATATGCCGTAGGCCTGGAGCTTCCTCGGCTCGACCGTGACCTGATAGGTTTTGACGAAACCGCCCACGCTCGCCACTTCGGCCACGCCCTGGGCCTTGGTGAGCTGGTAGCGCACGAACCAGTCCTGGATGCTGCGCAGCTCCGCCAGCGAGCGGTCGGCCGCGAGCACGGCGTACTGGTACACCCAGCCGACGCCGGTGGCGTCCGGCCCCAGCGTCGGCGTGACGCCGCGCGGCATGCGCCCGGAAGCGAAGTTGAGGTATTCGAGCACCCGCGTGCGCGCCCAGTAGATGTCGGTGCCGTCCTCGAAAATGACGTAAATGAAGGAAGCGCCGAACACCGACAGTCCGCGCACCACCTTGGACTTGGGCACCGCCAGCATCGCCGTGCTCAAGGGGTAGGTGATCTGGTCTTCCACCACCTGCGGCGCCTGGCCCGGATACTCGGTGTAGATGATCACCTGCACGTCCGACAGATCCGGAATCGCATCCAGCGGCGTGCGCATCACGGAATACACGCCCGCGGCGGCGACGAAGAACGTGGCGAGCAACACCAGGAAGACGTTGCGCACCGACCATTCGATGATGCGTCCGAGCATGTCAGTGTCCCTTGTGCGCGGCGGCGGCAGGCTTGGGTCCGGCGGCCGGCTTCGACTCGGTGGTCGGCTTCGGTGCGATGGACTGCTGGGCGCGAACGATGAGGTATTCGCCGGGGGCGCCCGCTACCGTGTCGAAGTCGATTTTCTGACCGGGTTTCAGCGTGCGCAACAGCGCCGCATCCTTGACCTTGAAATCCATGGTCATCGCCGGCCATTTCAGGCTCGGGATCGGGCCGTGCGCGAGCGTTACGCTGGCCTGGGCCGGATCCACCGCCTCGACCGTGCCCGTTCCGCGATGCGTCGCGGGCGCAGTACCGGCGGTGGCCGCAGTGGGCTTAGCCTCGCCTTTCTCGACCGGCTTTGCGCCCTCTGCGTTCTGACCGAACCCGCTGAACGCCGCTTTGAGGTTGCTCTCCGCATCGATCAGGAAGTTCGCGCTGACCACCACGTTCTCACCGGCTTTGACACCCTCCAGAACCTCGATATACCCATCGACGCGCATGCCCAACTTCACGGGGCGCGGCTCGAACCGCCCCTCGGCGCGCCGCACCAGCACCAGTTGCCGCGTGCCGGTATCCAGTACTGCGGAATCAGGCACGCTCAGGGCCTGCCCTTTGCCACGCGAAGATATGAACTCCACCCGCGCGTACATGGACGGCTTGAGCAGCGCCTGCGGATTGGCCAGTTCCACCCGCACTTTGGCCGTGCGGGTCTCGGCGGTGACGGTGGGATAAATGAAAGTCACCTTGCCCGCCAACGCCTTATCCGGATAAGCATCGACCTTGATGTTCGCCGACTGTCCGATGCGCACCTGTCCGAGATCCTGTTCGAACACGTCGGCCAGCAGCCACACCTGCGACAGGTCGGCGACCTGGTAGAGCACCTCCCCGGCCATGAAGCGTTTGCCCTGGATCGCGGGTTTTTCCAGCACCACCCCGTTCGCGGGCGAGCGCAGCGTCAGGTACCGGGTAGTTTTGCCCTCCTGTGTCAGGCGCTGCAATTCGGTTGCGGAGATGTCCCAGTTGCGCAAGCGCTGCAAGGCGCTGTCCGCGAGGCGCTGCATGCCCGCCTGCGTTTCCGCGCTGCCGCCGGCGAGCATTTGCACGCCTCTCTTCGCGATCAGATATTCCTGCTGCGCCGTGATCAGCTCGGGGCTGTACACGTCCATCAGCGCCTCGCCCTTTCGCACCGCCTGGCCGGTGGTGTTCACGTGGAGCCGCTCGATCCAGCCATCAAATTTGGTGGTGACGGTGTGCAGCAAGCGCTCGTTCGCCTGCACCGTCGCCACCGCCCTGATGGTGCTGTTGAGATCGCGCATGGCGACCGCCTCGGTTTTCACGCCGAGCTTTTGCACCTTGTCCAGGCTCAACTTGACCAGCGGGGTGGCCGACGCAGGCTCGTCATCCTCATACACGGCAATGTAATCCATGCCCATCGAGTCTTTTTTCGGCACCGGCGAGGTGTCCGGCAGGCCCATCGGATTGCGATAGAAAAGAATCTTGGCTTTGGCTTTGTCCGTCGGCGCTCCCGCCGCGTCGTCCGCGTACACCGGCACGAAATCCATGCCGTCCGGGGCTTTTTTCGGCGCTGGAGAAGTATCCGTGGGCGCCATCGGGTTACGGTAATAGAGGACCTTGCGTTCGGACTTGGCGCCGGCCTTGCCCTCGGCCGCCCGTGACGCGAACGACGCCGGCTGATTCACGCCCCACCAATAACCGGCCGCCAGCAATGCCCCCCCCAGTACCACCGCCGCCGCGAACAAAACAGTTGGCTTCATTATTATTCCCTTGCCTTGGATGTCAGAACATCTGTCTGCCGGCGAGCAGCTCGATCTCGGCCAGCGCCTTGTTGAAATTCACCAGCTCCTTGGCGCGGCTGATCTCATAGCTGAACAAAGTCATCTGGCTGTCGAGCAGCATCAGCACGTCCGCGCGGCTCACCTTGTAGGCTTCGAGCGTTGCCTCGACCGCGAGCCGTGCCTGCGGCAGGACGTCGGTCTCGTACAAGCGCACCGATTCGCGGCTTTGCTCGGTGACCGCGACTTGTTGCCGCAGCTTGGCCAACACTTCGTTTTGCTGTGCCCGCAGCATTTCCAGCGTCTGCTCGCGCAGCGCCTGCGCCTCGGCGATGCGCGGCTCGATCTTGTCCTTGCGCCACACGGGAAGGTTCATCGCCACGGTAAAGCTCACCATATCCTCCCGCGGCATGCCGGCGAGGTCTCTTTCCCTCTGGCCGTAGGAAAAACGCAGGTCGAAGTCCGGCTGGACTTCCTTGCGCGCAAGTTCGAGCGTCTTCGCGCTGCGGTCGACCGCGCTTTGCAGTCCGAGCAATTGCGGGCGCTCGCGCAGCGCCGTCTCTCGCAGGGCTTCGACATCGATTGCGGCATCGCGCAGGCGTGGCAGTCGCGCCGCGATAGGCGAAGCGTTTCCGCGCCGGCCGAGCAGCCGCGCGAGTTCGGCTTCCATCACCGGGCGTTCGCGTCCCATCCGCAGTAGCTCCTCGCTCATCCGGCCAAGCTGGGTCTGCGCCTTCAGCACCTCGGCCTGCGCCGCCTGGCCGACGGCGTAACGGCTCTCGGCTATATGAAGGAACTGCTCCAGAATTCGCCGGTTGTTTTGCAGCAGCCGGACGGTCTCGTCGGTCAGGGCGAGGTCGAAATACGCCAGCTTGACGTCGCGTACCACGCGGTTGCCGGTTTCGCGCAGGCCGTAACCGAGCGTTTCCGCGTCCTTCGCCGCCACCTGCTCGCGCAATGCGCGCTTGCCCGGGTAAGGCAGCTTCTGCGACAGCCCGAGCATTTTCATGGTCATGTCTTCGCGGTTGAGGCGAAACGGCTGGATCGGCACGTTGAGCAGGCCGGCTTCCAGCATGGGGTCCTCGAGCGCGCCCGCGGGACGCACGCGCTGATGCGCGGCCTCGGTCTCTTTCGCCGCCGCGCGCAGCTCGGGATTGTTCCGCAGCGCTTCGGCGATAAGCGCGCCGAGCGCGGGCGCCGCGGCGCGATCACCGCCCGGGTCCACCTCGACGGACACCACCACGGCGGCCTGCGCCGGGAGGATCTGCGCACGTGCGGGCGTCGCCGTGATTGCCGCGACCACGGCCGCCGCAATCAGAGCGGCGGCCCGGCGCATGCGCCCAAACAACCTGGTCAAACTCATCGGCATCACCATCTCCTCCCCACCACAGTCAGTGCGTTCGGACGAACGCCTCTGCGGCGCCCCGGCTGGAACGCCGCGGAAGCACACCGGCGTGTCGCTTATTTCACTTTCTCCAAACGCAAGACCGTGAATTCGCCGCCGACGCCGTCGGCATCGAATTTGATCTTGTCTCCCGGTTTCAACTGGTCGAGCATGGCTTTGTCTTTCGCGCGGTACACCATGGTCATCGCCGGCATATCGAATTTGGGCATCGGTCCATGCTTTATCGTGACCTTGCCCGCGGCCTTGTCGATCTTGCGCACCTCGCCCTCGGTCAATGCCGCGGTCGAAGCGGCCGCGGCAACTGGTGCCGCTTCGGTTTGTGGATGATGCCTGTCGTCCGCGGTCGCCTTGAACGCGAGCCCCGCGCCAAGCATCGACACCGCGATCAAGATGGAGTTGCGAGTCATGTCTCTTTCCTTTCGTTGGTAAACAATCAACCGTCGTACTTCAACGCCTATTTGACCAAGACCTTGCCCATCATACCTGCCTCGAAATGCCCCGGCTGCAGGCAGGCGAAGTCGAACGTGCCGGCCTTGGTGAATCGCCATACCAGCTCTCCGGATTCGCCCGGAGCCAGCGTCACCATGTTCGGCTCGGCATGCTCCATCCCGGTCATTTTGCGCATCAGTTCGGCGTGTCGGCATCATGCCGTCTTCGGACCGACAGGAATCTGACATCAGCATTACATTTTTGTAATCTTATCGGGGGAACAAGGTGCTAGCATCCGTTTGGTTTTGTGGTACCTCATCCCCCACGGCGAACATCCCTGCGGCCGACAAGCTCAACCTACATCTTCTTGACTTTCCCTGAGAGGCGGAGAATGAACAAGATCACCGGAATGACTTTAGCAACAGTTTTGGTCCTGAGCGGCTGTGGTGGCGGTGGCGGAGACGGAAGCTCTCCTGCCGCGGCTTTGCCTGCTGCAACAACTGTTAGCGGCACCGCAGCCAAGGGAATCATCAAGCAAGCCAAAGTGCTTGTCTGCCGGATTGTCAACGGCGTGCCGGAGCCGGATGCTTCCTGTGCTTCGACCACCACCGGAAATGATGGTTCCTACGGCGTCGCTTTTGCTGACGGCTATACCGGACCGGCGATGGTCAAGGTCATGCCGGGGACGGCTAGCACCATGGCGGACGAAACAACCGGCACTGACATCCCCTACAACATGACTATGCGGGCGGTAGTTCCCGCGGTTTCCAAGACGACCACGGTTTACGTGACACCGTTCAGTGAAATGGCTGCCAGTGCCGTGAGCACGACGACTATCGATGCGACAACCATCAGGCAGTCCATCGACACGGTCCAATCCGTCATGTCGACGCTCGGTGTCGATATGAGCGTAATGCCGATGGTGGACCTGAAAGACAATGGGTCCGATTCAGGCATGTTGACCAAGCAATCCAACATGGTCAAACAACTGGCCAGGGTGGCAATGGCGGCGAAGAACTCCAATTTGCTCAAAGATGCGAGCGGGGTTGCCTGCAATGCCGCAGGCGCCACGACGTCACAGCAAATTGCGTGCGCGGTTGCGGCAATGGCGCGGGTAATGAACAGTTACGTCACGGCCGATACGGCGAAGTCGGCAAACGTGCTTGCCGCATTGAACGCTCAGAACGCCACCAGTGTGAATATGCCTATCCTCAAAGCGGACGGAACTATTGGTATGCAACTGGCTGACATGACTTCTTCCGCATCCATGCAAAGCGCGATGCAAAATGCGGGAATGACGGTGACCGCCGCCGCGAATACGGTAAATGTGATGATGGGCGGAATGCGCTAGGTCGATAGTCCGCTTCACGGTCCGGCTTTCCGCAATGTAATCCCCGCGTCACCTTCCCGTGGGGGGTGCGGCTTCCAAACACAGCGACGCAAAGGACAGGATCAGCCACGCGCCTGCAAGCCGCGCCGTAATCTTCCGCTGAATCGAGGACGTCGCCGGTGCTTCTGCTCGGACATTCGTCATCATGGGATCGAATGCCGCCCTGCGTTCATAACTTGACGCGATTGAGCCGCAACGCGTTGGTAACCACCGACACCGAGCTCAGCGCCATGGCCGCGCCGGCAAAAATCGGAGACAGCAGCAGGCCGGACACCGGGTAGAGCACGCCTGCGGCAACCGGGATGCCGAGCGCGTTGTAGCCGAACGCGAACACGAGGTTCTGGCGGATGTTACGCATGGTGGCGCGCGACAGCACGGCGGCGCGCGCGATGCCGCGCAGGTCTCCCTTCACCAGCGTCACGCCGGCGCTTTCCATCGCCACGTCGGTGCCGGTGCCCATGGCGATGCCGACATCGGCCGCGGCGAGCGCCGGCGCGTCGTTGATGCCGTCACCCGCCATTGCGACCTTGCGCCCTTCGGCCTGCAGGCGCTTCACGTGGCCGGCCTTGTCCTCCGGCAGCACTTCGGCGAGCGCCTCATCGATGCCGAGCTGCCGCGCAACCGCCTCGGCCGTGCGCTTCGAATCGCCGGTCAGCATCACGATGCGCACGCCCGAGCCCCTGAGCGCCGCAATCGCGCCTGCTGTGCTTTCCTTGATCGGGTCGGCGACCGCGGCGATACCCGCGGCAATGCCGTTCACGGCGAAGAACACCACCGTTTTCGCTTCCGCGCGCCAGGCTTCCGCGCGCCCTTCCCAGTGTTGCGTATCAACGCTTTTCTGCGCGAGAAAGTTGCGGCTGCCCACGAGCACGGACTTACCGCCGATATCGGCGCGCACGCCAAGACCATTTGCCGCATTGAATGCCGTGGCCGTCCCCGGTGTCAGGCCACGCGCCTTCGCGCCCTCGACGATCGCGAGCCCTATCGGGTGCTCGGACAACTGCTCCACGCCCGCGACGAGCGCGAACGCTTCGTCCTCGGCAATGCCCTCGGCGACAAAATCCGTCAGCGCCGGATGGCCCAGCGTCAGCGTGCCGGTCTTGTCCACCACCACGGTGTCGATGTCGCGCATGCGCTCGATCGCCTCCGCATTGCGGAACAGGATGCCGGCGCGCGCGCCCTGGCCCATGGCGACGGTCATCGAGATCGGCGTGGCGAGACCGACCGCGCAGGGGCAGGCGATGATCAACACCGCAACCGCATTCAAAAACGCGTACGCGAGCCTGGGCTCCGGACCGAAAAACCACCATACGAGCGCCGTCACGATGGCGATACCCACCACGATCTGGACGAAGTAGGCGGCGATGATATCGGCGAGCTTCTGGATCGGCGCGCGCGTGCGCTGCGCTTCGCTCACCATGTGAACGATGCGCGCGAGCAAGGTATCGGCGCCGACGCGCCCGGCGCGCATAAGCAGCGAGCCGTTGCCGTTCACGGTGGCGCCGGTGACCTTGTCGCCCGCGGCCTTGGCCACCGGCATGGGTTCGCCGGTAATCATGGATTCGTCCACCCGGCTCGAGCCCTCGAGCACTTCGCCGTCCACCGGCACTTTCTCGCCCGGTTTCACCCGCAACTGGTCGCCGACGGCCACGGTGTCGAGCGGCACCTGTTCCTCGACACCGTCCTCGCGCAGGCGCCAGGCGAGATTCGGCGCGAGTTGCAGCAACTGCTGGATGGCCTGACTGGTCTTGCCCATGGCGCGCAACTGCAGCACGTCGCCGAGCATCACCAGCGTCACGATCACGGCCGCGGCCTCGAAATACGTGCCGACCGCGCCGTCGTGTTCGCGGAATTCCGGCGGAAACCACCCGGGCAGAAGCACCGCGGCGAGGCTGAACAGGTAGGCGAGCCCCACCCCCAGCCCGATCAGGGTGTACATGTTGAGCGCGCGATGTGCAAGCGAGAACCAGAACTTGGATAGGATCGGCCAGCCGACCCACAGCACGACCGGAGTGCCGAGCGCAAACTCGACCCAGCCGCGCGGCCGCGGCTGAAGCCCGAACAGGTCATGCAAGCCGATCATCGGTGACATCGCCAGCACCACCAGCGGAATCGACAGCGCGACACCGACCCACAAGCGCCGCGTCAGATCGCGCAATTCGGAATCGTCCGCTTCGCCCGTGCCCGCGACCGGCACCAGCGCCATGCCGCATTTGGGGCAACTGCCGGGCCGCGGGCTGCGCACCTCCGGATGCATCGGGCAGGTATATTCGGCGGCGGACGCCGCGGGCTTGGCGGACGCGACGGCCTCGAGTATCGGTATCAGCGCCATGCCGCACTTCGGACAACTGCCCGGTGCATCCTGCACAACCTCCGGGTGCATCGGGCAGGTGTAGCGGGTACCGCCCGCTGCCGCTGCGGTGTTTGCGGGTGCCGAACCCATGTGCGCGTGAGCGTGCCCCTGCGCCTGATGCGAGCGGTTCATGTCCATCTTCATGCCTGGTCCCTCGTAGAATCGCTTTCCGGAATCGGGCTGCGCGAGTTGTTCCGGCCGAACAGCAGCGGCCCCAGCGTGCGGTAGGCGATCACCAACACCGGCGGCAGGATCAGCCACTGCAATAGCGGCGAAACGCCAATACCAAAGATCAGCGGCATGCTCGCGCTATAGCCCCAACTGCCGGCGCGATAGACGTTGTACCACTCGCTCCATGCGGTATAGGCCATGGCGCCGGTCACGACCATTGCGCTGCCTGTCCACGGGCGTGACGCCGGCCAGTCCGCGCGCCGGAGCGCCATGCCGGCCAGCGCGAACAGGGCGAGGGCGATCAGGACGTCGCCCAGGGTGCAATGAAACAGCGACCAGGCGACAGTCAGGCCATCGGCCTCAGCCCAAAGCGTATACAGCCTCACTTGCGCGATTTCCCAGGCCAGATTCAAAGCGAAGGCGAGCACCGACCACAGAGCTGCGCGCACCATAAGACCGGGCGCCGCCACGGTGAGCAGGGTGTGCTGACTAACGCGGGTGCTCGCAGCTATTTGGCTGGCATCGACTGCATTGCCTGATCATGCTGCATCATCTGCTCCATCATCATCTGCATCATGTCCATGCGTTTTTCCATCATGGCGTGATGCTGCATCATGTCGCCGCCTGCCGTGTGTTTATGGCCACTCTTTGCCATGCCGCCACCCTGGCCGCTGCCCATCATCATCGGACCGCCCATGCCGCGCATCGCCTTCATATTTTCCTGCATGGCCTGCATATGCTCCTGCATCAGCTTCCGGCGTTCTTGCGGGTCGGTGGTCGCCTGGAGTTTTTCCATCTGCTGCTGCATGGCTTTCATTTTCTCCTGCATCTGCGACATGTGTTTGTCCGCGTCCATGCTCGCCGCCGGCTTGGGGTGCACATGCTTGTCCTGCGCCGATGCGATGGGCGCCGCCAGGGCGCCGGCAATGATTGCGGCAACGAGTATCGAGGTTTTCATAATGGTTTTCCTTTTGGGGTTGAATCAATCGAGATTGCTGTAATGGCGACCGCTGGTAACCAAGGCTTGCCGTGGAGGCAAGACAACGCGTCCGGGACGGCCTGCCGTGGCTTGCGGCGGTCGGGCTGCTTGCCTTACTTCTTTCCGGAGATGGCCGAGAAAAGCGCGACGCCCAATACGACGACAAGCAAGGTGGGAAGCCACATCCAACTGATTCCGCCCATGCTGCCGCTGCCCATCATGCCGCCGCTGAACATCGTCCCGGTCGCCATTCCGCCACCGAACAGCAGCAATAGCAAGGCTGCGACGACAATCGCGATGACAAGGGCTGTATTGCTTGTAGAGTCCATGATCTGCGTTTCCTTTGAGAGGTTGAATTTGAAGCTCGATTCCGCCCGTGGAATGGCCAGCATAGCGGCTACGATTTGCAACGCCGTTCCGCGGTTACGCCGCTGGCCACAGCGCTCACTGTCAGAGTCCGCATGACCAATTGCGAGAATATTGTTTATAGGTGCAAACTTTTTCAGCGTCCGTACGCTACCGCGCATAATGCTTTTTATCACCTTTTGTTGCACCAGTTCACAAGCTGAAGCGATTTTCAGCGCCCAATACCCAACACAAAACTGACAGCACCATTACATATTTGTAATCTTTGGAACCGGGGTCAGTCGGGCGCAGTGAGGCGGAAGGTCGCCGAATCATGCGTGGGCCTTCAATCCAAACCAGGGAAAGAACGCGGGCGTGTTCGCCTCGTAGCGGGTATAGGCGTCCCTGAATTGCGCTCGTGCATCCCGCTCTTCGCGCCGCGCAAGATGTAGGTACATGAACACCAGGATCGGAAACATCGCGAGCGTGACCAGGGTCGGCCATTGAAACAGGAACCCGGTCATGATCAGAATGAACCCCGCGTACTGGGGATGCCGCACGCGCGCGTAAGGTCCGCTGGTCGCAAGCCTGTGCTGGCGCTGCGCCGCATATAACACCTTCCACGCCGAGGCAAGGAGCCAGAAGCCCGCGACGATCAGAATGTTGCTGATGATATGGAAAGGTCCCCAATGAGGATTCGTTTTCCAGCCGAAAATCGTTTCGAGCAGGTGGCCCGAGTCGTGCGACATCCAGTCGATGCCGGGAAAGCGCGCCGATAGCCAGCCAGACAGCAAGTAGATGGTCAACGGAAAACCATACATTTCGGTGAATAGCGCGACCAGAAAGCCCGAAAACGCGCCGAACGAGCGCCAGTCGCGCGAAGATTGGGGTTTGGCAAAGCTGAAGGCGAAGATGATGAACACCAGCGAGTTGATGATCACCAGGGACCAGAGCCCATAGCCCGGAGCGGAGTCGCGATCCATTATTTCTTCTCCTTGGCTGATCCGTTCGATGCTTCGCTCGACCTGTGACCGCCATGGCCATGGCCGCCGTGCATGAACAGGTGCATCAAGGGGCAGGCCAGCACTAGCAAATACGGCCAATAGGGAATCCATGCGGAGAGGTGGGCCCTATGTTCGGCGACCAGGAAAAACCCAGCAATGACCAGGAACACGGCCAGAGCAATGTTGGCCCTGGACTTCATCGCGCCGTCGTTGTCCGATTCATGCTTGTGTTGCATAGCGACCCCTCGGCGTTGAGGGCTGTGCGGACCGAGCGTCACCTGGCGCGGATGACGCGCCCCGTGCTAGTCCGGTCAAAACATCCGGCCCGGCGCCCGACTTTTCCGGTAGAAGCTCACTTCCCGTCCCGGGGATGGAAGTGCTTGGTCTTGTCCTTGGCCGCGTTCGGTTTGTCTGCCATGGCCATAGGAGCTTTCTGCGGAATTCCCGTTTTTTCCTCAACATGGGAGTGAGGCCGCATTTCTTTCTGGTGGACCGCCTTTTCCATCCGGGGGGCTGCCTTTTCCGTTTTTTCGCCGGCCGGGGTGTCCGCTACGGCGCCGGCGTTGAGCGAGAGTCCCGCAATGATGGCGAACAGGCTGGCGGCGAGGTTGGACTTCAGTTTCATGATCGTCTCCTTCAACTGGGTGGAAAGAAGCGCTGTAATTTCGGTACGGCGCCTGTCAGAACTTATCCGACCAGCCCAGTCTGCGCCGTCGCGCCGGTCGCCAACATGACAGCTCGATTACATTGTTGTCAGAATGACTTCTATGGATATGCTTTTGCCACTGCATCGTCGACCAGCTTCTTCAACTGCTCGTAGCCGAAGCTCGGCAGGGGACGGCCGTTTACGAAGAATTCCGGGGTCATGGTGACGTTAAGTGCCTTTGCATCCGCCAGATCCTGCGTAATGACGCCATCGATCTCCGGGGCGTACATGTCGCGCCTGATCCGCTCCATATCCAGGCCAAGATTTCCCAGTTGCGGCCAAACGCGTTCCACCTCCGCCTTGTGGTTCGGCGCCCAATAAGGCTGGGAGGCGAGAACAGCTTCCAGCGTTTGCCAATATTTGTCCTGCTTCCGCGCGGCCTCGAGAATCCTCACCACATTGTCCGCTCCGGCGTGGAAAGGCGCATAGCGCAGCGACAACCGTATCTTGTCGCGATTTGCCTTCATCAGATCCTTGACCAGGGGATAGAACTCGCGGCACGTCCCGCAGGCCGGATCGAAAAACTCGACAATATGCACCTTGGCTTCGACCGGGCCAAGCCTGGGCGAATGCCCGCGCGCGAGAAAAGTCAGGTTCTGCTCGGCTGCCTTCGCCGACTTATCGAGTCTTTCCCTTTCGTACAGGAAGATGCCGATCACGAAAACGAGCACCAGCAAGACCGCGGAACCGATGAATATGGCTTTCTTCAATTGGATGTCCTCTTTCTTTATTTGGACATCTTGCTTGCCCTGGACGCGTTTTTTCATTTGGACACCTTGAAGTGGGTTAATACAAGCAGCAAACCGATAGCGGAAAAAGCGATTAGCGAAAGCAGCGGTATCGTCAGAAAACCGAACCACTCGATCGGCTGGTCCTTGCAGGGAATGCCTTGCGCGCAAGGCCTGATATTTTCCGGAACGATGCCCGCGACGACGAGGACATGGAACAATGCGATCATCCAGCCCGCCACGGTGAGGGGAAAGGCATAGCGCACGATCCTGGCATCGAAGGGAAACAGTCCGGCAGGCAGAACGAAGACCAACGGGAACATGAAAATGCGCTGGTACCAGCACAACACGCAAGGGGCGATGCCCATGACCTGGCTGAGAAACAGCGCGCCCAGGGTCGATGCGCTGGCGATGAGCCAGACGAGGAAAACCAGGACCCAGGCGCTGTCCAGTGAATCACCTGGTCCTTCGGGCTCAATGGTGTTCATCGTCGATGGATTTCCGAAAAAAGGTAGCTTGCGCCGCCAGGATCACCCTATGGATGCGGTTCGGCGTGCCGGCATCATACAATGCCGCACTGACACGCATCCGGCTCCTGCGCCGCCGCATAACGCGCCCTTCGGAGCGTCAGTGCTTGTGGTCGGCATGAGCATCCTTCGCGACGGCCAGCGGCGTGAAGCGCGCCTGTTCGGGCTGCTTGCCCGAGAGCGCGATGGAAACCACCACCTTCATGCCGGCTGTCGACGCGTATTTGGCGACGCCCTTCATGCGGTTGTCGCCGTCCGGCGCAAGTATCGCCGTCGCCTTGGCCTTGCCGGAGAGGATCGTCGCCGTGCCGCTGGCACCGGTCGTGGAGACCTTCTTGCCGCCGTCGTCGGTCACGTACACCACGACCGGGCTCTCCTTTGCATCCGTGCCGTCTCTGGCGGTTACCAATTCGTAGTGGTACGGGCCCGCCTGGCGCAACTGGCCGCCATTCGGGGTCTTGACTGTGCCGAGATGCGCATCGTCGTGGGCGAAGGCCGGAGCGGCGCTTATCGCCATCGTCAATATTCCCGCCAGCATGGCGGCCAGTGGTGCATGTTTCATTTCAGACTCCTTTCAGGTAACGGCCCCACGGGGCCGGCATTGCCCCCCGGATGGGGGTTCTATCGAAATCAGTACCCCAGATGCAAGAGCGGGCACTAGTAGCTTTCGCTGCCGCGCGCCTCGAGCAAGCGCTGCAGCGGCTGCTCGCCCCAGAGCCGGAACATCACCGGCGTGAGCAGGGTGTCGAGCAGGGTGGAACTGATCAGTCCGCCGAAAATCACCACCGCCACCGGGTGCAGCACTTCCTTGCCCGGCGCATCGGCCGAGAGCAGCAGCGGCACCAGGGCGAAGGCGGCCACCAGCGCGGTCATCAGCACCGGCGTCAGGCGCTCGAGCGAACCGCGCACGATCATGTCGTTGCCGAAGGTCTCGCCCTCGAAGGCGCACAGGTTGATGTAGTGACTGATTTTGAGGATGCCGTTGCGCGTGGCGATGCCGGTCAGCGTGATGAAACCCACCAGCGCTGCAACCGAGAGCGGCTGCCCGGAAATCCACAGGGCGATGACGCTGCCGACCAGTGCGAGCGGGATGTTGCCCATGATGATCAGCGTCAGCACGGTGGAGCGGTAGCGGCTGTAGAGCACCAGGAAGATCATCGTCAGCGAGATCAGCGCCAGGATGGAGATCAACCGCGCGGCCTGCTCCTGCGCCTGGAACTGGCCCTCCAGCGCGGTGAAGTAGCCTTCGGGCAGCGGTCTGGCGGCGATCTCGGCGCGGATCGCCTGGATGACGCCCGCCATGTCGCTGCCGTCGGTGTTCGCTGAAATGACAATCCTGCGGCGCGCATTCTCGCGGCTGACCTGGTTCGGCCCGTCGCTGTCCTCGATCGCCGCGAGTTGGGAAAGCGGGACATGCCCGCCCGGCGTTTCGATCAGCAGATTGGAAAGCTGGTGCAGTCCGCGCCCGCTCTCCGGCAGCCGCACCACCAGATCGAAGCGGCGGTTGCCTTCGACGATCTGGGTAATGCGCTCGCCTTCGATCATTTGCTCCAGCGAACGCAGCAGGGTGCCGGGCGCCACGCCGTAGCGCGCCGCCTGTTCGTAATCGACGCGGATCTTGATCTGCGGGATCAGCACCTGTTTCTCGATCTGCAGATCGGTGACGCCGGGAATTTTCGCAAGGCGCTCGCGCAGGTCCGACGCCAGCCCGCGCAGGGTATCGAGGTCGTCGCCATAGACCTTGAGCGCAATCTGGGCGCGCACGCCGGAGAGCAGGTGGTCGAGGCGGTGCGAGATCGGCTGGCCGACGTTCGTCGCCGCGGGCAGCACGGCGAGGCGGGAGCGAATGTCGCCGATGATTGCCTCGCGGCTGCGTTCGGAGGTCTTCAGATCCACGTCCATTTCGGTGTAATGGACGCCTTCCGCGTGCTCGTCCAGCTCGGCCCGGCCAGTGCGGCGGCCGACCTTGGTCACCTCCGGCACTGCCGCGACGAGTTGCTCGGCGAGGGTGCCGACACGGTTCGATTCGGCGAGCGAGGTTCCCGGGTTGAGCAGCACATTGACGGTCAGCGTGCCCTCGTTGAACGGCGGCAGGAAGGAGCGCGAAAAAAACGGAATGCTGGCGGCGGCCGCGATCACGGTCACCACCGCGCCGAGCAGCAGCTTGCGCCCGGTGCCGAAAGACCAATGCAGCAGGCGTTTATCCCAGTGCTTGAGTTTCGCCACCAGCGGGCTATCGCCGTGGCCGAGCTGTTTCATTTTCGGCAGGAGGTAGTACGCCAGCACCGGCGTCAGCGTCACCGAGACGATCATGCTGGCGAGTATCGAGACGACGAACGCGATGCCGAGCGGCGTAAACAGCCGGCCTTCCATTCCCGGCAGCACGAACAGCGGCACGAACACCAGCACGATGATCACCGTCGCATAGACGATGGCCGACAGCACTTCGCGGATTGCCGCGGCGATGACTTCGAGCGCCGGTTTCGGCTCCGCGCGCAGGTGATTGGCCTTGAGCCGGCGCAGCACGTTCTCCACCCCCACCACCGCATCGTCCACCAGCGCGCCTATGGCGATGGCCAGTCCGCCGAGCGTCATGGTGTTGATCGACAGCCCGAAGTACTGGAACACCAGCGCGGTGGCCAGGAGCGACACCGGAATCGCCACCAGCGAAATGAGCGTCGTGCGCAGGTTGAGCAGGAACAGGAACAGAATCACCGCCACCAGGATGGCACCGTCGCGCAGCGCTTCCTCGACGTTACCGATCGAGGCTTCGATGAAGTCGGCCTGCTTGAACAGGAATTGCGGCGCCTCGAAACCCTGCGGAAGCCCTTTGGAGAGCTCGGCCAGCGCCTTTTCCACCGACCGGGTCAGCGTCACGCTGTCGGCGCTGGGTTGTTTCTGCACCGACAGGATGACCGCCGGCTTGGTGTTGTAGCCGGCGTCGCCGCGCTTGATCGCCGGGGCGAGCTTCACCTCGGCCAGTTGCCTGAGCAAAATCGGCTGGCCGTTCTTCACCCCGACCACCAGGTTTTGCAGATCCTCGATGCGCGTGGTACGGCCGATCTGGCGGATCAGGTATTCGCGGCCCTGCGCCTCGAGAAAACCGCCGCTGGTGTTGGCGCCGAAGTCCTTCAGCGCCGCTTCCATCTTTTCGCGCTCTATGCCGAGCGCCTGCAATTGCGCCGGCTTGATCTCGACGCGGTACTGCTTGACCTCGCCGCCGATCGCGATCACCTGCGCGATGCCAGGGATCGTCAGCAGCCGGGGCCGCATGACCCAGTCGGCGTACTCGCGCACTTGCATCGGGCTGACCTTGGCCGGATCGGCCGGCAGCGCGATCAAAAGGATTTCACCCATGATCGAGGAGATCGGCCCGAGTTGCGGCACGACGCCCGGCGGCAGTTGTTCGCGCACCAGATTCAGCCGTTCACTGACCTGTTGCCGGTTGCGGTAGATGTCCGAGCCCCACTCGAATTCGACATACACGATCGACAGGCCGACACCCGATACCGAGCGCACGCGGGTCACGCCGGGCATGCCGTTCATGCTCGATTCGACCGGGAAGGTGACGAGCTGTTCGACCTCTTCCGGCGCCATTCCGCCGGTCTCGGTCATCAGGGTTACCGTCGGCTTGTTCAGGTCGGGAAACACATCCACCGGCATGTTGCGCACGGTGAGCACACCGTAGACCACCAGCAACAGGGTGATGCCAAGAACAATCAGCCGCTGTTTCAGGCTGGTGTTGATGATGAGGTCGAACATGACTAGCGCATCTGCGCCAGCAAGCCGGCGCCTTCAGTGACGATGCGCTCGCCGTTCTGGATTCCCGAAGTCACCGCTACCGTGCTTGCATCGAGCGAGTGAAAGCGCACCTTGCGCGGCGTGAAGCGCTCCGCACCGGCGTGCGCCCACACCACCGTTTCGCCGGCGCCGTTTTTCACCAGGGATGCCTGCGGCACCCCCGCGCCCTTGGTCTTGCGCGCGGTACGGGCAATCACCTTGAGCGCCTGGCCGACGGCGACCGGCGCGTTCTGCGCCTTGACGCGGAACAACAGCGGCAGGGCCTGCTCGCGCAATTGCCTGCCGCCGCCGACGAACTCCAATTCGAGGACGCCGCCGGGGACGAGGGCGCTCGCCGAGGCGATACCCTCCACCAGGGCCGGGTCGTAGGCCAGCGCCTCGACAGACAGGCGCGCAGGATCGACTACTTCGAACAGGATCTCCTTCGCCTCCACCACCTGTCCGGCGACCGCGCCGGTGGCGCTGATCACGCCGGATACCGGCGAGCGCAGCGGCTCCGGCGCATTGATGCCGCGCCGCGGTGGGCGCCAGCATCAAT
>SCTX01000167.1 GCA_004298385.1 Betaproteobacteria bacterium | reverse complement strand
AACGCAGCTCATGCGGCTGATTGGCCCGGTCGCTCGGGCGAAGTGTGCGCAGGTAGGTCCAGAGGTCGCGCAAATCGGCGTCGCCGATCCGCGTAAACGATGGATAGGGGAATGCCGGGAAGTAATTGGCGCCGTCGGGACGTTTGCCATGGCGCATGGCGCGGATGAAATCGGCTTCGGTCCAGCGGCCGATCCCGGCATCGGGGTCCGGCGTGATATTCGGTCCGTAGAACGAGCCAAAAGGCGTTCTGAGCGCGCGACCGCCCGCGAAAGGAACGGCGTTTTTCTTGTCTTCCGTATGACAAGCGATGCAGCCGCCGGCTTGGGCGAGGTATAGCCCACGCTTCACATCGCCCTGCGCGAACGCGGTTTGGATCATGGCCAGCAGCAACAGCCCATGCATGCCCGCCAGCATCAGCCGTATTCGCAGCGGCACGATTTCAGCGTCCATGAAAACCGAAGCCCCGCCGCGGCGGGGCTGGTGAGCGTAGGCGCCCGGCTACTGTTGTTTCTCGCGGAAATTTTCGTGGCAACCCCCGCAGCTCTTGCCGACCGCGCCGAGTTGCGCCTTCACGGCCGCTTCATCTCCACTCTTGCTGACGGAGACGAGCTTGGAGATTTCGCTCTGCGAACGGTCTTGCGCTTCCTTAAACTTGGCCGTGTCCGTGTAGGCAGCCGGCAAGGTGGCGCTCTTTACGTCCTTGGTGCTGGCGGCAAAACCGTCCCAAGGCATCTTGGCCAGGACTTCCAGAAAAGCCGCGTTTTGCCGGACTAGTTCCGCGTTATACGGAGCCTTGCCCTGGGCCATGGCGCCCAGCGGACCAAAGTACTTGCCCTGCAACGTCATTGCCGCCTGGCGCTGTTTGACCAATTGCTCGGGCTTGGCCTGGGCCGCGGCGGTTGCGGATATGACAAGACCCATTACTGCTGCCGATAACAGCGTGCCGATATGTTTCATTTGCTTGCTCTCCTCGTTCTTGTCCGCGCGGTTTCCGGGAAACGGATCCAACCGTCGCCGCGCGGCTTGGCGGACGGTCAATTGAGCCGGCAGTCTATGCCACCCGCTCGACGGGAGTCAACATCCCGGCAGCCGCGTTTATTCCCTATTTTTGAGTCTTGGCGTCGGCCGGCTGAGTTTCGCGCGGCGCAGTATCGGCAAAGGAAGCGCGTTCGGCCAGTTTCGCCGCCAGCTTCGCCAGGTTCGCGTGCAGAACGCGCCAGTCGTATGCGCCAAGGCGGAAGTCGAGATAGCCGAGCGCGACGCCGCAGGCGATGTCGGCCAGGGTAAACGCGTTGCCCGTGCACCAGGGCTTGTCGCCCAGATCCCTGGACATCACGGCCAGGCCGCGATCGATCTTTTCCATCTGGCGCACGATCGTCGGTTCGCTTTTCTGTTTGGCCGGGCGGCGGCGTTCCAGCACCACCATTACCGCAGCGTCGAGCACGCCGTCGGCCAGCGCTTCCCAGCGCTTGACCTCGATTTTCTCGCGGTTGTTGGCGGGAATCAGCCGGCTGATCGGGGACACGCTGTCGAGGAATTCGACGATCACGCGCGAATCGAACAGGGTGCTGTCGTCCTCGAGCACCAGCACCGGCACCTTGCCCAGCGGGTTGGCGTCGGGAACCCTGGATTTTTCGTCCCAGGGGTTATCCAGTTCGAACGTGTATTCGATCTTTTTTTCGGCCAGCACGATGCGCGCCTTGCGCACGAAGGGACTGGTGAGAGAACCTAGTAATTTCATGGTGAAGTTGCCGCGAGTCGTCTGATGTGTGACAAATTATATCATCGACACCGCTTCCCCCCGAAGCCTTGGATGCCGAGCGCATGATAAAATACATTCTGTCGCGGAACTGTCAAAGACTGCAAAATGGCCTCGCCGCTCAACGCGCTTTCTCCCCTGGACGGGCGCTACCATAAACAACTCGCCCCGCTCACCGCCTATTGCAGCGAGGCGGCGCTGATCCGCTATCGCGTGCGGGTCGAGATCGAATGGCTGATCGCGCTGGCGCAGGATCCCGGTCTGGCCGAGATCCGGCCTTTTTCCGCGGCGGCGCTGGACGAACTACGGCAGGCGGCGGCCTCCTTTGCCGATGCCGACGCGGCGCGCGTCAAGGAAATCGAGTCGCACACCAATCACGACGTCAAGGCGGTCGAGTATTGGCTGCGCGAACGCTTCGCCGCGCAGGCCGAGGTGGCGGCCGCGGCAGAGTTCATCCATTTCGCCTGCACCTCCGAGGACATCAATAATCTTGCCCACGCGCTGATGCTCACCGATGCGCGCGAGAAGGTGATGCTGCCGGCGCTGGACGGCGTCATCGACAAGCTCGGCGCGTTGGCGCACGAGCTCGCCGATGCGCCCATGCTCGCGCGCACGCACGGCCAAGCGGCGACCCCCACCACCCTGGGGAAGGAGATGGCCAATGTCGTGCACAGATTGCGCCGCGCGCGCGCGCGCATCGCCGCGGTCAGCCTGTCCGGCAAAATCAACGGCGCGGTGGGCAATTACAACGCGCATCTCGCCGCCTATCCCGCGTTCGACTGGGAGGGTTTTGCGCGCAAGTTCGTCGAGGCGCTGCGTCTGGAATTCAATCCCTACACCACCCAGATCGAGCCGCACGACGCTCTGGCCGAGCTGTTCGACGCTTGCGCCCGCGCCAACACTATCCTCATCGACCTGGACCGGGACATCTGGGGCTATGTCTCGCTCGGCTATTTCAAGCAGAGGGTCGTCGCCGGCGAGGTCGGGTCCTCCACCATGCCGCACAAGGTCAATCCGATCGACTTCGAAAATTCCGAGGGCAATCTGGGGCTGGCCAACACCATGCTGCGCCATCTGTCGGACAAGCTGCCGCTGTCGCGCTGGCAGCGCGACCTGACCGATTCGACCGTGCTGCGCAATGTGGGCGTGGCGCTCGGCTACGGCTTGCTCGGCTGCGTCTCCTGCCTCAAGGGATTGAACAAGCTGGAAGCTAACCGGGCTGCTTTGCGCGCCGACCTGGATTCGGCCTGGGAAGTGCTGGCCGAGGCGGTGCAGACAGTGATGCGCCGCTACGGCCTGCCCGAGCCCTACGAGCAGTTGAAAGCGCTCACCCGCGGCAAGGGCATCACGCGCGCGTCGCTGCAACAGTTCATCGGAGGGCTCGCCATCCCCGAGGCGGAGCGGCGGCGCCTGCTCGCGCTCGCGCCATGGACTTACACCGGCAAGGCGGCGGAGCTGGCGAAACGTATTTAGAAATTGCGTCGCGCTTGGCGCGAGAGTAGGATTTACCAACACAACAGGAAAAGGACGAACGCTATGAAACCGGTAACGAAAAACCGATTTTCCGGGTTGGGCCTCGTGGTGCTGGCGGCGGCGCTGGCGGCGGCGCCGGCCCATGCCCAGGACAAAAAGCTGGTGTTGCGGGTGGCGGATTCTTTTCCGCAAGGACACTACCTTTCCCGCTATGCCACCAAATACTGGATGGAAACGGTTAGCGCGACCACCAAGGGCGCGGTGGAATTCGAGCATTATCCGGCGGAGCAATTGGGCAAGGCCAAGGATCTGCTGGCGCTGACCCTCTCCGGAGTCACGGACGTGGGCTATGTGGGGACGTCTTACGTTTCGGACAAGATGCCGCTGTCGGCGGTGGCGCAATTGCCCGGCAGCTTCGCCACGGCCTGCGAGGGAACCTTGGCATACTGGAAGCTGGCGAAGGATGGCATTCTCGCCCAGAAGGAGTTTGCTCCCAATGGAGTGCGGCTGTTGTTTACCGTGGTACTGCCCCCTTACCAAGTCGGCACCACCAAGCAAAAGATCGAGGGATTGAAGAGCCTGGAGGGATTAAAAATACGCAGCACCGGCGGCGCCTTGGATGCGGTGGTGCGCAAACTCAAGGCGGTTCCCGTGCAGATCTCCGCGCCGGAGATTTATGAAGCCATGTCCCGGGGCACGGTGGACGGCGGGGTGCTGCCTTTTTCCAGTTTGTTTCCCTATGAGCTGCATAAGCTGCTCAAGTACTCCACCATCGGCGAGAATCTGGGGAGCTTCGTGGCCAACTACGTGATCAGCGAAGCCCGCTGGAAGAAGTTGCCGGAGAACGTGCGCAAAGCGATGGAGGATGCGGGGGAAGCCGCCACCAAACGGACTTGCGCCCTGGTGGACAAAGATCAGGATACTGACATCGAGAAACTGCGGCAGGGTGGGATGACGCTGGTAAAACTCCCCGCCACGGAGCATGCCGCGCTGGCCGCCTTGATGGCCTCGGTGGGACAGGAGTGGGCCGAAACTCTCGATAAGCGGGGCAAGTCTGGAACCGAGGTGCTGAAGGCGTTTAACAACGCCTTGAAGTAAACCAGTCTGAACAAGGGCGGACGCCCTATATAGACCGACGCCCTTGGCTAGACCACCGCCTCCTGCTTGTCCTTCTTCGGCGGTTGTATGAACTGCTCGCGCGACACGCCCAGCCATTTGACGATCGGCGCCATGACCAGCACCGAGGAATAGATGCCGAACAGAATGCCGATGGTCAGCGCCAGCGCGAAGTAATACAGCGCGGCGCCGCCGAACAGCAGCATCGACAGCACCATCATCTGGGTGCAGCCGTGGGTGATGATGGTGCGCGAGATGGTGCTGGTGATGGCGTTGTCGATGATCTGGGTGACCGAGGCCTTGCGCATCTTGCGGAAATTCTCGCGCACCCGGTCGGCGATCACCACCGACTCGTTTACCGAGTAGCCGAGCACCGCCAGCACCGCTGCCAGCACCGGCAGCGAAAACTCCCACTGGAACAGCGCGAAACAGCCGAGGATGATGATGACGTCGTGCAGATTGGCGATGATCGCGGCCACGGCGAAGCGCCATTCGAACCGGAGCGCGAGATAGGCCATGATGCCGAGGCAGACGATGACCAGCGCGAGCGCGCCGTTCTCCGCCAGCTCGCGCCCGACCTGCGGGCCGACGAACTCCACCCGGCGCAACTGCACGCTTTTGTCTTCGGCCGATAGCGTATCCATGACCTTCTTGGAGAGTTCTGCGCTCGATTGGCCTTGCTTCAGCGGCATGCGGATGAGAACGTCGCGCGAGGAACCGAAATTCTGCACCGAGGTGTCGGCGTAGCCGGCCTGTTCCAGCGCGCTACGGACTTTCTGGATTTCCGCCGGATGGTCATAGGCGATCTCGATCACCGTGCCGCCGGTGAATTCGATGGAGTAATGCAGCCCCTTGGTGGCAAGGAAGAACACCGCCAGCAGGAAGGTGACCAACGATATGAGGTTGAACACCAGCGCGTGGCGCATGAACGGGATGTCTTTGCGGATCTTGAAGAATTCCATGTCTAGCGCCCCGCGTTTTTCATTTCCACGACGTGTTCCCGATCGCCAGCTTCTCCAGCCGGCGGCGCGAGCCGTAGCTCAGATTGACCACGGCGCGCGAGATCACCACCGAGCTGAAAATCGAGGTCAGGATGCCGAGGCAGTGGACCACGGCGAATCCGCGAATCGGCCCGGAACCGAAGATCAGCAGCGCCAGGCCCGCGATCAGGGTGGTCACGTTGGAGTCGAGAATGGTGCCGAAAGCGCGCTCGTAACCGGCGTGAATCGCTGCCTGCGGTGTGGCGCCGTTGCGCAGTTCTTCGCGGATGCGCTCGTTGATGAGCACGTTGGCGTCGATCGCCATGCCTAGGGTGAGCGCGATGGCGGCGATGCCGGGCAGGGTCAGTGTCGCCTGTAGCAGAGACAGGATGGCCACCAGCAGCAGCAGGTTGGAGGAGAGCGCGAGCACCGAGATCAGCCCGAACGCCGCGTAATACATGCTCATGAACAGGGCGATCGCGGTGAAGCCCCAGAGCGTCGAATGGAAGCCCTTGCTGATGTTGTCAGCCCCCAGGCTGGGGCCGACCGTGCGCTCTTCGATGATTTCCATCGGCGCGGCGAGCGAGCCGGCGCGCAACAGCAGCGCCACGTCGGCCGCCTCGGTGGTGGTCATGCGCCCGCTGATCTGCACCCGCCCGCCGCCGATCTCGCTGCGGATCACCGGCGCGGTGATGACTTCGCCTTTGCCTTTTTCGATCAGCAGGATGGCCATGCGCTTGCCGATGCTCTCGCGCGTCACGTCCTTGAAAATGCGCGCGCCAGGGCCGTCCAGCGTAAGGTGCACCGCCGGTTCGTGGGTCTGACCGTCGAAACCCGGCTGCGCGTCGGTGAGCCGGTCGCCGGTCAGCACGACCTGCTTTTTTACCAGCAGCGGCGAGCCGCCGCGCTCGGTGTAGAGCTCGGTGCCGAGCGGCACCTGGCCTTGTTGCGCTGCCAGCAGCGCCGCCGGATTGCTGTTCTCCTCGTCGACCATGCGGATTTCCAGGGTTGCGGTGCGGCCGAGGATTTCTTTCGCCTTGGCCGTGTCCTGCACGCCCGGCAGTTGCACCACCACGCGATCGGCGCCCTGCTGCTGGATGATGGGTTCGGATACGCCCAGTTCATTGATGCGGTTGTGCAGGGTGGTGATGTTTTGCTTCAGCGCCGACTCCTGGGTGCGCTTCACGGCCTCGGGCTTGATCGCGGCCGTCAGGCGGAACTCGTCGCCGGCGAGGTCCTGGTCGGTGAACGTCAGGTCCTGCTGGTTGTCCTGCAGCAGCTTGCGCGCCTTGGCGCGGGTTTCGGCGTCGCGGAATTTGACCAGGATATTGCTGCCTTCGCGGCTGATGCCGGAGTGGCGGATGCTCTTGTCGCGCAACTGGGTGCGGATGTCCCCGGTCAGGTTCTCCAGCCGCTTGGCCAGCGCCGCTTTCATGTCCACCTGCAGCATGAAGTGCACGCCGCCGCGCAGGTCCAGGCCCAGGTACATGGGCAGGGCATGGATGGCGGTGAGCCAGGTGGGCGAGGACGAGAGCAGGTTGAGGGCGACGACGTAGGAAGGGTTGTCGCGGTCGGGGTTGAGGCTCTGGCTAAGCATGTCCTTGGCCTTCAACTGCGTATCGGTGTCGGCGAGGCGCACCTTGACGCTGTTGGGGTCGAGGAACGTGCCGTGGCTCACGATGTTGGCCGTTTTCAGCACGTCTTCGACCCGCGCGAGCAGCGCCGCGTCCACTTTGACCGTGGCCTTGACGCTGGACACCTGGACCGCCGGCGACTCGCCGAAAAAATTCGGCAGGGTGTAGGTGAGCCCGAGCACCAGCGCGCAGGCGATGATGACGTAGGTCCAGAGTGGATAGCGGTTCATTATCGGGCGAGCGGTGGAGAGTGAAGCGTCAAGGGCAAAGGGCAAAGGGCGAGCGCGGGGCCGCGCTTTACGCGTCGCGGTTCACGCGATCGCTTTGATCGAGCCTTTGGGCAGCAGAGTCTGCACCGAGGCTTTCAGCATCTGAATCTCAGTGCCCGGAGCGATTTCCAGGCTGATATAGACCTCGCCCGCCTTGGTGATCTTGCCCACGATGCCCGCGGCGGTGACCACTTCATCGCCTTTTTGCAGGGCGTCGGTCATGGCTTTCTGTTCCTTGGCGCGCTTCATCTGCGGGCGGATCATGAGAAAGTACAGCAGCGCGAACATCAGGATGATGGGCAGCATGCCCATCAAGCCCTCGCCGGACAACATGCCTGAGACGCTGGAACCTGCCTGGGCGTGCGCGGAAGAAATCAGCACGGGTATCTCCGTTTTTTGAGTCGAATCAACTCGAAATTATACCAGCATCGGCTCCCCCGGAGTCCGCTTCTTTTCCGCTCTCGCGCTGCTCGCGGAACGCCGCGGTGTATGCAGCGAGACCACCGGCGGCGATGGCCGCGCGCAGTTCCCGCATCAGCGTCAGGTAGTAGTACAGGTTGTGAATGGTATTGAGGCGCGCGCCCAGGATTTCGTTGACGCGGTGCAGGTGGTGCAGGTAGGCGCGGGTGAAATGCGTGCAGCAATAGCAGCCGCAGCCGGCGTCCAGCGCTCGCGTATCCGCGCGATGGGCCGCGTTCTTGATCTTGATGTCGCCGTGGCGGGTGAACAGCCAGCCGTTGCGCGCGTTGCGCGTGGGCAGCACGCAGTCGAACATGTCGATGCCCGCCGCGACCGCCTCGACCAGGTCCTCGGGCGTGCCCACGCCCATCAGGTAGCGCGGTTTGTCCGCGGGCAGTTGCGGCGCCGTGTGGGCGAGAATGCGGCGCATGTCGTGCTTGGGCTCGCCCACCGACAGCCCGCCGATGGCGTAGCCGTCGAAACCGATGCGCTCGAGCCCGGCGAGCGACTCGTCGCGCAGCGTTTCATGCATTCCGCCTTGGACGATGCCGAACAGGGCATTGGGATTGCCGTCGTGGGATCGCTTGCTGCGCTCGGCCCAGCGCAGCGACAGGCGCATCGACTCCCCGGCTTCGCGTTCGTCCGCGGGGAAGGGCGTGCATTCGTCGAAAATCATCGCGATGTCGGCATCGAGCACGCGCTGGATGCGCATCGACTCCTCCGGCGTCAGCATCATCCGATCGCCGTTTACAGGCGAGGCGAACTGCACGCCTTCCTCGGAAATCTTGCGCAGGGCGCCCAGGCTGAACACCTGGAAGCCGCCGGAGTCGGTGAGTATCGGCCCGTCCCAGCCCATGAAGCGGTGCAGGCCTCCGTGCGCCGCGATCACCTCCAGCCCCGGACGCAGCCACAGGTGGAAAGTGTTGCCCAGCACGATTTCGGCGCCGATCCCGTGCAGCTCCGCCGGGCTCATCGCCTTGACCGTGCCGTAGGTTCCGACCGGCATGAAGGCGGGGGTCTGGACCCGGCCGTGGGTCAAGCTGAGCGTGCCGCGGCGGGCGCGGCCGTCGATGTTGTGAACGAGGAATTTCATTTGCCGAAGGAGGTAAACGGCTTGCCGCTCGTGGCAAGTCCGTTCCGCCGGGAATTAGCCCGTGATGTTGGGAGGATGTTCAATTTTATCAATCAGCATGGCGTCGCCGTAGGAAAAGAAGCGGTAGCGCTGCGCGATGGCGTGGCTGTAGGCGGCGCGCATCGGCTCCATGCCGGCGAAAGCGGCTACTAGCATCAGCAGAGTCGATTTAGGCAGATGAAAATTGGTGATCAGCCGGTCGGCGACGCGAAAGCTGTAGCCCGGGGTGATGAACAGATCGGTTTCGCCCGCTCCGGGCTGGAGCTCGCCGGCGCGCGCCGCCGATTCGAGCGCGCGCAGGCTGGTGGTGCCGACCGCGATCACGGCGCGTCCGGCCGCGCGCGCACGGGTGATCGCCTGCACCGTGGCGGGCGGGATGTCGTAGCGCTCGCTGTGCATTCTGTGTTCGGCCAGTTTGCTCACGCGCACCGGCTGGAACGTGCCGGCGCCCACATGCAGGGTGAGCCAGGCAAGTTGCACGCCCATGTCGCGCAGCCGCGCCAGCATCGGCGCATCGAAATGCAGCCCTGCGGTCGGCGCCGCCACCGCGCCTGGACGGTGCGCGTACACCGTCTGGTAGCGCGCCGCGTCTTCCTCGCTCGCGGCGTGGGTGATGTAGGGCGGCAGCGGCAGGCGGCCATGCCGCTCGAGCAGTTCGAGCACGCCGGCGCTGCCGCCAAAGCGCAGCAGGTAAAGGTCGCCGCGGCGCTCCAGCACTTCGGCTTCGATCGAGGCTTCGAAGCTTAGCCGCGTGCCCGGCCCAGGCGCATGGCCGGCGCGCAGTTGCACCAAAGCTTCGTGCGGCCCGGTGACGCGCTCCACCAGCGCCTCGATCCTGCCGCCGCTCGCCTTGACGCCGTAGAGCCGCGCCATGATCACGCGCGTGTCGTTGAACACCAGCACGTCGCCCGAGCGCAGCAACCGCGGCAAATCGGCGAAACGCCGATCGGACAGGGTTGCGCCCGAAAGGCGCAGCAGGCGGCTCGCCGTGCGCTCCGGCGCGGGGAATTGCGCGATCAGTTCCGGGGGCAGGGCGTAGCCGAAATCGTCCAGGGTGAGCGGCATTACGGGGCCGGCTGCATTGAGGGGAAGCGCGAATTAGAGCATAATTCACCCCCTTCGCGCTCAATTGCGGGCGCATGGCCGGGATGGCGGAATTGGTAGACGCACGGGACTCAAAATCCCGCGGTGGTGACACCATGGGGGTTCGATTCCCCCTCCCGGCACCAGGGCTCGACGCTACATGGAATGTCCCGGGGGCAACATAGTTTCTGCAGGTACGAACAACCGATGAACCGCATATTGCGAAAGGGGTGGGACGATGAAAACTGTCGCGCAAATGTTGGAGCGTAAGTCTACTGGGGTAATCTCGATCAAATCGGACGCTACGGTAGTCGATGCGCTCAGGCTCCTCGCGGAGAAGGACGTGGGCGCCGTGCTGGTCATGGACGGCGTGCGCCTGGTGGGGATCTTTTCCGAGCGCGACTATGCCAGAAAGGTTGCCCTCAAGGGCAAGTCTGCAAACGATACGCCGGTGAGCGAGATCATGACCCGGCAGGTCGTTTGTGTAACCCCAGCGCAGACCAACGAAGAGTGCATGGCACTGATGACGGAAAAGCGCATTCGCCATCTTCCCGTAATAAAAGATGATCGCGTGCTCGGCGTGCTCTCCATCGGCGACATGGTGAAGGATACGATCTCCGAACAGCAGTTCATCATCAGCCAGCTCGAGCATTACATTCATCGTTGATTCGGCGAGGCCGCGCTGTCGCCGAGCCTGCCGCTGGCTTGCGGCTGGCCAATGAGGTAATCTAGTGCCGGTTTCCCCCTCGTCGGCGTGCCGGTTTGAAGGAACGTTTTCGTGCTGCGCAGTCTGCTTTCCATGGTTCCTGCCGCAGGCGTCTTCCGCGGCGTCACGCCTTGCCCACAGTGGTTCCAGTTGGCGAATTAACGGACGCGATGGGCGCGCACAAGGATTCCTTCGGCACGCTGGACTTCCTGCGCGACCTGCCGCTGTTTCGCGAGCTCGATGCGTGCGAGCTTGAAGCGATCGGCGCTGCCACCATCGAACTGCGGGTGACTGCCGGCACGGCGCTGTTTCGCCGCGACGATCCCTGCGACGGCTTCCACGTCATTGTGGTCGGCCGGGTGAAACTTGCGCTGTTGGCGCCTGCGGGCGCGGAAAAAGTGGTGGGGATCTTGGGTCCGGGCCAGAGTTTTGGCGAGGCGGCGATGTTCCTGGGCAAGCGCCATACGCTGTACGCCGAGGCGCTGGCCGATTCGCTGTTGCTGTTTATTCGCAGCGGCGCCATGCTGGAGGCGATAAGGCGCAATCCCAAACTTGCGCGCCGCATGCTGGACGAGATGTCGCAGCGCCTGTATTCCCTGGTTGTCGACATCGAGGCATATACCATGAAGAACGCCACGGAACGCGTTACCGGTTATCTGCTGGCGGCGCTGTCCGATGACGCCGGTGCGGGGCAGCCGGCGGAGATTCAGTTAGCGGCGAGCAAGAGCGTGCTCGCCTCGCGCCTAAACATCACGCGCGAGCATTTTTCCCGCATCCTGCACGAGCTGACGCAATCCGGATTGATACGAGTCAGCGGCCGCAATATTCGCATTCTGGACTTGGCGCGTCTGCGCGATCACAAGATCTGAGTGTCGCCGCGCTGCGGGACTTCGACGTGGGTCCAGCCGAGCTTGCCGCGCAGCGCATCAGCGAAGCTGAGGGCGGCTTCGCGTTCGCCGTGGACCACAAAGGTACGCCCGGGCGCATGCGTAAAACCGCGCAGCCAGGCGAGCAGCCCATCCCGGTCGGCATGCGCCGAGAGGCCGCCGATGGTGTGGACTTTCGCCCGCACCGGGATGTCGTCGTTGAAAATGCGCACGTTGCGCGCGCCGTCCACCAGACGGCGGCCCAGCGTTCCTTCGGCCTGGAAGCCGGTGATAAGCACGGCGCATTCCCGGCGCGGCAGGTTCCAGCGCAGATGATGTTTGATGCGGCCGGCATCGCACATTCCGCTCGCCGAGATGACGATGGCGCCGCTTCTGATCTGGTTGAGCGCCTTCGAATCCTCTACATCGTGGGTGTAGCGTAGCTGCAGTTCGGCCGGATTGCGGCGCATCCAGCCGTCGAGTTCGCGCATCTGCGGGGCGAGCCGTTCCAGGTGTCCACGTGTGATCAAAGTGGCTTTCTCGGCCATGGGCGAATCGATAAACACGCGCAATGGCGGCAGGCGGCCGGCGCGCGCGAGCTCAGCCAAAGCGTAGAGCACTGCCTGGGTGCGGCCGACGGCGAACGCCGGGATGATGACGTTGCCCCGGGGGAGTGTGCTGCCTATGGCGCGCGCCAGTTCCGTCCGCGTTTCCTCGGGCGTTTTGTGCAGGCGATTGCCGTAAGTCGATTCGACCAGCAGCACATCGGCACCGTCGATGCGCGCCGGGGCGGGCAGCATCCCGCTCGCCGCTTGGCCCAGGTCCCCCGAAAAAACAACATGGCGCGTGCCGGAGCCGGTGCGCACGCGCGCATCGACAATGGCCGAACCGAGGATGTGACCGGCATCGCGGAAAGTGCAACTGACGCCCGGATGCGGATGGAATTCGGTCTCGTATGCGACCGGATGCAGTTGCTTGAGGCAGGCGCGTGCCTGGTCCACGGTATACAGCGGCGCCATCGGATGCTGGCGGCGCGCATCGCGGTGGCGCGAGCGCCACTCGGCTTCCTTTTCCTGCAAATGGGCGCTGTCCAGCAGCATCACTTGCAGCAGTTCGGCCGTGGCCGTCGTAACGTGGATCGGCCCCCGGTTACCCATTGCGGCCAGCCGCGGCAGCAGGCCCGAGTGGTCTATGTGCGCATGCGTGAGCAGGACGAAATCCAGGCGACCCGGATCGAACGCGAATGCCCCCATGTTTTTCCCCCAGGCCTCGTGGCCGCCCTGGAACATGCCGCAGTCCACCAGGAAGCGGGTATAGCCGGATTCGATCAGCGTGCATGAGCCGGTGACCTCGCCGGCGCCGCCGAGAAAACTAAGCCTCATGTCATGAAAATCCTTGCCGCCAAATCTGCATATTTCCCAGTCTGAGCGGAGAACGCGGTGCGTGTTTGATCAAGGTCAAGCAAGGCCATCGCTGTCGGCTTAAGATCTTGCCGGGGCTGCAGGGGGGGGCAGGCGTTCAGATCGTGCAGGGCTTGCGCAACGGTGGCTAAATTGGGTTAAAGTAATGTATAGAACCCTGCTTAAAGCCGGGTTTTCGCCGTGCTTTCAATGGGGTCGATCGCCCCGTAGCCATTGGAGGGTATCCATGTACGCAATCGTCTACAAGTCCGACGGCTTCCCGATTTGCGTCCAGGTGGCTGGCGTAGAGCCCGATCCGGTCGTGGTCTGGGCTTCCGAGAACGATGCCAAGTCCTTCATTGAAAGCAAAGGCGGGGCGGCCGACTTCCAACCGGTCGCGGTTGACGACGGCAGTCTTGATGCCATGGCCAAGGCGATGGGTTGTCCCGTCGAGCAAATCACTCTAGAGCCCTATCCCAGTTAGGACCTGTTTGAGGAAACTCTGAAAAAGGGGCCCCTGACCTCCTTTCCCAATCCCCCCATCCCAGTGAAAAACCTCGATCTAGAAACGATCGCCCGAGGTTTTTCAGAGCTTGTTAAGGACAGGGGGAGACCTCTCCTCATGCGCCCCAAGGGCCGGTAATTATTCGCCGCGCTCAAGCGCTGAACGTAGGCAGGCGCTAGTCGGTAGCCGCAGCGCCTATCACGAAGCGTTCCCATCTCCCTTGGCTGCGGTCACCGCCGGCGCCGGCGGCGCCATTTGATCCAGGTCACAAAAACCAAAAATTCTCGCCCTGACGGGCTGGATGCCGTTGCAGACCACTATAGGTTGGGCTAATTTACGGTCTCGCCACAGTATCTGGTATCCTAGCGTCGAGGCGCGATTGCCGAGTGTTCGACGACCGCGACGGTTTTTGATCTGTGGATGCGATAGTGGACCAAAGGAAGGGGTGGGGCCTTCCTTTCCCGCACGACCAATTCTTGCAACAGGTTCCAAGAAAGACAATAAACAGGACAACAGCATGACTCAGATTCCGATGGATTCCCCTCTGTTCAAATTGGCCGGCCTGCCGCAGAGCATCCGCAAGCGCGAAGGCCAACTGGTCGCGTTCGACGCGGCCAAGATCCTGAACGCAATGCAGCGCGCCCGAGCCGCCACCGGCGAGTTCGAGCGCGCCGCGCTCGAACCGGTGGCCGAGCGCGTGCTTGCCGAGATCGCGCTGCTGCCCGCCGGCAGCGTGCCCGACATCGAGCGCATCCAGGACAGCGTCGAGCTCGCGCTGCTGGGCGCGGGCTATTACCGCACCGCGCGCGCCTACATCGCTTACCGCGAGCAGCACCGTCGCCTGCGCGAAGACAGCCGCACCGCGGTCGACGTCGAGAGTTCGATCAACGAATACCTGGAGCAGCGCGACTGGCGCGTCAACGCCAACGCCAACCAGGGCTATTCGCTGGGCGGCCTGATTCTGAACGTGTCGGGCAAGGTGATTGCAAATTACTGGCTCAACCACGTCTACGCGCCCGAGGCCGGACGCGCCCATCGCGAGGGCGACCTCCACATCCACGATCTGGATATGCTCGCCGGTTATTGCGCCGGCTGGTCGCTGCGCACCCTGCTGCACGAAGGTCTGAACGGCGTGCCCGGCAAGGTCGAAGCGGCTGCGCCCAAACACATGTCGAGCGCGGTCGGGCAGATCGTCAATTTCCTCGGCACGCTGCAGAACGAGTGGGCCGGCGCCCAGGCGTTCTCCTCCTTCGACACCTACATGGCGCCGTACATCCGCAAGGACGGCATGTCCTACGCCGCGGTGAAGCAGTGCATCCAGGAACTGATCTACAACCTCAACGTGCCTTCGCGCTGGGGCACGCAGACGCCGTTCACCAATCTCACTTTCGACTGGGTGTGTCCGGAAGACTTGCGCGAGCAGGTGCCGGTGATCGGCGGCAGGGAGATGCCCTTCGCCTACGGCGGGCTGCAGCGCGAAATGGACATGATCAACCGCGCCTACATCGAAGTCATGACCAGCGGCGACCACCTCGGCCGGGTATTCACCTTTCCGATCCCGACCTACAACGTGACGCCGGATTTCGACTGGGAGTCCGAGAACGCCAACCTGCTGTTCGCCATGACTGCGAAATACGGCCTGCCGTACTTCCAGAACTTCCTCAACTCCGAACTCAAGCCCAACATGATCCGCTCCATGTGCTGCCGGCTGCAGCTCGACCTGAGGGAGTTGCTCAAGCGCGGCAACGGTCTGTTCGGCTCGGCCGAACAGACCGGCTCGGTCGGCGTGGTGACCTTGAACTGCGCGCGCCTCGGGCACCTGTACCGCGGCGACGAGGTGGCGCTGTTCGCGCGCGTCGACGAACTCATGGACCTGGCGAAGAACTGCCTGGAGCTCAAGCGCAAGGTGATCCAGCGCTACATGGATGCGGGCCTGTTCCCCTACACCAAACGCTACCTTGGCACCTTGCGCAATCATTTCTCCACCATCGGCGTGAACGGCATCAACGAAATGATCCGCAACTTCTCGGGCGACGAACACGACATCACCAGCCGGCGGGGTCACGGCTTCGCGTGCCAGCTGCTCGATCACATCCGCGCGCGCATCGTGGCGTTCCAGGAAGAGACCGGCCACATGTACAACCTGGAGGCGACGCCGGCCGAGGGGACCACTTACCGCTTCGCGCGCGAAGACAGGAAGCGCTTTCCGGGCATCCTGCAGGCGGGCACGGCCGAGATGCCGTACTACACCAATTCGTCGCAGCTGCCGGTGGGTTTCACCGACGACCCGTTCGAGGCGCTGGAGCGCCAGGACGAGTTGCAGCGCAAGTACACGGGGGGCACGGTGCTGCACCTGTACATGAACGAGCGCATGACGTCGGCCGATGCGTGCAAAAAGCTGGTGCGCCGTTCGCTCGAGCGTTTCGGTCTGCCCTACATTACCGTGACGCCGACGTTCTCGATCTGCCCCAAGCACGGCTACCTCGCCGGCGAGCACGAATTCTGCCCGCGCTGCGACGAAGATCTGCTGGCAAGGAAACGCCGCGAAGCCGAAGCCGCGTAGTACGGACAACAAAGGAGGAAATGCCATGAATGCGATGACCGAAGCCCGGGCCTTCACGCAAATCGAATTGCGCGACGACGAGCGCCAGCGCTGCGAAGTATGGACCCGCGTGATGGGCTACCACCGGCCGGTGGCATCCTTCAACACCGGCAAGAAAGGCGAGCACCACGAACGCAAGTTCTTCACCGAGTGCGGCGCCAGCGTGCGCTAAAGCGACGGCAGCGCCGCTGCGCGCCGGCGGGCTGACTCCGCTTTCGGCGACCGACTTCCCCGGCGAGCTGGCCGCGGTGGTCTACTGCCAGGGTTGCCCCTGGCGCTGCTGCTATTGCCACAATCCGCACCTGCTGCCTGGCCGGGCGGCGGGCGGCAGCGCCTGGAGCGAAGTGCTGGGGTTCCTCCGCCGCCGCCGCGGGCTGCTCGACGCCGTGGTGTTCAGCGGCGGCGAGCCGACCGCCCAGCCGGGGCTTGCCCGGGCGATGCGCGACGCCCGTGCCCTGGGTTATCGCATCGGCCTGCACAGCGCCGGCATCTACCCGCGCCGTTTCGCCGAGGTCCTACCCCTGGTCGATTGGGTCGGCTTCGACGCCAAGGCGCCGTTCGACGCGGCTTATGAGCGCATCACCGGCGTGCGCGCGAGCGGGGAGGCGGCGCTAGCAAGCGCGCGGGCATTGCTCGCAAGCGGCGTGGACTGCGAGTTTCGCACCACCTGGCACGCCGGGTTCCTCAGCCCTGCAGAACTCGAGCGGCTCACCCGGACACTCGCCGAACTGGGCGTGCGCCGCTATGCGCTGCAGGAATTCCGCGCGAGCGGCGGCGCGGGTTTCCGGCCCGAAGGGGGCGTTGTTGCGGCAGACCTGGATGTTTTGAAGCGGCGCTTTGCGCAGTTCAGCTTGAGACGGGCGTAGCCAAGAAAAGCCAGTTTGCGGCGGGTCGATGGCGCATGTCCTGGCGCTGACTCGGAGGGTGAGCGGACAAGGCTAGTGGTTGAAGTCGCCTCCCGATACTGATATCATTATTTCCATTTGTGATATCAGCGAAGGAGTTGCATCGTGGTTCGCACCATCATCAGCCTTGACCCCAAAGAAAAGGCATGGCTCGACGACAAGGCGCGCTTGTCGGGCAAGTCCATGACCGCCGTGGTGCGTGAGGCATTGGCTCGATACCGTGCCCAGGATGGCAGGCGCAACAAGCCGGCGCTCGCTGCCTTGCTCGACAACACGCGCGGCATCTGGAAGCGCGGCGATGGTCTTGCCTGGCAGAGGAAACTCCGCGGCGAATGGGACAAACGGTGAGCTACCTGCTTGACTCGGTTGTCCTGATCGACCACTTGAACGGCGTCGCCGGTGCGACGCGCTTCATCGAGCGCCACGGCCGGGAGCTGACCGTTTCCGCGATCACACGCGCGGAGGTGCTGGCCGGATTCGACGAGGCGGATGTCCCGCTCGGTGTCGCACTGCTCGACAGCTTCCGCTTTCTTTCGATGGACGCCGAGGTTGCCGACGAGGCGGCTCGCATCCGCCGCCAGACCAGGCTCAAGCTGCCCGATGCGATTCAGGCGGCGTTTGCAACCTGCCATGGCCTGAAGCTGGCCACCCGCAATACCAAGGACTTCCCGGCGGGCAAGTTTTCCTTCGTCGAGATTCCTTACCGTTTGCGCTGATGCGCTTTGTTCGGGTATCCGCCGATTGGTTTTACGCACCTGAATCAAACAGGTAATCTTGCGACGAGGCAATAGAGACGTGGGTTCCGGGCGTGTTTGCGAACTAAACCTCGAAGCGCGACACCCGGGCCTTAGAGGAAAGCGTGGCGGCCCGTCCGCTCTGGAGCGAAATCTTAGACGACTCCATGATCACGCAGCCGCAGTTCAAGAAACGCTGTTCCTGCAACCGGGTTGTTGCGATAAGGCGCGATGGGCTTGAACCCCAGCGCCTGGTAAAGGGACCGCGCCGCAAGCATGGACGGCAGTGTGTCCAGAACCAGTCGCTCGCACCTAAGCTGTCTGCCCTCAACCACGACGCCTCGCACCAAGGCCTCGCCCAAACCGAGCCCGCGTGCAGCCGGCTCGACGTAAAGGCGCTTGATTTCACCGACCGCGTCGGACAGCTTGCGCAGCCCCACGCAGCCGACGAAGGAGCCTTTTTCACGAGCTAAAAGGAACGCGCCGGACGGCGGAGAATACTCGTGCTCGAAATGCTCCAGCTCTTGCGCGAAGTTCTGGAATGCCAGATCGAGATTCAGGGAAGCTGCGTACTCTTCGACCAGGCGGCGCGCCTCGCGCCATTGCGCCGCTGATTTGGGCTTAAGCAAACTTGCGGTCACCTTATGTCGCCTGGGCTGACTAAGGCAACGGTGCTACAAGGTCACTTCGATGTTGTCGATCAGCCGCGTCTTGCCTAGATAGGCGGCGGCGAGCACCACCAGTTCGCGCTCCTCGGGCGCGGGGACCTGCAGATCCGCGCGGCGGCGCACCGCGATGTATTGCGGCACCCAGCCGTGTTGCGACAGCAGCGCCATGGTTTCGAGCTCGATGCGCTGAAAATTGCGCTCGCCTTGGCCGATTTTTTTCCGAGCATCCCCGAGCAGCGCATGCAGGCGCGGCGCTTCGGCGCGCTCGGCCGCGCTAAGATAGCCGTTGCGCGAGGACAGCGCCAGGCCGTCGGCGGCGCGCACCGTCTCCGCCGGGATGATTTCCACCGGCAGCGCGAACTGGCGCACCATGTCGCGCAGCACCAGGTACTGCTGGTAGTCCTTCTTGCCGAAGATCGCCGCATGCGGCATGACCATGTTGAACAGCTTGAGCACCACCGTGGCGACGCCGCGGAAATGCCCGGGGCGGAAGGCGCCGTCGAGGATGTGCTGCAGATCGGAGGGTTCGACCGCGAAGGTCTGCGGCTCGGGGTAGATTTCCTTTTCGTCGGGCGCGAACACGACGTTCACGCCCGCGCCCCTCAATTTGTCGCAGTCGGACTGGAAGGTGCGCGGATAGCGCTCGAAATCTTCCTTCGGCCCGAACTGCAGGCGGTTGACGAAAATGCTCACCACCGTGCACGCGGCCTTGGGTTTGCCGATGCGTATCAGGTCGATATGCCCTTCGTGCAGGTTGCCCATGGTGGGCACGAACACGTTGTTGGGCTCGCGCTGGAGCCGCTCGCGCAGTGCTGTGACGGAAGTGACGATGTCCATGTTCATTCGCCCATGTTGAAGAATTCGCGCTGCCCGCGCATGGCTTCGACGCGCGCGAGCAGCAATCCGAAATCGGCCGGCCGGTCGACGAAATTGAGCCGTTCCGAGTTGACGATCAATACCGGCGCGCCGGTGTAGTGGTAGAAAAACCGGTTATAGCTTTCCCCGACCAGGGCGAGATAGGCCTCGGACATCGGCCGCTCGAACTCGGCGCCGCGGCGCCTGACGCGCTCCAGCAGGGTTTCCGTCTGCGCCTGCAGGTAGATCACCAGATCGGGCCGCGGCGCCTGCGGCGAGAGCGTGGCGTAGATCTGCCGGTACAGGTGCAGTTCGTCGTTGTTGAGCGTGAGGCGCGCGAACAGCGGGTCCTTGTCGAGCAGGAAGTCGGCCACGGTCACCCGGCTGAACATGTCGATCTGGGCCAGGTTGCGCAACTGGTTGAAGCGCTGGAACAGGAAAAACAACTGCGTCGGCAGCGCATGGCGCTCCATGTCCTGGTAGAAGCGCGCGAGGAACGGATTTTCCTCCGGATGCTCGAGCAGCAGCTCAACTTTCAGGTGCTCGGAAAGGCGCCTGGCCAGGCTGGTCTTGCCCACGCCTATGGGCCCTTCGACGACGATGTAGCGGTACTTATCCAAGGTCGGAGCGCGATTCATAAGCTTCAGTTTAACCGCAGCCGACGCGGCGGGCGCAAGGATTCTGTGTCATCGCGCGGCAAGCCGGACGATGGGTTGATCGGCGTAGCGGGCGAGCCAGTCCGCGGCGGGCCCTCTGCCGGGGATGACGCAGGCGGGGGCGATTTCCAGCAGCGGCGCCAGCACGAAGGCGCGTTCGTGCATGCGCGGATGCGGCACGGCGAGCCCGGGCTCGGCTATGCTTTGCGCGTCGTAGAGCAGCAGGTCGAGGTCGAGGGTGCGCGGCGCGTTGCGGAAAGAACGCTCGCGGCCGCAGCGCCGTTCGATCGCGAGCAGGGCCGCGAGCAGGGCCCGCGGCGCGAGGCCGGTCGACAACCGTGCCACGGCGTTGATGAAATCGGGCTGGTCCGCGTGGCCGAAGGCAGCACTGCGGTAGAGCGAAGAGGCGGCAACAAGCTGCACCTGCGGCAATCCGGCCAGCGCCGCGAGTCCCAGGCGAACCTTGCTCTCGGGGTGGTCGAGATTGCTGCCCAGGGCGATGAATGCAATGTGCATCGATATCAATTGACTAACGCAGAGGAGGCGGAAGACACGGAGGTTTTTCTTCAGATGCTTTGCCTTTCCTCCGCGACCTCCGCGCCTGGTTAATTCCCCGGTTCATCCTGAGCCGGCGCCTGCTCCGGTGCGTCCCCGGTCTTGCTCCTGCGCCGTCGGCGCGGGCGCTTTTTTGCGGCGCTATCGGGAATCAGCATGGCGTTGCGCTCTTCCAGTTCCGCGTCCTGAAAGCGGGCCCACCAGTTGGCCAGTTCCATCGGCGCCTCGCCGCTCTCGGCGCGCAGCAGCATGAAATCGTAGCCGGCGCGAAACCGCGGGTGGGTGAGCAGCACGAAGGCGCGCTTGCCCGAGCGCTGTTCCAGGCGGGGTTGCAGCGCCCAGATTTCTTTCATGGTCGTGGTCAAGCGCCGCGGAATCGACAGCTTGTCGGTCTGGGCGTCCAGCACCTGGTCCATGGCGAGGTACAGCGCGGGGATGCTGCGCATGTCCTTGCCCTCGTTGTTTCTCCACGCCGTCAGCACTTCGTGCCACAGCAGGGCGGCGAACAGGAACGCGGGCGAGACCGATTTTCCGATCTGGATGCGCGTATCGGTCTGGTCCAGCGCGAGGCGCAGGAAGCGCTCTCCCTGCGGCTGTTCCACGATCACGTCCAGGAGAGGCAGCAAGCCGTGGTGCAGGCCTTCCTTGCGCAACTGCGCTAGGCAGGCCGCGGCATGGCCCGACAGCAACAGCTTCAGCATTTCCTCGAACAGCCGCGCCGCGGGCACGTTCTCGATCAGGTCGGCCAACTCGCGGATGGGCGCGCGCGTTTTCGGGTCGATGCCAAAGCCGAGCTTGGCGGCGAAACGCACCACCCGCAGCATGCGCACCGGATCCTCGCGAAAGCGCAGTCGCGGGTCGCCGATGATGCGCATGGTCTTCCTGCGCACGTCGGCGAAGCCGCCGTGGTAGTCGAGGACGGTCTCGTCGTGCGGGTCGTAATACAGGGCATTGGCGGTGAAATCGCGCCGCGCCGCGTCCTGCGCGCGCGTGCCGTAGACGTTGTCGCGCAGCAGCCGCCCGTGCTCGTCGGCTTCCCCGCCCTCGCCGGCGCGGAAGGTGGACACCTCGACCGTCTCCGGGCCGAACAGCACGTGCACCAGCTTGAAGCGCCGGCCGATCAGGTGGGAGCGCCGGAACAGGCGGTGAATCTCCTCCGGATGCGCATCGGTGGCGACGTCGAAGTCTTTGGGAACCACCCCGAGCAGCAAGTCGCGCACCGCGCCGCCGACGATGTAGGCGGAGTGCTTGTGAGTCCGCAGAATCTCGCACACCTTGAGCGCGCCGTGGCTGATCGAACCGCGGGCGATGCCGTGCTTGTCGCGCCCGTATATCCTGGGCGCCGGCTCGGCGCCCATATTGAACATGCGGCGGATGAATTTCTTGATCAAGGTGCGGGAAAGAACAGGTTAGAGCCGGACCCGCCGGCGGGTTCCGGTGTGCATGGATAAAGGGCCTCTGGATCGCCCTGGGTGAGCAGATTGGACGCAAGGTCGCTGCGGGCCGCATGATACCTCAAATCCGGGCGGTGGCGGAGGCGCGCCGTCCCCGGCGCCTGATGCGGGGCGTCCGGCGCGAACCTAGTCGAGCGCGATGACCTCCCAGCCGCGCGAGCGTGCCGTCCGTTCGAGCGAGGGATCTGGCCGGACCGCGATCGGGTGCGACACCAGCTCCAGCAGCGGCAGATCGTTGTGGGAATCGCTATAAAACCGGCTCTCGGAAAAATCGTCCCAGCGCCTGCCCTGCGCGGCGAGCCACTGCTCGACCCGGGTAACCTTGCCCTCGCGAAAACAGGGCGTGCCGCTCACCTTGCCGGTAAATCTGCCCCCGCTTTCCTCGGGCTCGGTGGCGACGAGGTGCCCCACGCCAAATTCGCGCGCGATCGGCGCGGTGACGAAGGAATTGGTGGCGGTGACGATGGCGCACAGATGCCCCTGCTCCAGGTTCCGGGCCACCAACCGGCGTGCGGCGCCGGTGATGATGGGCAGAATTTTCAGCGCCATGAACTGTGCATGCCAGGCGTCGAGCTGCGCGCGCGGATATTGCGCCAGCGGCGCGAGCTGGAAGTCGAGAAAGGCGTGGATGTCGAGCCGGCCGGCCTTGTACTGTTCGAAGAAATCCTGGTTGCGTTGCTCGTAGCTCGCGCGCTCGAGCACGCCCTGTTCGATCAGAAATTGCGCCCATTCGTAGTCGCTGTCGCCGTCGAGGAGGGTGTGGTCGAGGTCGAATAGAACCAGTTCCAATGCAATTCCTTTAGCGTCGGTCACGCGGGTTTATCTTTCATCGATTCCAGCGCGCCCCTGACCAAGGGCAGGGTGACCGGGCGTTTGTGTTCGAGCGAATAGCGGTCCAGCGCATCGAGTATTCCTATCAGGCTCGCCATGTCGCGCCGCGCGTGCCGCAACAGGTAGGCGATGACATCCTCGGGGAGATCGAGGCTGCGCGCGCGGGCATGAGCGCGCAGCGCCGCCGCCTTTTCTTCGTCCGACAGGGGGTGCAGCTGGAACGCCAGTCCCCAGGCGAGCCGGCTGCGCAGATCCTCGCGCAGCGCGAGTTGCGCTGGCGCGGCATCGCCGCCGGCGGCGAGCGCCCCGCGCGTGGTGCGCATGCGGTTGTACAGGTCGAACAGCTTGACCTGGTCGCCCGCCGAGAGATTCTGCACGTCGTCTATCGCGAGCATGGTGTTCTCATCCGCGCCGTTCTCCAGGGTCGCGCAGGAATACAGTCCCTTGCGCCCGCTCGCGGCGCGCGCGAGTCCGCGCAGCAGATGCGTGCGGCCGCTGCCCGGCTCGCCCCACAGGTAGACGAAGCGCTCCGCACCCGCGCCGCGCGCAATATCGCGCAACGCCTGCAAAGCTGCGCCGTTGCGGCCGGGAACGTAGTTGTCCAGCGTAGGCGCGGGCGGCGGCGCCAGCTGCAGGAGCAATTGCTGCATCACTTGTACAGGTTACTGTCGAGATACTGGTTGCGCAGGTGGCGCAGGGCTACCAGCAGCGCCGCGCTCGCGGGCAACGCCAGCAATACGCCGAAAAAGCCGAAAATCTGGCCGAAGGCGAGCAAGGCAAAGATCACTGCAATGGGATGCAGCCCGATGCGATTGCCCACGAGCATAGGCGTCACCAGCATGCCTTCCAGCGCCTGGCCGATACCGAACACGATCCATACCGGGATCACTCCGCCGGCGCTGGGGAACTGCATCAGCGCCACCAGGGTCGAGAGCAGCAATCCGGTGAGCATGCCGACGTAGGGCACGAACACCAGCATGCCGGTAATGATGCCTATGGGCAAGGCAAATTCCAGGCCCGTCAGCCACAGTCCCGTGACGTAGAGCACGCTCATCAGCAGCATCACCGCGATCTGCCCGCGCAGGAACTCGGCCAGCACGGTGTCGATCTCCTCGGCGATGCCAGTCAGCGCCGGGTGCCAGCGCCGCGGCAGCATTCGATTGATCTGCGCCAGCAGCCGGTTCCAGTCGCACAGCAGGTAGAACAGCACCACCGGCACCAGCAGCAGGTTGACGACGAAACCAAGCAGGGCGAGGCCTCCGATTTTGAGCGACGCGAGCAATTTCATCCCCAAGCCGTCCGCGCCCTGCATGTTTTCCTGCAGCAGTTGCTTCAGGGCGGCGAGGTCAAACTGCAGTTCCACCCCGAACCTGGCCTTGACCCAGGGCACCAGATTGTCGTTGAGGTGCAGCAGATAGCCCGGCATGCGCTCCGCCAGCAGGCGCACTTCCTTGATGAACAGCGGCAGCAGGATCACGAGCAACAGCGCGAAGAAACCGAGCAGAAGCAGCATCACCAGCGCCGTCCCCAGGGCGCGTCGCACGCGGTAGCGCTCGAGCCAGCTCACCAGGGGGTTCGCGATGTAGGCGAGAATGGCGGCAAACAGAAACGGTGCGAGGATCGGGCTCAGGAAATAGAGCAACAAAACCAGCGCAGCGGCGAAGGCAAGCCACCACAGATTATTCGGTTCGCTCAGGATTTCGGGCTTCATTTCGAGTAGACTTCGCGCTGCAAGACCCAAAACTGTAGCCGTATCTCGCCAAACATACAAATCTTGAATACGCCTCCCGATAAATCCTTGTCCTACCGCGATGCCGGCGTGGACATCGACGCCGGCGACGCCCTGGTCGAGGCAATCAAGCCCTACGCCAAGCGCACCATGCGGCCCGAGGTGCTGGCCGGCATCGGCGGCTTCGGCGCGCTGGTCGAAGTCTCGAAGAAATACCGCGAGCCGGTATTGGTTGCGGGCACCGACGGTGTCGGCACCAAGCTGAAACTCGCGTTTCAGTTGAACCGTCACGATACGGTGGGGATCGACCTGGTCGCGATGAGCGTCAACGACGTGCTGGTGCAGGGCGCCGAGCCGCTGTTCTTCCTCGATTACTTCGCCTGCGGCAAGCTTGATGTCGCCACCGCTACCGACGTCATCAAGGGTGTCGCGCGCGGCTGCGAGCTGGCCGGTTGCGCGCTGATCGGCGGCGAGACGGCGGAAATGCCCGGCATGTATCCGGCCGGCGAGTACGATCTCGCCGGTTTCGCCGTCGGCGTGGTGGAAAAAAGCGCCATCGTCGACGGCGCTACGATTGCCGCCGGCGACGCGCTGTTGGGGCTTGCGTCCAGCGGCGCGCACTCCAACGGCTATTCGCTGATCCGCGCCATCATCGAGCGCGTGCGGCCCGACCTGCAGGCGGACTTCCATGGCCGGCCGCTGGCCGACGTGTTGCTCGAGCCCACGCGCATTTACGTCAAGCCGCTGCTTGCGCTGATGCGGAAAATCAAGGTCAAGGGCCTGGCGCATATCACCGGCGGCGGTCTGGTCGAGAACATCCCGCGCGCGCTGCCCGAGGGCGTCGCCGCCGTGCTGCAGCAGTCTGCCTGGCCCATGCCGCCCCTGTTCAAGTGGTTGCAGCGGCATGGCGGCGTCGCCGATGCGGAAATGCACCGCGTGTTCAATTGCGGCATCGGCATGACCTTGATCGTGGCCGACGAGGATGCCGCCGCGGCGATGCGCATGCTCGCCGCGGCCGGAGAGACGGTCTACCGCATCGGCAGCATCGAGGCGCGAGCGCCGCGCCAGGCCCGGACCGTGGTGGTTTAAAGCGGCATTCGCGCGGGTCGGCCCTGCGCGATAATTGCCGCTCCCCTAGACCAGGAGTAAGTTCCATGAAAATCCTTCAACCACCGGGCTGGGCCAAGCCCAAAGGCTATTCCAACGGCATCGTCGCCAAGGGACGGATTATTTTCGTCGCGGGTCAAGTCGGCTGGAACTCACAGCAGGAGAAGTTCGAAACCAGCGACTTCGCCGGCCAGGCTAAGCAGGCGCTGAAAAACATCGTCGGCATACTCGCGGAAGCAGGCGCCCGACCCGAGCACATCTGCCGCATGAACTGGTACGTCGGCGACGCCAAGGAATACAACGCCAGCCTCAAGGAACTAGGCGCGGCCTACCGCGAGGTGATCGGCAGGAATTTTCCGGTGATGACCGCGCTGCAGGTGGCGGGTTTTGTCGAGGCGGGCGCGAAACTCGAGATCGAAGTCACGGCGGTGCTTCCCGAGTGAGGAGCCCGAGATGAACGCGAAGCACGCCAACCGCGACCTGTTGTACCAGCCGAGCCTGACGGTCAAGGGAGCTTCGCAATCTGTCGTTTGACCAACGGGGCTCTCCATTACGCTACGACCGATGAGGGCGGCACCTCAGCTCGATTTGCGGCCACCGGAGGAAATTTGATGCTCCGGACCTGGTGGATCCTGCCTAGCGTCATCGTTTCACCGCGCAAATTCCGCTAGCCAGCGGTAGTCGTTTACAGTTCAATATGCGGGGGAAAGGAAAGGGAGCGGAACTGATGCGCCGGATTTCCGTTGCCGAGACCGAATGAACAGGAGCGTTCTGTGATCGAAAGAAATCTATTTGGCAAAGAACATGACTTGTTTCGCGAAACCGTGCGGCGCTTCATCGAAGACGAGATCGCGCCCTATCATGCGCAATGGGAGCGCGACGGCTGCGTGCCGCGCGAGCTCTGGCGCAAGGCCGGGGCGGCCGGGCTATTGGGCTGTTCCGTTCCAGAGGCCTACGGCGGATCGGGCGCAGACCATCTTTTCAACTTCGCGCTGGTCGAGGAATTCGGCCGCGCCGGATTCAGCGGCCCCGGCTTTTCGGTGCACAACGAAATGGTCATGCCATACATTCTGGCCTTCGGCACCGAGGAGCAGAAGCGCCGGTGGTTGCCGCCGATGGTGAGCGGCGACGTGGTCGGGGCGATCGGCATGACCGAGCCGCACGCGGGCAGCGACCTGCAGGC
>SCTX01000166.1 GCA_004298385.1 Betaproteobacteria bacterium | reverse complement strand
CTTCAACTGCGCGGCGCTGAGCACGAGCGCCGCAGCCATGAAGAAAAACGGCACGAATGAAAGCAGCCAGTGCAGGCCGATCTGCTTCGCCAAGGCAAACAAGGCGAACACCGCGAGCGGCGCCATCCAGGCGAGCATGAAAAGCCGTGCGCGCGAATCGGCGAGCCTCTGTTTCAGCGCAACGCGGCCGCGCCAGAATTGGTAGAGCGCGACCGGCGACAGCATGTACGCGAGGCTCAGCAGATACAGCGCCGGGGTGCGCAGCGACCAGCCTGCGTCGCCGTGCCGGTTGTACACATTGAACATCAGGTTGGCCCAGCAGTGGTTGTAGTTCCACCAGGCGTTGAGCCCGGCGAACGGCAGCACGAGCGCAAATGCGAGCGCGAGGCCGCGCCAACTGCGTCGGCCGGCGGGTTGGATCAGGACGAACGCCAGATACGCCAGCCCCAGCAGGACGGCGAAATATTTTGACAGGAACGCGAGGCCCAGCAGGGCGCCGGACGCCGCATACAGCAGCTTCGATTCGCTCCGCAAGGCCGCGGCGAAGCATAGAGCAGAAAGGAAGGAGAACAGCACCAGCGGCGTATCGGTGGTGATGAGCACGTTCCAGACATTCACCGGAAGCAGCAGGAAAGAGAGTGCTGCAAGATAGGCTTTGCTTTCGTCCGCCGGCCGCAGGTATTGCAGCATGGCGAAAGCCACCAGCGCGGGCAGGACGATCACCGGCAGGCGCAGCACCCATTCGGCCCTGGACAACTTTAGCAGCAGAGCCAGGATCCAGCCGACCATGGGGGGGTGATCGTAGAAACCGTAGCCGGGATAGACGCCCCAGTAGATGAAGTAGGCCTCGTCGCCGGTCATCGGCAGCGCTACGGCGAGCCAGAACTTGAATGCCAGCGTCAGCAGCAGCGCGACGTAGAAGGCGGCGCGCATCGGCGGCGCGGTCTGCCCGGAAAAATGTTGCATGGGCGCGATTATAGGTGCTGCCGGGCCAACCGGCGCGCACTATATGCGGCGTCTCAAGTGCCAACGCATGCCGACAGCGACCATTGCGCGCTCGCGCGCGCCAACCGTGATTTTGCTACGGATAAACACAACAACGGCTTGGGGTTGTTTTTATCCAAGATCGTCTATTGCGCGCGGATGTGCTTTTCATCCGTGCGCAATAGATGATCCGCGCGGACGGTTTCTCGTCCGCGCAACATCGATGCTCTGCAACGACGGCGGGCGCGATTTAAGTCGCCACGTAATTGCGGCGTCTCAAATTCCAACGCATGCCAACAGCGGCCATTGCGCGCTCTGCGCGCCAACCGTGTTTTCTGGACGGATAAAAAGCGCATCCATCCAGAAAACACGGTTATGGATAAAAACAAAGCGGTTTTGGGGTTGCCTTTATACAAGATGGCCGATCGCGCGCGGATGTGCTTTTCATCCGTGCGCAATCGGCGATCCGCGCGAACAGCTTCTCGTCCGCGCAATTTCGCAACTCCGCAATAACGCCGTCAACGAGGATTCGCAAGGGCAGCGAACCTGCGGCTATTCCTCGGCCGCGTGCGCCAGCCGGCGCTTGCGCACCGCCGCGGCTAGGCGCTCGAGCATCTTGACGCTGTCGTCCCAACCGATGCAGGCATCGGTGATGGATACCCCATAGGCGAGCGGCTTGCCCGGCACCAGGTCCTGCCGCCCGGGATGCAGATGCGATTCCACCATCACGCCGATGATGCGGTCATCGCCTGCCGCAATCTGACCCGCCACGTCGGCGCACACGTCGATCTGGCGCAGATAGTTCTTGGAGCTGTTGGCATGGGAAAAATCGACCATCAGGCGTTGCTCCAGCCCGGCCGAGGCCAACTGCTTGGCCGCGACGGTCACGCTCGCCGCGTCGTAGTTGGGCGTGGGCCCGCCGCGCAGGATCACATGGCAGTCCTCGTTGCCGTTGGTGGAGACGATGGCCGAGTGCCCGCCTTTGGTGACGGAGAGGAAATGGTGCGGTTGGCGCGCGGTCTTGATTGCGTCCACGGCGATCCGGATATTGCCGTCGGTGCCGTTCTTGAATCCGACCGGACAGGACAAACCGGAGGCAAGCTCGCGGTGGACCTGCGATTCGGTAGTGCGCGCACCGATCGCCCCCCAGCTCACCAGGTCGGCGATGTACTGCGGCGTGATCATGTCGAGGTACTCCACCCCGGCCGGCACGCCCAGTTCGTTGATATCGAGCAGCACGTTGCGCGCAAGGCGCAGACCCTCGTTGATGTGGAAGCTGCCGTCCAGGCGCGGGTCGTTGATGAGGCCCTTCCAGCCCACGGTGGTGCGCGGTTTCTCGAAATAAACACGCATCACGATCAGCAAATCGGCTGCGTGCTCGGCCTTTTCCCGCGCCAGGCGCCGGGCATATTCCAGCGCCGATTTCGGATCGTGGATGGAGCAAGGCCCCATGATCACCAGCAGCCGGTCATCCGCGGCGTGCACAATGGCGTGTATGCCCTGGCGTGCTTCGTAGGTAACCCGCTCGGCGGCCTCGGATACGGGAAACTCGCGGATCGCGTGCGAGGGCGGTGCGAGTTCCTTGATTTCGCGGATGCGGACGTCGTCAACCTTGTAGGTCATGATTTCTCCTCGATAGCGGTAAGTCCGCGGCCGGTCGCTCGCGTCGGCCCGCGTCGGCGGATGGGTTAAACTGCTGGGGGCGGCGGTGGTCATTGTGCAGACTCCAAGTTGGCGCTTCCTGCCGGGCGCACCAAAAAAAACCGCCAGGCTTTCGGCACTGGCGGTTTTTTTGGGAATGTTCGGGCGAGTACTTAGCTCAATCCCTCCGCCAGCGGCTGGGGAAAGTGATAAAAGTCAAACCAGAAGGCGTACGCGCGGTTCATTTCATCTGTCTCCAGGGTGGATTCAATCACGATTCGCCCTCGGTTGGCAAGCGCTACTCGACGCGGGCTCCTGAAGGCAACCAGACTTGCCGCCCATTTGCCGGACCCGCGTTGGCACTCCCTCTGCTCGTGTGCCAGAAATATCTCCTGGCGACGGAGTCAACCCTACCAGGATTGTGCCGTTATCGTAATCAAGGCATTGCAACTGCGGCATGCCGGTGTTAGCTTTGTTCCATCGCAATATTCGCAGGAGGGCTGCATGAGCGCTGCGGTGAATTTTCCGGCCACCATCTCCCCGTCGATACCCATCGCCGGCTTCAAGGAGGTGTACGACGTTGCCGCGGTGGATAACGCCTTGCAGCAACTGACCTCCTCCGCCAGCGAGGCGCTCAAGTCCACCTATGAGAAAATGCTGCGCCTCGGCGGCACGCGCCTGACGGTGAAGCCGGCGGGCGTGCCGAGCATGGATGCGCTGTATCAGGATCTGCCGAATTTCACCGAGGTGCTGGACGACATCAGGAAACACATCGCGCTGGTGAGCGACAGCCGCGATGCGATGGAACTGCCGCCGATGCTGCTCCTGGGGAAACCCGGCATCGGCAAGACGCATTTCGGCAAGCGCCTGTCGCAATTGCTCTCGACCGGCTTCGGCTTCGTTTCGATGAGTTCGATGACCGCGGGCTGGGTCCTGTCCGGATCATCCTCGCAGTGGAAGAACTCCAAGCCGGGCAAGGTGTTCGAAACTTTCCTGAACGGCAGTTACGCCAACCCGGTGATCCTCGTGGACGAGATCGACAAGGCCGGGGGCGATACCCAATACGACCCACTGGGTCCGCTCTATACCCTGTTCGAGCACGACACAGCCACCCAGTTCATCGATGAGTTCGTCGAGATCCCCATCGACGCGGGCGACGCGGTCTGGATCGCCACGGCCAACGACGGCGCGCGCATCCCCGAGCCGATCCTGAACCGCATGAACGTTTACCACATCGAACCGCCCGACCGCGAAGGCGCCATGCGCATCGCCCAGGCCATCTACAGCGACATCCGCAACAGCCGCGAATGGGGCCGGCGATTCCCCCCGCAGCCGAACGCCGAGATACTGGAGCGCTTGGCGGAATTTTCGCCGCGCGAGATGCGCCGCGTGATGTTCAACGCTTTCGGCAACGCCAAGCTGGCCGGGCGCGACGCGGTCGAGGAAGCCGACATCGCCGAGTCGGGGGGAAAGCAGAAACAGCGCATCGGTTTCTAGCCGCGAATTTTCGCGGATTTCGTCGGCGCCGGTCCCGAGCTAGAAAACATCGGGTTCCAGGCCGCGGCTGCGCAGCCAGTCGGCGAGCGCAAGCCCGGTGCCGAACTTCCACGGCCGCAGCCGCGCCGGCTTGATCGCGCGATAGTCGACCAGTTCCTCATTCAGGCTGATCACCCCTGCCGCCTCCACGTGGTAGGCGATGATGAGCTCGTTCTTGCGCTCGAAGGGATAGAGGCCGACAAGACTCGTTGCCTTGGCGTCGAGGTCGAGCTCCTCCTTCACTTCGCGCGCCACGCCCTGCTGCGGCGACTCGCCGCGCTCGAGAAAGCCGGTGACGAGTCCGTACATGTTCTCCGGCCAACCGCGATTACGCGCGAGCACGACCCTGCCTTCGTGCTCGACGATCGCCGCAACCACGGGGATCGGGCTGTCCCAATGGACGTAACCGCAAACCGCGTCCGGGCAGGCCATGCGGCTTGCGCCGCCCAGTTCGACCTGCGCCAGCGGCGACGCGCAACGCGGACAAAAGCGCTCGCTCATATTGCCCTCCTTAGCCGGAACATACGCTACCCCTGGATTGAAAGCTTTTGCTGCACCCATGCCTGCACGGACGCAAGCGCGGCGGGCAGCTTGGCTGCATCCGTGCCTCCGGCCTGGGCCATGTCGGCCCGTCCGCCGCCCTTGCCGCCGATCTGCTGCGCAACGAAATTGACCAGTTCCCCGGCTTTCACTTTCGCCGTCAGCTCAGGCGTGACGCCGGCGATCAGGCTCACCTTGCCGCCCTCGGTCGAGGCGAGCACGATGGCGGCCGGCTTGAGCTTGTCCTTCAGCTTGTCCAGGGTCTCGCGCAAGGTTTTCGCATCGGCGCCCTCGAGCGCCACGGCGAGCACCTTTACCCCTTTTGCCTCGACCGCCTGCTGCGCGAGATCGTCGCCCTGCGCTGAGGCCACCCTGGATTTCAAGCGTGCCAGCTCTTTTTCCAGCGCTCTGGCGCCGTCGATGATTTGGGAAACCTTCTGGCTTATTTCCTGCGGTTGGGCCTTAAGCACGCCGGCAAGCTCACTCAGTTGCGCCTGCTGCTTCTGCACCCAGGCCAAGGCGCCGTCGGCGGTAAGCGCCTCGACCCGGCGTATGCCCGCCGCCACGCCCGACTCGGACACGATCTTGAATAAACCGATGTCGCCGGTGCGGCGCACGTGGGTGCCGCCGCACAGTTCGGTGGAAAACTCGCCCATGCCAATGACGCGCACCTCGTCGCCGTACTTCTCGCCGAACAGCGCCATCGCACCTGCTTTGATCGCGTCGTCGTATTTCATCACCCGCACCGAGACCTCCGTGTTGCGGCGCACCTCGTGGTTTACCAGTTCCTCGACCTGGCGCAGCTCGGCGTCGCTCATCGGTTCGTTGTGGGAGAAGTCGAAGCGCGTGCGCTGGGCATCGACGAGCGAACCTTTCTGCTGCACATGGCCGCCGAGCACCTTGCGCAGCGCCGCGTGCATCAGGTGCGTGGCCGAGTGGTTCCATGCCGCGCGCGCGCGCGCCACGCTATCCACCGCGGCCATGACGCGCTCGCCGACGCGCAAACGCCCGGCCTTGAGTTCGCCCTTGTGGCCGAACACCTCGGCCTGGATTTTCTGCGTGTCCTCGACGCCGAAGCTGCCATTGACCCCTGCCAATTCCCCCCGGTCGCCTACCTGGCCGCCGGACTCGGCGTAGAACGGCGTGCGGTCGAGCACCACCACCGCGGCCTCGCCGGCGGCGATCTCATCGACCGACGCCCCCTCGCGGTACAGCGCCGCCACGGTACATTCGAGCGTTAGGCTATCGTAGCCATGGAACTCCGTCGGCCGGCCGGAATACTCCACGCCGGCGGATACCGTAAACTTGGACGCGGCGCGCGCGCGCTCGCGCTGGCGCTGCATCGCCGCCTCGAAGCCGGCGTAATCGACGCGCACGTCGCGCTCGCGCGCGATGTCCGCGGTGAGATCGACGGGAAAGCCGAACGTGTCGTAAAGCTGGAATACAGTCTCCCCGTCGAGCAACCGGTCCTCGCGCGTGAGCGCGCCCTCGAGCACTTTCATGCCGTGCTCCAGGGTTTCGGCAAAGCGCTCTTCTTCCGTCTTCAACACCCGCGTTACGCGCTCCTTCGCCTTGGTCAGTTCCGGATAGGCCTCGCCCATGACGCGCGCGAGGTCCTCGACCAGGCGGTGAAAGAAGGGCTCGGTCTGGCCGAGTTTGTAGCCGTGACGAATGGCGCGCCGGATAATGCGCCGCAGCACGTAGCCGCGCCCCTCGTTGCCCGGGATCACGCCGTCGACGATGAGAAAGGATGTCGCGCGGATATGGTCAGCGATGACCTTGAGCGAATTGCTCGCCAGATCCTTGACGCGGGTCTCGCGCGCCGCCGCCTTGATCAGATCCTGGAACAGGTCGATTTCGTAGTTCGAGTGCACGCCCTGCATCACCGCCGCGATGCGCTCCAGCCCCATGCCGGTGTCCACCGAGGGCTTGGGCAGGGGATGCAGTTTGCCCGCGTCGTCGCGGTTGTACTGCATGAATACCAGGTTCCAGATTTCGATATAGCGATCGCCATCGCCTTCGGGCGAACCGGGCGGCCCGCCGGCGATTCCCGGGCCGTGGTCGTAGAAAATTTCGCTGCAGGGGCCGCACGGACCGGTTTCGCCCATTTGCCAGAAATTGTCCGAGCCGCCGCCGGGCTTGTCGCCGATGCGGGCGATGCGCTCCTTCGGCACTTTGATTTCGTCGGCCCAGAAGGCGTAGGCGTCGTCGTCGGTCTGGTAGACGGTCACCCACAGTTTATCCTTGGGCAGCTTGTATATGCCGGTAAGCAGATCCCAGGCGTAGCGGATGGCGTCGCGCTTGAAATAGTCGCCGAAGGAAAAATTGCCCAGCATCTCGAAGAAGGTGTGGTGGCGCGCGGTATAGCCGACGTTCTCCAGGTCGTTGTGCTTGCCGCCGGCGCGCACGCATCTCTGCGAAGTGGTGGCGCGCTGGTAGGGACGCGGCTCTTTGCCGAGGAAGACGTCCTTGAACTGCACCATGCCCGAGTTGGTAAACAATAGGGTGGGGTCGTTGCTCGGCACCAGCGGACTGGAGGCCACCACGGCATGCCCGCGCCGGGCGAAAAATTCGAGGAACTTACCGCGGATTTCTGCTGATTTCATAGATTCGCTTCGGGCCGGACGCGAGGCGCCGGCCAGTCCAACTGTCCAGAGGTAAAAGGTTGAATTTTCGCTTGAATCAGGCGCGCATGCAAATCCGCTCCACGCTCGCGCCGGCGCCGAAGCACGATGGCTTAAGCAAGCGCATCCCGGGCATGGGTCGAATCAGGTCAAACTGACCCCGAGCAGCTTGCCGATGGCATAGGTGAGAGCGCCCGCCGCGGCGCCTATACAGAGCATACGCAGGCCGTCGCGCAGGGCGCTTCCGCCGGTGAACAGGCTGATGGCGGCGCCAACGCCAAACAGCGACAAGCTCGTGAAGGCGATGGAAACGAGCAGCGCCCGTTCCCCGCTCAGGACGAAGAACGGCAGCAGCGGCGCCAGCGCACCCGCGGCGAACGAAAGAAAGGAAAAGATCGCGACGCCCCAGGGCGAGCCGAGATCCTCCGGATTCAGCCCCAGCTCCTCGCGCGCGAGCGTCTCGAGCGCCTGGGCCGGATCGGCGATGATCGCCTTGGCCAGCTTTTGCGCATCCTCGCGCGCCAGGCCGCGCGCGGCGTAGATGAGCGCCAGCTCCTCGGCTTCCTCCTCCGGGTACTGTGCGAGCTCGTCGCGCTCCAGGCCGATCTGATGCTCGAACATTTCGCGCTGCGAGCGCACCGACACGTACTCGCCCGCCGCCATCGAAAATGCGCCGGCCAGGAGCCCGGCGACGCCGGACAGGAGAATAATGGAGTTATTGGCGGAAGCGCCGGCCACGCCCAGGATCAGGCTCGCGTTCGAGACCAGGCCATCGTTGACGCCGAATACCGCAGCGCGCAGATTGCCGCCGCCGCTGACACCGCGGTGGCGTTTGCCCACCTCGTCGAGGGTGGCCGGCAACGGATGCCCCGGCACGGCGTGCGAATAGACCGACAAGCCGCGCACCTTCATCGCCACCAGCATCGAGCGCAGCGCGCGCGGGCCATAACGGCGCACCAGCGCGGCGACCATGCGCACGCGCAGGTCGGGTACGTACTCGGACACGGCGACTCCGGCTTGGCGCGCCCAGATCCCGGCCTGGTTTTCGGCTTCGGCGGCCAGCCCGCTGAACAACTCGGCGCGGGGCGTCCCGGCCTCGGCTTCGGCCATGACGCGGTAAAGGTAAGCGGAGCGCTTTTCCTCGTGCCAGCCTTCCTGTGAATATGCGCTATCGGACATCAGTCCGCATCTCCCGCTTTGAGGACCTGGCGCACGGCTTCAGCGGAGAATCCGCGCCCGGCGAGAAAACGCATCTGCCGGCCGCGCTCGGCGGCACTTTGCGGCAGCACGCCGAATTTCCTTTGCCAGGCCGCGCGACAGTTGTTCAGCTCCTGCGTACGCGCCTGCTTCACGGCGTGTTCAACGGCCTCGGCGGATACGCCGCGGCTGTTGAGGTCATGCTCTATTTTGCGGCTGCCGAATTTGCGCCCCAGCGTATTCGCGCGGGATTCGGCGAAGCGCGCCTCCGACAACCAGCCGCGCGCGGTGAGCGCATCCAGCAACTGTTCGACCTGATCGGCGGATTCGGAGTGGGGGGAAAGTTTGCGCGCCATTTCGACGCGAGTATGCTCCCGCCGCGCGAGCATGGCCAGTGCCCGCTCGCGCAGCGAGATTTCCCTTTTCACCATGGGTATTGCGCCCGGGTATTACCCCGCTACGACGCTCAGAGCGGCGGCCGGCCTGGCGCCCGGATTGTTCACGCCAACGGCCTCACGCACGCGCGCTTCGATCTCGATCGCAAGCTCGGGATGCTCTTTCAGATAATCGCGCGCGTTGTCCTTGCCCTGGCCGATCTTGTCCTTGTTGTAGGCGTACCAGGCGCCGGATTTCTCGACGATGCCGTGCTTCACGCCCAGTTCGATGATTTCGCCCTCGCGCGAAATGCCCTCGCCATAGAGGATGTCGAACAGGGCCTCGCGGAACGGCGGCGCCATCTTGTTCTTCACCACTTTCACCCGCGTTTCGTTGCCGATCACTTCCTCGTTCTTCTTGATCGAGCCGATGCGGCGAATGTCCAGGCGCACCGAGGCGTAGAACTTGAGCGCGTTGCCGCCAGTGGTGGTCTCCGGACTGCCGAACATGACGCCGATTTTCATGCGGATCTGGTTGATGAAAATTACCAGCGTGTTGGTGCGCTTGATGTTGGAGGTGAGTTTGCGCAGCGCCTGGCTCATCAGGCGCGCCTGCAGGCCCATCTGCGGCTCGCCCATCTCGCCCTCGATTTCGGCCTTGGGCGTGAGCGCGGCCACCGAATCGATGACCACCACGTCGACCGAACCCGAGCGCACCAGCATGTCGGCGATCTCAAGCGCCTGCTCGCCGGTATCCGGCTGGGAGATGAGCAGGTCCTCGACTTTCACGCCGAGCTTCTGCGCGTACTGCGGGTCGAGCGCGTTCTCCGCGTCGATGAAAGCGGCGGTGCCGCCGAGTTTCTGCATCTCGGCGATGACCTGCAGCGTCAGCGTCGTTTTGCCGGAGGATTCCGGCCCGTAGATTTCGACCACGCGGCCGCGCGGCAGCCCGCCCACGCCCAGCGCGATATCCAGGCCGAGCGAGCCGGTGGAGACCACCTGCACGTCATCCTGTATCGCGTCCGAATCCATGCGCATGATGGAACCCTTGCCGAACTGCTTTTCAATCTGCGCGAGCGCGGCTGCGAGCGCTTTGGTTTTGTTGTCGTCCATGAAAATCTCCTTCGGTTTCGGTGACTGTTAGTGCATCAACGAACGCCTAGCTTCCGGCGTTGACCTGTATTTTTATACAGTTTTAGGAAAAATGCAACTGGACCTTAAAATCAGACGCTTAGGCGCAAACCCCGGGTTATAGCGGCCCGCCGCCGCGAATCACGCCGACGCCCAAGCCTTCAATCGCGAACTCCTCTTCGCGGGTGTCAATAACGATGGACTCGAACTCCGGATTCTCCGGCAACAACTCCACCGTTGCGCCGCGGCGGCGCAGCCGCTTCACCGTCACCTCGTCGCGCAGGCGCGCGACCACGATCTGGCCGGAGCGGACTTCGGCAGTCTTGTGCACCGCGAGCATGTCGCCATCGAGGATGCCGGCATCGCGCATGCTCATGCCGCGCACCTTGAGCAGGTAGTCCGCGCGCGGTTTGAATAGCGCCGGATCGATCTGGTAGTGCGCCTGAACGTGCTCTTCCGCCAGGATGGGCGAGCCGGCGGCAACGTGCCCGATGAGCGGAATGCCACCGCCATCCTTCAGGCGGATGCCGCGCGCCGAGCCTTTGACTATTTCGATCGCGCCCTTGCGCTCGAGCATGCGCAGGTGCTCCTCGGCCGCGTTGTGCGAACTGTAGTCCATGGCCTCGGCTATCTCGGCGCGGGTAGGCGGGAGGCCGGTGGTCTCGATGGCGTGGCGAATCAGCGTCAGGATTTCCTGCTGCTTGGCGGTAAGCGCTTCCATGAGTGGACCCCATGTTTGACCGGATGCTGTATTTTCGTACAGTTTTTGCCGTTTGGCAAGCACACCGCGCCTGCAACGCCCGGCAGCGGGAGCCAAATTCCCAGGCGCCTCATTGAATCACCATGCAATCCTAATATGCCATGTTGGTATTTCATGGCGCTTGGTGCGGGTATCGTGCGGATCCATGCTGACGTGAACTATGATAAAGTAGTGCAGATCACTACCTATGGGATGAGCCATGAAATCAATCAGCGCCGCCGAAGCGAACCGGCACTTCTCATCGCTGTTGCGCGAAGTGTCTCGCGGCGCACAGATCACCGTGACCTCGCGTGGCAAGCCAGTCGCGACGATCTCTGCGGCCGATCAGGTCGAGCGTCGCGAGCGTGTGGTAGCCAGGCGCGCGCTGCTGTCGCGGCTGCGCGCGACTCCCGCGACCGGGACGAGGAACTGGTCGCGTGAAGAGCTCTATGAGTAAGGAGCATGGTACGCATTGCGCTCGACACCAATGTCATGGCCTATGCCGAAGGGGTGGGGGACGCTAAACGCTGCAGGGCCGCGCGAAATCTTGTCGCGCGCTTGCCCGGACATCTGGTCGTAGTCCCTGCCCAGACACTCGGGGAGCTTCACCGGGTACTCGTCGGCAAGGCGGGCAATGCGCCGGCAGAAGCGAGAGCCGCCATTCTGAGTTGGGCGGATGCGTTCGATGTCGCCGACTCCACGTTCGACGCACTGCGCGCGGCGCTTGATCTCGCGGCGGATCACCAGACGCCGATCTGGGACGCGCTGATCCTTTCCGTAGCCGCCGATCAGAAGTGCCGCCTGCTCCTCAGCGAGGATTTCCAGCACGGATTTACCTGGAGAGGCGTGACGGTACTCAATCCGTTCCAGACGCCGCGGCATCCATTGCTGGTCGCGGTGCTCCGGTAAACGCGGCATACCCGCCTGGTAGCGGTAGAGTTTCAACCCATTGCCAGATTCGTCATAGATCGGAAG
>SCTX01000165.1 GCA_004298385.1 Betaproteobacteria bacterium | reverse complement strand
GCCGGGAATCTGCGAGCCTTCGGTCGGTTCGCAGCCTACGACCTGGATCCGCGGATTCTGCTCCTTGAGGAAGCGCGACACCCCCATGATGGTGCCGGTGGTGCCCATGCTGGAGATTAAGTGGGTGATCTTGCCGGCGGTGTCGCGCCAGATTTCCGGCCCGGTGCCTTCGTAATGCGAGAGCGGGTTGTCCGGATTGGCGAACTGGTCGAGGATCACGCCCTTGCCCTGGTCGCGCATTTTTTCGGCCAGGTCGCGCGCGCCTTCCATACCGCCCGCTTTCGGCGTGAGGATGATCTCGGCGCCGAAGGCTCGCATCGTCTGGCGCCGCTCCACCGACAGGTGCTCTGGCATGACCAGCACCATGCGGTAGCCGCGCATCGCCGCCGCCATGGCGAGCGCGATGCCGGTGTTGCCGCTGGTCGCCTCGATCAGGGTGTCGCCGGCCTTGATCGTGCCGCGCCGCTCGGCGCGCGCCACCATCGACAGCGCGGGGCGGTCCTTGACCGACCCTGCCGGGTTGTTGCCCTCGAGCTTGGCCAGGATGACGTTGCCGCTGTTGGCGTTGGTGGCCCCGGGAATGCGTTTCAGGCGCACCAGCGGCGTATTGCCTATCGTGTCTTCGATAGTCTGGTATGTGGTTCGTTTCATGTCATTGTGTTGTGTCGTCGTTATTGCGCATAAGTATTCCCGGATTTGAATCCCTCACTCTTCGCCCCTCCTGATTTCCCGATCGAGCAACTGCTCGCAATAGCGCGACACGCCCTCCTCCACCGTCAGGAAAGGTTCCGTATAGCCGGCGCGGCGCAGCGCGGCGCCGTCGGCTTCGGTATAGCTCTGGTACTTGCCCTTGAGCGCATCGGGGAAAGCGATGTATTCGATCATGTTTCGCGCGCGCATTTCCTCCAGCGTGAGCGCAGCCTGGCCCTCGGCGCGCAGGCAGGCGTTAATCGTAGCCGTGGCGACATCGTTGAAGCTCTGCGCGCGGCCGCTGCCGAGGTTGAATATTCCCGACAGCGCCGGCCGCTCGAGAAAATGCATATTCACCTCGACCACGTCCTCGACCGAGACGAAATCGCGCTTTTGCTCGCCGTCGGCGTAGCCGTCTCGGCCCTGGAACAGCTTGACCCGCTGGTCGCTGCGGAACTGGTGGAAAAAATGAAAGGCGACCGAGGCCATGCGCCCCTTGTGCGCCTCGTTCGGCCCGTAGACATTGAAATAACGAAAGCCCGCGATCTGGCTTTCGGCATCGGGCAGGCGCCGCCGCACCACCTGGTCGAACAGAAACTTGGAATAGCCATAGATGTTCAGCGGCGCCTCGCATTCGCGCAGCTCGCGGAACACCGTGCCGGAACCGTAGACCGAGGCGGACGAGGCGTACAACAGCGGCACTTCCTCTTCCTGGCAGTAATCGAGCAGCGCCACCGAGTAGCGGTAGTTGTTCTCCATCATGTAGCGCCCGTCCGTCTCCATGGTGTCGGAGCAGGCACCCTGGTGCAGCACCGCCTCGATCGCGCCCTCGAACTCCCCGGCGCTCAACTGTACGACGAAGTCGCGCTTGTCGATGAAATCGGCGATCTCGCAGCCGGCCAGATTCAGGAACTTGTCGGCGCGGGCGAGATTGTCCACTGCGATAATGTCGGTCTCGCCGCGCTCATTCAGCGCGCGGACCAGATTGGATCCGATGAACCCGGCCGCGCCGGTGACTACGTAGTACATGTTTTCCTCTCAGTCTTGCGCCAGCGCCGCCCGCAGCTCTTCGGAATGGACCACGGCGGTACCCAGTTTGCCGACCACGATCCCGGCGGCGCTGTTGGCCACGTGCATCGCCTGCGCTAGCGTCGCGCCGCTGCCCAGCATCGCCGCAAGCGCCGCGATGACGGTATCGCCCGCGCCGCTCACATCGAACACTTCGCGCGCTTTCGCCGCCTCGTGCAGTACGCCGCTGTCCTGGTACAGGCTCATACCCTCCTCGCTGCGCGTCAACAGCAGCGCCCGCGCGCCGAGCGCGCGCCGCAGCGCCTGTGCCCGCTCGGTGAGATCCTGCTCGTTTTCCCAGCGTCCCACCACTTCGCGCATTTCGGCGCGGTTGGGCGTGACGACGGTCGCGCCATGGTAGCGCGAATAGTCATCCCCCTTGGGATCGACCAGGATGGTCTTGCCGCCGGCACGCGCGAGTTCAATCATCTTGCCGATATGAGTGAGTCCGCCCTTGGCGTAATCGGACAGCACCAGCACGTCGCAGTCGGCGAGCAGCAGCTCGAAATCGGCCAATTTGTCCGCCAGCACATCGTGGCTGGGCTGGGTCTCGAAATCGATGCGCAGAAGCTGCTGCTGCCTGCCGATCACGCGCAGCTTGACCGTGGTGGGAATGCTCGGATCCTTGTGCAGGCAGGCGACGACCTGCTCGGCCTCGACCAGCTCGCGCAGGCGCGCGCCGGCCTCGTCGTCGCCGACCACCGACAGCAGCGTCACGTGCGCACCCAGCGCGGTCGCGTTGCGCGCGACGTTGGAGGCGCCGCCGGGACGCTCCTCGATGCGCTCGATCTTGACTACCGGCACCGGCGCCTCCGGCGAGATGCGGCTTACCTCGCCGAACCAGTAGCGATCGAGCATCACGTCGCCGACCACCAGCAGCTTCGCCCTGGATAAATCCGGTAGCAGTTTCACGCCTTGCTCCTCACCCAACTCCCCCTACAACCGTCCGATCGGATAGTACTCCAGACCGTTGCGCCTGACCTCGACCGGATCGTATAAATTGCGCCCGTCGAAAATGGCCGGTGTGCGCAACATCGCTTTTACCCGCTGGAAATCGGGGCTGCGAAATTCTTTCCATTCCGTGACGATCGCCAGGGCATCGGCGCCTTCGAGCGCCGCCATCGGAGATTCGGCGAAGCGCACGCGGCGCTCGGCCTGGTAGATCTGCCGCGCTTCATCCATGGCGACCGGGTCGTAGGCGGTGACGCCGGCGCCGCGCGCGAGCAGCTCGGTCACCAGCACCCGGCTCGACGCCTCGCGCATGTCGTCCGTATTGGGCTTGAACGCCAGCCCCCAGAGGGCGAAATTCAGGCCTTTCAGGTCGGCGCCGAAACGCTTCAGGATTTTCGCCGCCAGCACCTGTTTCTGCGCGGCGTTGGCCCGCTCCACCGCATCGAGGATGAGCAGGTTCATGCCCGCCTCGCCCGCGGTGCGCATCAGCGCCTGCACGTCCTTGGGAAAGCAGGACCCGCCGTAGCCCGCGCCCGGGTACAGAAAATGGTAGCCGATGCGCGGATCGGCGCCGATGCCGCGACGCACGCACTCGATGTCCGCGCCCAGCCGCTCGGCCAGATTGGCGAGCTCGTTCATGAAGGAAATGCGCGTCGCCAGCATGGCGTTGGCGGCATACTTGGTCAGCTCGGCCGAACGCACGTCCATGACGATCACGCGCTCGTGGTTGCGCTGGAACGGCGCATACAGATTGCGCATGACGAGCGTGGCGCGCTCGTCGCTGCTGCCCACCACGATGCGCTCGGGGCGCATGAAATCCTCGACCGCGGCGCCTTCTTTGAGGAATTCCGGGTTGGACACGACGCTGTAGGCGATGTCGGTGCCGCGCTGCTGCAACTCCTCGGCGATGGCGGCGCGCACCTTGTCCGCGGTGCCGACAGGCACCGTCGACTTGTCCACCACCACGCGGTAGTCGCGCATGTGGCGGCCGATGTTGCGCGCCGCGGCGAGCACGTACTGCAGGTCGGCCGAGCCGTCCTCGCTCGGGGGCGTACCCACCGCGATGAACTGAACCGTGCCGAATGCAACCGTCTGCTCGACGTCGGTAGTGAAGGCCAGGCGCCCTGCCTTGCGGTTGCGCTTGACCATTTCCTGCAGCCCCGGCTCGTAGATCGGAATGCCGCCTTCGTTGAGGATCTTGATCTTGCTCGCGTCGAGATCGAGGCAGAGCACATCGTTGCCGACTTCCGCCAGGCAGGCGCCGCTGACCAAACCCACGTATCCGGTTCCGACTACCGATATTTTCAATTTACGCTCCAAACCATATATGGGGCATCTCTAAGATTTCCAATTCTGTCATTCCGAGCGAAGCGAGGAATCTGCTTTTCGCAAGAGGCAAGAAGCAGATTCCTCGGCCCTTGGCCTCGGAATGACAAATGCTGAACGTCTCGCTAATTCTCGCCCACTACGGGGCCAAATCAAATTCCTCCGTGCGCCGCGGCGGATAGGTTTCCCAGCCGCCGCAGGCGGGGCAATGCCAGTAGAACTGGCGCGCCTTGAAGCCGCAATTCTCGCAGCGGTAGCGCGCAAGGCGCAGCGTGTGGCTGTGCACCAGGTTCTTCACCAATTGCACGTCGCCGCGGCGTTCCGGCCGGACCACCAGCAGCTCGGCGTCGAGCAGCCGGTCCAGGCCGAGCAGGGTCTGGTTGCGGCGCAGCTCGTCGCGCACCAGCTTGTGCGCCGCTTCCGGCCCTTGCGCCTCCAGCGTCGACTGGAACACGACGTCGAGCAGGTCGAGCGAAGGCGAGTTGGCGAGGTAACCGCGCAGCAGGAACAGCCCCTCTTCCTGCTTTCCCAGCACGCGGTGGCTGTCGAGCAGGCGCTGCGCCACCAGCGCGAGGTAGGCCGGGTTCTGCTGCTCGATCTTCTTCCACGCTTCGATCGCGGCCTCGTGATCGCCCGTGGCCGCGCGCATGTCGCCCAGCAGCACATTGGCGCGCGCACACTTGCGATTGGACTTGAGTGCCTGCGCGAGGCGCGCCAGAGCCGCCTCGGTGCGCGAGTGGGTCATCTCGATCGCCGCGAGTTCGCAGTAGTAGTTGGCAATCTCCTTCCCCCAGGACTGGCCCAGGTCCGCGCCGAGTTCGCCTGCCACGCCTATGGTCTTTTCCCAATCTTTTTCCTGCTGATAGACGTCCAGCAGCGCTTTCAGCGCGGCGCCGCGATGCGGCGTGTCGCGCAGCCTCACGAACACTTCCTCGGCGCGGTCGAGCAATCCCGCCTTGAGATAGTCCTGCCCCAATTCGAACAGGGCTGCGAGCCGCTGCTCCTGGCCCAGGTCGCCGCGCTCGAGCAGGTTCTGGTGCATGCGGATGGCCCGCTCGGTTTCGCCGCGGCGGCGAAACAGGCTGCCCAGCGCGAAGTGCAGCTCGATCGTCTCCGGATCGACCTTGACCACCTCGATGAAGGCCTCGATCGCCTTGTCCGGCTGCTCGTTGAGGAGGAAATTGAGTCCCTTGAAATAGGAGCGCGGCAACGAGCGCGATTCCGACACGAGATGCTTGATGTCGATGCGCGCCGCGAGCCACCCCAGGCCGAAGAACAGCGGAAAGGCAAGCAGCCACCAAAATTCGAATTCCATGCCGGCGCGCTAAATCTCGGGCAGCGAGTCGATGTCGCCGTCGGCGACCGGGGGTCCCGGGTCGGCGTCACGGGGACGGCTGCGCAGTTCGCGTTGCAGCCGCGCGATGTCGCGCCGCTGCCTGAACACCGTGACCAGCGTGGCGAGCACGCCCATCGCGGCGCCCGCGGCGAAGAACACCAGTAGCACCAGGATCAGCGGCGCCTGCCACACTTGGTCGAAATAAAGACGCAGGCTGACCGTGTCGGTGTTCTTGAGCGCAAACAGGAACAAAGCCAGGAACAAAACGATGCGCAGGGTCCAGGCGAGGACGCGCATGGCCGGATCGCCTCAGAAAAAACAAGCGGCATCGAAACGATGCCGCTCGCTTCCGCTCGCCGCTCGCGCGCTAATTCGAATCCACGCGCTCACGCAGTTCCTTGCCGGCCTTGAAGTGCGGCACGAACTTCTCCGGCACCTGGACCTTGTCGCCCGACTTCGGATTCCTGCCCGTGCGCGGCGGACGATAATTCAACCCGAAGCTGCCGAAGCCGCGGATTTCGATGCGCTGGCCCTTGACCAAGCTCAGGATCATGGCATCGAGTATCGTCTTTACCGCGAATTCGGCGTCCTTGGCAACCAGTTGCGGATAGCGCGCCGCCAGCCTGCCAATCAATTCGGACTTGGTCATCTCCCTGCCCCTTTTATTGCTGAGAGTTCTTGTTGTCCAGCTTCGCTTTCAGCAGGGCTCCCAGACTGGTGCTGCCGCTACTGGCGGCGCTTTCGCTCTGCAGCTTCTGCATCGTATCGTGTTCCTCGGCCATATCTTTGGCCTTGATGGAGAGGTTGATCGAGCGGTTCTTGCGGTCGATGTTGATGATCATCGCCGTCACCGTGTCGCCTTCCTTCAACTGGTGCGTCAGATCCTCGATGCGATCGCGTGACACTTCGGAGACGCGCAGGTAAGCTTCGACGTCGCCCACCAACGCGATCACCGCGCCCTTGGCATCGACCGACTTCACCGTGCCCTGCACCACGCTGTTCTTCTCATGCGTGGCGATGTAATTGGTGAAGGGATCGCCGTCCAGTTGTTTGATGCCAAGCGAGATGCGCTCGCGCTCGGTGTCGATCGCCAGCACCACCGCCTCGACCTCGTCGCCTTTCTTGTAGTTGCGCACCGCCTCTTCGCCGGCCGCGCTCCAGGACAGGTCCGACAGGTGCACCAGGCCGTCGATGCCGCCGGGCAGCCCGATGAACACACCGAAGTCGGTGATCGACTTGATCTGGCCCTTGACCCGGTCGCCTTTCTTGAAGTTGATCGCGAACTCGCCCCAGGGATTGGGCAGGCACTGCTTCATGCCCAGGGAAATGCGGCGGCGCTCCTCGTCGATTTCCAGGATCATCACCTCGACTTCGTCGCCGAGCTGCACCACCTTGGACGGATGCACGTTCTTGTTGGTCCAGTCCATCTCGGACACGTGCACTAGGCCTTCGATGCCCTGCTCGACCTCGACGAACGCGCCGTAGTCGGTGAGATTGGTGACCTTGCCGAACAGGCGCGTGCTGGTCGGGTAGCGGCGCGACAAGCCCACCCATGGGTCTTCGCCCAGTTGCTTCATGCCGAGCGACACGCGATTCTTTTCCTGGTCGAACTTGAGTATCTTGGCGGTGACCTCGTCGCCCACGTTAAGCACCTCGGACGGATGCTTCACGCGGCGCCAGGCGAGGTCGGTGATGTGCAGCAGGCCGTCGATGCCGCCCAGGTCGACGAACGCGCCGTAGTCGGTGATGTTCTTGACGATGCCCTTTACGACCGAGCCCTCGGACAGGGTCTGCAGCAGTTTTTGCCGCTCTTCGCCTTGGCTCGCCTCGAGCACGGCGCGGCGCGATACCACCACGTTATTGCGCTTGCGGTCGAGCTTGATGACCTTGAACTCCATGGTCTTGCCTTCGAACGGCGTCGTGTCCTTGACCGGGCGGATGTCCACGAGCGACCCGGGCAGGAAGGCGCGAATACCGTTGGCCATGACGGTGAGACCGCCCTTGACCTTGCCGCTGATCACACCCGTAACGAGTTCGCCCGTTTCCAGGGCCTTCTCCAAGTCCATCCAGGCGGACAGACGCTTGGCCTTGTCGCGCGACAGGCGCGTTTCGCCGAAACCGTCTTCCAGGGCCTCGATGGCGACGCTGACGAAATCGCCGACGCTGGCCTCGACCTCGCCGGCATCGTTGCGGAATTCCTCGACCGGGATGAAGCTCTCGGACTTGAGTCCGGCATTCACCACCACGAAATTCATATCTACACGCACTACTTCTGCGGTGATCACCTCGCCGATGCGCATTTCCTGGCGCGTCAGGCTTTCTTCGAACAGGGCTGCGAAATTGTTTTCGTTGGAGGCGACCGCGGGGGAAAGATTGGACATTGGGTTTATTTACCTGATTTCGCCGCCCTTGCGGACGGGGTTGGTTAAACACAAGGCGGGCTCACAGGTGCCGCGAGCCCGCCGCCTTTTGCCGGTACCAATCAAGTACCTGGCGCACTATTTCCTCTATGCCGAGTCCGGTGCCGTCGAGTTCCCGGGCATCAGCGGCCTTTTGCAGGGGCGCTACGCTCCTGGCGCTGTCGCGCTCGTCGCGTTCACGCAGTTCCAGCAAAAGGGTTCGAATATTAGCATCGATTCCTTTTTCTTTCAACTGCTTATATCTGCGCTCGGCGCGCACTTCGGCGCTCGCGGTGAGAAACACTTTGAGCTTCGCGTCCGAAAACACCACTGTGCCCATATCGCGGCCTTCGGCGACCAGTCCCGGGAAGATGCGGAAGGCCCGCTGACGCTCGAGTAGGGCCGCGCGCACCGCCGGCAGCGCAGCCACCCTGGAGGCGCCAATGCCGCACTTCTCGCTCCGAATTTCGTTTGTAACTATTTGACCAGATAGATATATTTCACCACCGCTAAAGCGAACTTCCAGTTCTTCTGCCAGGCGAGCCAGCGATCCCTCGTCATCCAGGGCTACGCCTGCCTGCGTCGCCGCCAGCGCGATCAGGCGATACAGGGCGCCGCTGTCGAGATAGTGAAAACCCAATGCCCCGGCCACCCGCTCCGCGATCGTGCCCTTGCCCGACGCCGACGGGCCGTCGATGGCAATGACGGGGATTGCGCTTGTCTTTGCGCTCAAGAGCAAAACCTCGATGCGAATTTCATCCGGTTCATAGTGCGCGGGAAATAGATCGGGCTACGTCCCCATGTCGATTTTCCAGATGTGGTTTGCTCGATGACCTAAGGACTGTTGGACTGTTCCGTCGATCAGCGGGGCGCCTTCGTTCATGGCGTCCTCTATGGACGCTTCAGCGTGTCGAGGGCCGCTGCCGCTTTATCCCGCGCGACAGTTGCCTTGTTCAGTCTGGCCTCTGCATCGGCCCAGTCGGCCTCGGCCTTGCCCCGGTCGGCGTATGCCTTGGCCCGGTCGGCGACTGCGCTGGAGAGAGCGGCGAGGGCCGCGTCCGCCTTGCGCCGGTCGGCGTCCGCATTGCGCCGGTCGCTGAATACCCCGTCCCAGACGGCGCCTGGCTTGCGCCGGTCAGCGTCCGCTTTGCGCCGATTGGCGACGACCCGGTCCCAGCCGGCGTTTGCCTTGGCCCGATCGGCTTGCGCCTGGTTCAATTCGCCCCTTGCCTCGCGCCATTCGGCGTCTGCCTTGGCGAGGGCTGCTTCAAGTTCTTCACGTGTACTGTGTGTACTCATAGTTGCCTATCCTCGGCCATGGCGCCGCTGTGGGAAACGACAGCTTTCGCTGCGAAATTATATTTGCTTATTCACGGGGCTTGCGGCGAATTGATCCGCAAAGTCGGCGTGAAACTTGACTAGGTCGCCTGAGCGCTAATTCGGACGTCAGCCAGGGCCAGGCGATCGGCGAGGTTGCGCACCAGCGCACGCATGAAGCTGCTATGGCACGATTTGCTCGTCTCATCCAGAGCCGCGGCTTCGAACTCGGCGAGCACCACATCGGTCATGGACTCGACCGTTGCTTGCCGCGGCAGGTCGCCGCCGGAAATGTAGCCCATTTCGCCGAAAAATTCCCCGGCCCCGATAACGTTGAGCAGACGCCCGGCCTGCGTGACTTTGACGTCGCCTTTGGCGAGAAAGAACATGCTCTGGCCGGGATCGTTCTCGCGCACGATCACGTTGCGCGCATGCACGCGCGCCCAGCGTCCCGCCTGAACCAGCTCCCATATTTCCGCGTCGGAGAGCGTGGACAGCATCCCCACCCGCTTGAGGGCCGCGTACTTCTCGCTGTCCGGAATCGACTGCTGATGAGCGCTCAGCCGGCCGATCTCGGCCAACGCCAAAGCCAGATCGGCCCAACTCGAATAGCGGTCCTGCGGCGCTTTCGCAAGCGTTATGAGCACAATGCGATCCAGTTCGCCCGGAAGCGAGGGCGTCAGGCGGCTCGGGGGCAACGGTTCTTCATAAAGGATTTTCCGGATCAGCTTGCTGATATTGTCGGCGACAAACGGCCGTTTCCCGGTCAACAGCTCGTATAACACCACTCCCAGACAATACATGTCGGTGTTATGCGTCAGCGTCGCGCCGCTGATTTGCTCTGGTGACATATAGGCGGGCGACCCGATGTTGACGGGTTGAGTCACGTCGCGATGCTGAAGAAACGCGGCGCCAAAATCGGTAATCTTGACGTCGGTGTCTTCGCTCAACATGATATTCTCGGGCTTGATATCCCTGTGGATGATGCCTTGGCGGAATGCGTAATCGAGCGCTCCGCAACACTTGAACGCGACCTGGATCGCGTCCTCCATCGACAGAAGATTGGCGGCGCCGGTATGCCTGGAGAGGTTCTCGCCGGGTACGTACTCCATGACGATGTAGCCGGCATCCTCGGTCACGACGGCATCGAGAATGGACGCAATGTGCGGGTGATGCAATTTCCCGGCGAGGGAAGCTTCCTTCAGGAATTGTTTGCGCAACACGGTTCCGAACTCGGAGTCTTGGAACACGGCGGGATCGATCACTTTCAGGGCGACTTGGTCGTTGGAAAAGGTATCCACCGCGCGATAAACCGATCCCGACGTGCCCTTGCCAAGCAGGCTTTTCAGTTCGTACTTTCCGAAATGGCTTTCCATCCATGCTCCTCACTCGACTTCAGGGCAACGTCCCTGCGCGCTAAAGAGAATATCCTACCGGTTGACGTGCGCCAAGCGGCAAAGCGAGCCGCCGAGGCCCGCCGGCCGTTGCCGTTTGACTGTGACAATTCGAACCTGATATGGTGATCGCAGCGAGCCTGAGTCCTTACCCACCCACGTATTACGCGATGGACAGGCAGTGCCAACCCGGACAAGAATTGGCGCCGCGGACAAGGCCTTGATCGAAATTATCCACAGAATCTGTGGATAATCCTGTGGGCAACCTTTTGGAACCGCGGCACTTTGCCTAGGTAGATCTTGCATAATTCCGTGCATGCCCGCCGTTTGAGCGTTTCAAACCGACGGCGTTTTTTCCGAGTCGTGCCGCGCCGCCGCCGGACCGATTGGCCGAGACGATGCGCCTGCCGATACTCATGCTCAACGTCGCCGTCGCCGGTGCGGGGCCGCCGTGGCCTCGTTCCCGGAGGAGCGCAAGCCGGGCTCGTATCCCGCGGCGGCTTGAGCGGGCAAGAATGAAATACTTCACCCAGTCCATCCGAAGGAGAGAATCATGAGTCAATATGTTGCTCCATTGCGCGACATGCAGTTCGTGCTGCACGAACTGTTGCAGGTCGAGAGCGATTTGAAGCAACTGCCGCAGCACGCCAAAGTCGATGCGGACACCATCAATCAGGTGCTCGAGGAGGGCGGCAAGTTCACCTCCAAGGTGTTGTTCCCTTTGAATCACTCGGGCGACCGCGAGGGCTGCCGCCTGGACGCGGCCACCCACGCGGTGACCACGCCCAAGGGCTTCAAGGAGGCGTATCAACAATACGTGGAAGCAGGCTGGCCATCCCTTGCCAGCGATCCGGAATACGGCGGCCAGGGTCTGCCGGTGGTCGTGTACAATTCCCTGTCCGAGATGCTGAACGCCGCCAACCAGGCGTGGTACATGTATTCCGGCCTGTCGCACGGGGCCTACACCTGCCTGCACGAGCACGGCACGGCGGAACAAAAACGCCTGTACTTGCCGAAACTGGTTTCCGGAGAATGGACCGGCACCATGTGCCTGACCGAAGCGCATTGCGGCACCGACTTGGGCATGTTGCGCTCCAAGGCCGAAGCCCAGGCCGACGGTTCCTACAAGATTACCGGCAGCAAGATATTCATCTCGGCCGGCGAGCACGATTTGGCCGTCAACATTCTCCACCTGGTGCTGGCGCGCCTGCCGGACGCGCCCGCGGGCACCAAGGGCATTTCACTATTCCTGGTGCCGAAGTTCGTACCCGCGGCAGACGGTGCCCTGGGCGTGCGCAACGCGATCACCTGCGGCGCCATCGAGGAGAAAATGGGCATACACGGCAACTCGACCTGCCAGATGAACCTGGACGGCGCGACCGGCTGGCTCGTCGGGCAGCCGGACAAGGGCCTCAATGCGATGTTCGTGATGATGAACGCCGCGCGTCTGGGCGTCGGCATGCAGTCCTTGGGCCAGACCGAAGTCGCCTACCAGAACGCGCTCGTCTACGCCAAGGAGCGCCTGCAGATGCGCAGCCTCTCGGGGGTCAAGGCGCCCAAGCTGCCGGCCGACCCCATTATCGTGCATCCGGATGTGCGCCGCATGTTGCTGACGGCGAAGGCCTACGCCGAAGGCGGCCGTGCCTTCACCTCGTTCGTCGCCTTGCAAATCGACCGGGAACTAAATCATCCGGACCAAGGCGCGCGCAAGGACGCCGCCGATCTGGTGACGCTGCTGACGCCGATCGTCAAGGCTTTCATCACCGACAACGGCTGGATCGCCACCTCCGAGGCGATGCAGGTCTACGGCGGCCACGGCTACATCGCGGAGTGGGGCATGGAGCAGTACGTGCGCGATGCCCGCATCAACATGATCTACGAAGGCACCAACACCATTCAGTCGCTCGACCTGCTCGGCCGCAAAGTGCTGATGGACAACGGCGCGAAGCTGAAGAAATTCGGCGCGCTCATCCAGGCTTTCGTCGAAGACAACGGCGCCGACGAGGCGCTGAGCGAATTCGTCACGCCGCTCTCCGAGCTCGGCGGCGAGCTCACCAAGCTGACCATGGAAATCGGCATGAAGGCGTTGCGGAACCGGGATGAAGTCGGCGCCGCCGCCGTTCCCTATCTGCGCGTAGTCGGCCACCTGGTCTACGCTTACTTCTTCGCCCGCATGGCGAAGATCGCTCTGGCGAAGCTCGATTCCGGCGACGGCTTCTACAAGGCCAAGCTCGCGACCGCCCGCTTTTACTACGCCCGGTTGCTGCCGGAAACCGCCATGCTGATCCGCCAGGCGCGCTCGGGTGCCGCGAATCTGCTCGATCTCGAAGCCGAGCTGTTTTAAGCGCTGATTAACAAATATGGCGTGGAGTTTTGCGTCTGTGCAGGTTTTGGGAAGACCTGCGCGCTGCGCGCGCCAACCACGTTTTCCGTTCGGATGAAAAGCGTATCCGAACGGAAAACGCGGTTATGGTTAACCCCGCATGCGACGTGGGGTTTTATTCAAGATCGTCGATTGCGCGCGGACGGGGGTTCGTCCGCGCAAGGTTTTCGCAACTGAATCGCAGAACGTGGCGCCAACGGAGTCGCCATGCACGGCAATACGTAACTTTCACAGCGCAAGCACTTACATGAAAGGAATACCGTGAGCAATTTTATCGTCAGGAAAATCGCGGTCCTCGGCGCGGGCGTAATGGGAGCGCAGATCGCCGCCCACTGCGTCAACGCCCGGGTACCCGTGGTCTTGTTCGACCTGCCGGCCAAGGACGGGCCGAAGGACGGCATTGTGTTGCGCGCCATCGAGAATCTGAAAAAACTGAGCCCGGCGCCGCTGGGCGACAAGGACGAAGCGGCCTGCATCGAAGTGGGGAACTACGAGGACAAGCTCGAAGCGCTCAAGGGCTGCGATCTGATTATCGAGGCGATCGCGGAGCGCATGGACTGGAAGCACGATCTGTACAAGAAGGTCGCGCCGTTCATCGGCCCGAACGCGATTTTCGCCTCGAACACTTCGGGGCTGTCCATTACGGCACTATCCGAAGGATTCGACGCGCAATTGAAGGCGCGCTTCTGTGGCGTGCATTTCTTCAATCCGCCGCGCTACATGCAGTTGGTGGAGTTGATCCCGACTGCTGCGACCTCAGCGAAGATCCTGGACCAGCTCGAGGCTTTTCTCACCACCACGCTGGGCAAGGGGGTAGTTCGGGCGAAGGACACGCCGAACTTCATCGCCAACCGCGTCGGCGTCTTCGGTATGCTCGCGACCATGCACGAGGCGGAAAGATTCGACCTCTCCTGCGACGTGGTGGACGATCTCACCGGCGCCAAGCTCGGCCGCGCCAAGTCCGGCACTTTCCGCACCGCGGACGTGGTCGGACTGGACACCATGGAGCACGTGATTAAGACCATGCAGGACAAGCTGGCGGACGATCCGTTTTTTGCCCTCTACCGCACTCCCGCGGTCCTGACCAAGCTGGTGCGGGCGGGAGCGCTGGGCCAGAAGACCGGCGCCGGCTTCTACAAGAAAGTCGGCAAAGAGATCCGGCGCCTGGATTTTGCCAAGGGCGAATACGTCGCCGGTGGTGGCAAGGCGGACGACATCATCGCTCGCATACTCAAGGAGAAAGATCCGGCCAAGCGCATGAAGACGCTGCGCGAATCGAAGAATCCGCAGGCGCAGTTCCTGTGGGCGATATTCCGCGATGTGTTCCATTACGTTGCGGTCCACCTGGAATCGATTGCCGACAACGCGCGCGAGGTCGATTTTGCCATGCGCTGGGGTTTCGGCCAGAGCATCGGCCCATTTGAGACCTGGCAGAGCGCCGGCTGGCCGCAGATCGCGGGCTGGATCAAGGAAGACATCGACGCCGGGAAAGCGCTGTGCCGGGCGCCGCTGCCGGCCTGGGTATTCGACGGCCGCAGCGGCGTGCATGCGCCCGAAGGGTCCTGGTCGGCCGCGCGCAAGAACTACGTGCCGCGTTCGACGCTGCCGGTGTACCTGCGCCAGGCCTTCCGCGCCCCGGTCGAAGGCGCCGCCGCCGCGGACGGCAGGACGGCGGGCACCACGGTGTTCGAGGACGACTCGGTGCGCATCTGGCATCAGGGCGACGAGGTGCTGATCCTGTCCCTGAAGACCAAGATGCATGTGATCGGCCCCGGCGTCATCGCCGGTCTGGCCAGCGCGCTGGACGAGGCCGAGAAAAACTACAAAGGCTTGGTAATCTGGAGCGCCGATGCGGCTGCCGGCGGCGCGTTCTCCGCCGGCGCCGACCTGCAATCGATGTTGCCGCTGTTCATGTCGGGCGGGGTCGAGGCGATCGAACCTGAAGTAGTCAGGCTGCAGCAGGCGCATCAGGCGATGAAATACGCCGGCGTGCCGGTCGTGGCCGCGGTCTCGGGCCTCGCGCTCGGCGGCGGCTGCGAGCTGATGATGCACGCATCCAAGCGCGTCGCGTCGCTCGAGTCCTATGTCGGCCTGGTCGAAGTCGGCGTCGGCCTGATTCCGGCGGGCGGGGGCCTGAAGGAGGCGGCGGTGCGTGCCGCTGCCGATGCCAAAGGCAATGACCTGCTGCAATTCCTGAAGAACTATTTCATCAACGCCGCCACCGCGGCCGTGTCCAAGTCCGCGCTGGAGGCGAAAAAAATGGGCTACCTCGGCGCGGACGACGTCATCGTCTTCAATGCCCACGAACTGCTGCATGTGGCGAAGGTCGAGGCGCGCGCGCTGTTCGAGGCCGGCTACAGGCCGCCGCTGAAAGCCCTGGTGCCGGTCGCCGGGCGCTATGGCATGGCGACGATCATGGCGCAGCTCGTGAACATGCGCGACGGCGGTTTCGTCTCGGCGCACGACTACAAGCTGGGCGCGATGATCGCCGAGGTCATTTGCGGCGGCGAAGTAGAGGCTGGCAGCCTAGTCGATGAACAGTGGCTGCTCGATCTGGAGCGCAAGGCGTTCATGCGACTGCTCAACCATCCCAAGACTCAGGAACGCATCATGGGCATGATGCAGACCGGCAAGCCGGTGCGCAATTAGATCCGCATAGGAGAATCGAAATGAGCAAACAATTGCAGGACGCGTACATCGTCGCCGCGACCCGGACTCCCATAGGCAAGGCGCCGCGCGGCATGTTCAAGAACGTGCGCCCGGACGATCTGCTGGTGCGCGCGATGCAATCGGCCGTATCTCAGGCGCCGGGGCTCGATGTCAATCTGATCGAGGATGCGATCGTCGGCTGCTCTTTTCCCGAAGCCGAGCAGGGCCTTAACGTCGCGCGCATGGCAGTGCTGCTTGCGGGCCTGCCAAAGACCGTGGCCGGCGTGACCATCAATCGCTATTGCGCCTCGGGTCTTACCGCGGTGGCGATGGCCGCGGACCGCATCCGCGTCGGCCAGGCCGAGGTGATGATTGCTGCGGGCACCGAATCGATGTCGATGGTGCCGATGATGGGCTACCACCCGTCGATGAACATGGGCATCTTCCGCGACGAGAACATCGGCATGGCCTTCGGCATGGGGCTGACCGCGGAAAAGGTCGCGCAGCAATGGAAGATTTCGCGCGAAGCGCAGGACGAGTTCTCGCTCGCGTCGCACCAAAAGGCGCTGGCGGCGAAAGCTGCCGGCGAATTCAGGGATGAGACCACATCGGTCGATATCGTCGAGCACTTCCCCAACCTTGCGACCGGCAACATCGACATCAAGACGCGCAGCGTCAGCCAGGACGAGGGCGCGCGCGCCGATACCAGCCTCGCGTCGCTGGCCAGGCTACGGCCGGTGTTTGCGGCGAAGGGTTCGGTCACCGCGGGCAACAGCTCGCAGATGTCCGACGGCGCGGGCGCGCTGATCCTGGTAAGTGAAAAGATCCTGAAGCAGTTCAACCTGACGCCGCTCGCGCGTTTCGTATCGTTCGCGGTCAGGGGCGTGCCGCCGGAAATCATGGGCATCGGCCCGAAAGAGGCGGTTCCCGTCGCCTGCAAGGCGGCCGGCATCACCCAGGATCAGATCGACTGGTTCGAACTCAACGAAGCCTTCGCGGCGCAGTCGCTGGCGGTGATTCAGGACCTCGGCCTCGATCCGGCCAAGGTGAACCCGATGGGCGGCGCGATCGCGCTCGGCCATCCGCTCGGCGCGACCGGGGCGATACGTTCGGCCACCGTCATTCACGCGTTGCGGCGCAAGAACCTGAAGTACGGCATGGTGACCATGTGCGTCGGCACCGGCATGGGGGCAGCGGGGATTTTCGAACGCGTTTAAGGTCCGCAAATCGCGGTTGAGAGTTCTTGCGGAACTGCCCTGGTATTCCGGTTCAAGCCCGGCAGCTAGACAGTATTAGCTAAAACGCGCGATCTCGCTGCCTTCGGCAAGGCGGTCTTGAACATGCTGGAGAACCGAAGCCAGTAGATAGTCAATGTAAAATTGATGGACAAAGGTGTTTGAGCTTGATGCATCAGGGCGGAATAGCGGCAACGCCGGGCGCGGCCGAAGCAGGCGGTTGCAGCGGATGCGCAAGCTTGGTGAATTCGATTTCTCGAGCAGGAGCGGAAAGGGGAACATGAAAGATCTGGAATGGAAAGACGAGTACGCGCTAGGCATACCCGCGATAGATCTACAGCACAAGCGGATCTTTGATTGCATCATCAGCATCATGGCGGGGCCGAGCGACGACGATCGATTGCGCGCAGAGATTGAAATCCTCAAACTCCTCGGCCTGCTGCAGGAGCATTTTTCGCTTGAGGAAAACATGATGCGAACCCTCAACTACGCGGAACTCGAGTCGCATATTGAAGAACACAGACGATTCCACGCCGATGTGCACCATTTAGCCGAAATATTTCTCCGCCACAAGACGGGGGTGTCCGACGAAGCAATCAAGACCGTTCAAAAATGGTTGCGAGAGCACATCATGATCAGCGACAAGCGCTACGTCGATTTCTTTTCGAGCGCAGCGCTTAAGGGCGCGGGGAAGTCATACGGCGCAGCGTAATTGCCCGCGGGCAGGCCTTAATCAATAATACCGCTGGAAATCGTAGCGGTTTGCGCCAGATGGACGACCCGCAATGAACATGACTGCATTACGCGCACTGCGGGTGACCGCGAAAGCCAACTCAGGTTCGTTCCGGCTTCGTTGGCAGGCGGAGACTGGGTTGCCCGCCGGATTGATTTTCCTTCTCTTTGGTCGCGCCTAATCCGCCCGCAGCAGCCAGCGCCAGGCGGGAACGACCTCTACCCGGCCGCTCGCCGCATCAATTTGCCCCTCTTCGTCCAGCGTAACCAGGATTCCAGAGGACAGCCTGCGCTCGGCCATCGCGGCTTCCAGGGCGCGCAGTTCTCTCTGCCGGGTGTTCGGGTCGGCGATGGTTTCGGCCACCTGGATGGCCACGGCCTTGCCTAGGCCCCGCCGAGCGAGAAAATCGACCTCATAGCCCCGTTCCGAGCGGAAATAGGAGATATCCATGCCTCGACGTCGCAGGTCTAGAAACACCAGGGTTTCCAGTAGCCGGCCGCGATCCATTCCCGGCCCGTGGCGGAAGGCGAGGGCCAGCCCGGTATCAATGGGATAGACCTTGCGCGGATTTACCTGCCGCTGGCGCACCGAGCGTGAATCGACGTGAATGCTCTGCACTAAATAGGCATCCTCCAGGTGTGCCAAGTAGTCGTGCAGGCTGTTCTTGCCGCAGGCGATCCCCTGGGACTGGAGATCATTGTGGAAGCGGTTGATGCTGAAAGCGCAGGCCGGCGAGCCCAGCAGATGACGGATGAGATAGCGCAGGGGCGCAAGGTTGCCGATGCCGTGGCGTTCCACCACGTCGCGCAGAATCACGACGTCGACATATTCCTGGAGGATGCGCAGGCGATAGGCCGCATCCACGCCCTGTACTTCGGGAAAGCCGCCCGTTTCCAAGTAGCTGCGCAGGCGGTTGGCGAGCAGGGCACGGCGGGCGCTGCCGGGGCGCTTGACGATCGTGTCGTCGTCGCCGCGATGGCGCAAGGCTTCGCGGAAGCTGAAGGGAAATATCTCGGTGGCCAACGAACGACCGCGCAGGGTGGTGGCGATCTCCCGGCTCAGTAGCCGCGCCGACGAGCCGGTGAGGGTGATCTGGGCATTTTCGGTATCGAGCAGGCGGCGTACGAAACGTTCCCAGCCGGTGACGTTCTGGATTTCGTCGAAGAAGAAATGGCAGCGCCGGCGCTTGTTTTCCGGGTAAAGTCGGAAGAAAGTCTCCGGAATGCGTTGCAGGTCGCGGGTTGTCAGCGGATAGAGCCGCTCGTCGTCGAAGTTGATGTAGAGCACGCTCTCCTTGGCGCTGCCGGCACCGAGCAGCTCGTTCATTGCCTGGTAGATGCGCCAGCTCTTGCCCGTGCGACGCATGCCGATGAGCGTGTCGACCTTGCCGGGCAGCATGGGGATGGGTACGTCGCGCCGCGTGGGTTGCGCAAGTGCCCGCTCCTGAAAGTCGCCGATGATTTGTTCAAAGATGTTGTTCATGGTCGCACAAAGTGTATCTCAATGGGCGACGAATATCCAGAAAATTGTCTTTCATAGGAATACACTCTTGTCCAAGACAGAATAGGATGTTGGGTCATCCGAAGCTGTAGGGTGTAGGTGAATATCCAAACCCACCTGTGCCTGACCGAAGGAGACCCAACGTGAAAGCATCATGCAGCATCACTGAGAGACGCCACTTGGTTTGCGAGAACCGGGAACAGGCGGGATGGGGCGGGACGGAGCGGGAAAAACACCAGTTAACAGGGTATTACGGCGCAGACTATAGGCCGGAAGCCAACGA